>CAVKTI010000014.1:0-40043 GCA_963659365.1 Acutalibacteraceae bacterium | reverse complement strand
CGAACACGCCGTTGCGGTTTGTGTCGCGCACCGTCGGTTCGAGCGTGTCGCAAAAATACGCACCGTCGATATAGAGCCGCCCGATGGTGTAGGTGGGGCGCAGGGCTAACCTCCGCAGTATCAGGCGCATAGTGCCGCCTCCTTGTTCAATGTCTTTTTCATTTTTTCACTTTTCCGCGTTATGCAAATATACTATAAAAAGTGCCTTTTTCACACACCTGACAATAACTTTTCGGGCGCGAAAAATGCGTTATTTACACGCATTTTAGGTCTTTATTTTTACCGTGCCGCCGTCGTTATAGAGTTGCCCAGTGGTGGCAGGTGCAGTTGTTGGCAACCCACGAAATATAATCTCTTGGGCATTAACCCCGAGTCGTGTCATAAAGTAGCAGTCTTTGCTCAATGCACACACCATGCCGTCTTTCCCGATAATCGTTTTCGGCTTGTAGATGTATTTCGTTACAACAGTATCGGTGTAGGTAGCCGACAATGTTACCGAACGCGTGCCAGAAGCAAGTGGCAAAGTAGTTTCTCCGCTTATGATAATTCCACTATTAGCGTCTATTTTCCCATTGATTGCTGTTCTTACTGTTACTGTCAGTGTTTGGTCGCCAGCCAAGGCATACTTGGAAAAATCAAAATCAAGCGAGCCTGCGAGGTATTTCGTCCCCGTATAACCAGATGCAGCCGTTGCGCTGATGACTTTTGTAGCGCAAGCAGTAAGATTTATACTCGATGTTACAGTAATTACCGCCTGATATGTTGTGCTACTTGACCCAATAAGACCGCCAGCGCAATTGATATTTATAGAGAATGTGGCTGTTCCTTTGAGGCTTTTGGTGATGGTTTGCGTTTGGTCGGCGTTGTTCGTTGTGTCGCGCGCCGTGAATGTATTGCTCGTAAATGAACCATACGAATTCGTAAGTGCGCCGTTTGCGCTGATACTATAAGTTTTTGTGCTTGTCGCATCATCTTTCGGAAAATCAGAACCACTAATGGAACGAGGCGTAAATACCGCCTTATTCTCGCCGTTGGTATCTTGTATGTAGATGCCTGCGTTGCTGGTGCTGCCATCGATAACGATTTTGCCTTGGTTGGGTACATCGACGGTGATTTGTGTGCTGGAAATTTTGAACACGCCTATCTTGCCTGTGCCGTCTTTTTTGATGAGGGTGGTGATGGGTGTTGTGCCACTGGCTGCCTTGTAGTAGTTGGCGTTGTTGGCGGCATAGAACGCCTCTTCGTATGTGCCACCGCCCCACAGCAGCACATTGTCGGCAATGCTTGTGCCTGTATTCTTGGTCAGTCCGCTCAACCCTGCCGTAACCGCCCCTGCGAGGTTTTTCAGCATCAGCACATTGGTCATCAGCAGACCGCCCGCTATCTCGGTCGAGCCGTCGTTGAGTGCCTTTTTGAGGTAGTCCAAGGCGGCTATCTCCACCTCCACATCTTCGGGCGCAGGCGTCCAGTCGGTTGGCTTGTTGCCAAACTCAATCTTGACATTTTTCATTCGCCAATACGAGCCTGCTTCGGGTATGGCAGAGCCGCATATAACCACATACAACGCTGTCGGTGTCAGCCCATTGACATCGGCATATAAATCAATGGGGCTTTCAAACGACCACGATACCTGCGTCCACTTTTTGGCTTCGACCGCAATATCTGCATTATGGTTGTAGTATTGGTCAAGTAATACAGTCGAGTCTTTTCTTTCGAGGAAACCAATCTTGACGGTGTCTTGGTACGAAGAATACAACATAGCCGAAACGGTTACTTTTCTCCCTGCCCATAGCGCGTTGGTTATCTTGTTGAACACATTAATATATGTCGAAAGCGTAGTAGTCGGCTTGGTGTTTATGGTAACCTGCGAGTACTCATCTGTTTTAGTGGCTGTGTATTTATCGGTAACGCCACTCGCCCAAGATGTTCCCCAACAATTCCAAGTATAACTATTACTATTCAGCAGCATATTTCTTCCGCCAATCTGCAAGTTGTCGAGGGCGGTGTCGTCGGTGTATTTGACCTCTTTGCTCCAATGGCTTGCTACATAGGTGGTGCTGTCGGCGTTGGCGGTGAGCATGTCGCCTTTCTTGCCTGCGGTGTGGTCGCTGTCGGACTGCAATATCCATAGGTCGCCCTTTTGGTAGTTGCTCGGCTGCACGATAAAGGTCGTGGACTTGCCGTCGGCTGTCGATTGCGCCTTACCTGCCTCCACGAGTGCTTTCACTGCGTCGCTGTCGGCAATGAGGTGCCAATGCCAACTGTTCCGCACACTGCCGTACCATACCTTGATGTTTGTGTATTCCACACTGTTGCCAGCCGTGCTGCCCTGCTTGCCAGCATAGAGAAGCAACCTCCAAGTGCCAGTATCGGGAACGGTGAAAATCTTTTCGACCTTATTCTCGCTGATAGTAAAGTGGGTGAACTGACTGGCTTTTGATTGGTTGAAATCGTATAGTCCAACAGTGAACTGCGTGGCACTCCCTGCCTTGACAACCGCTTTGTCGCACGAGAATAGTATCTGCGAGGAATTGGTTAAATCGGCGGAGAGTTCCACATAGCGGTAATTACTGCTTGCATCGGCTGTAATTGTCAGCGGATTAGCACCAGTGTAGATACTGTCTCCGCTCGTTTCAAAGTCATCGTTTGCGCCCTTGCACCAACGCCACGACTTGCCTGCGTCGGGGTCGTCGTCGTAGGTGTTCATGTTGGTGTAGGTGTCGCCTATGTGGCGTGTCTTTTCGTCGTCGGTAGTCCAATCAACGGCTGGGGCGTTGGTGAGCGTCGGCACGCCGTTCAAAAACCACGCCGTAACCTCGCCGTCTATCTGACTTTGCAGACTGCCGATGCTCGTCTGCACGCCTGCTATGGCACTGTTGCGCGCCTGTTCTTCGGCAGAGATAGCCTCTTGATACTCCTCGCGCACTGCTTCGGCTTCGGCTTGTGCAGCGTCGGCGGTGCTTTGTGCGGTCGATACGCCGCTTGTGAGTTCGGCGATATATTCGGCGGCGGTTTTGGCATCGGACGCCTTGAACTTGATATTACCGATGATTTCTGCGCCGTTGCGTGCTACAATGCGCGGTGGGTTGCTCTGAAAGTCGATAATCAGGTTGCTGCCAGCGTCCTGAATCATCTCGGTGGTGATTTTTCCGCCTGTTACGGCAGTGTAGCCGTAAGTGCGCGAAAAGGTGCGCTGGTTCTCGAACTCGCTCGCCAACACGCCCACCAACATATACATTTCGCCGTCCTGCGCTGTGGGGGTGATGAGCCAAGTGCCTTTGGCGGTGCTGCTGTCCAACACGGCATAGATGTAGTAGGGCGTGGCAGCGTCGTAACCGCTGATATTCGACTTGTAGTAGGTTGCGGCTGGCATTTCGTACAAGCCATTGTTGCCGTTGTCGCGGTAGGGCGGCTGCGTGTGCGACAACGCCCCTGCGGTGAATTTCACGGCACTAAACGCTCCTGCGGTGGTGTTCAGTATGCTGATTGTGCTGGTAAGCCCAAACTGGTACTTTTCGTTGCCGATGAGCATCATCTCGCTGGCGAGGCTCTCAATCATCTCCGACAACTCTTTTTGGTCGCGCCAGCCACGACGGCTCAACACAATGCTGCGCTGCTGCAAGCCGTTCACGCTGTTGGTAGCGTCGGCAACCGCCAGTTTCAACGCTGCCAACGACCCTGCCTGCACTGCCGACGATAGTTTGAACGACACATCGTCGGGCGAAGCAAGCGAGTAGGAAAACTCCGACACACGCGAGAGATATTGTAGGTCGCCAATCAGTTCGCTCTCGACAGCCACACGGCAACCCATCGAAATCTCCACGCCGTTTTCGTGGAAATAGTTAGGCTCTGACTTGCACGAAAGGTCGGGGCGTGTGTCGCGGTACTCGCACACTTTGGTGTAGGCGGCTTTTGCCAACTCCAACTTGGCGGATTCGACATAGGCTTCGGGCATAATGATATTGAACACGGCAAACTCGTCGCCCACCGTCGGCACAAACGAGCCGTAGGGTATCTGTGCGCTCTCGTCGTCGCCGTTTGGAATGATTGTCAAACCCATCACGCCGTTGCCACCGTCGCCCTGCTGCACCTCGAACTCCATACCGTTCAACAGACCGCTCTCGAAGATAATCGAAAGGGTTGCGCCGTCGGCAATGGTGAACGGAAAATAGGGTGCAGCCAGCCCTGTGCCGCCTATCGCCTCGAACATCACTTTGTAGTACGGATTGTCGGCACTGCCACGCGTAACTACCTCTGTAACACGGTAACGGCACTTGGGGTAGATGTCGTCGAATGTTTCGGTGGTCTCGATGCCAGTAGTAACGCCATCGACTGCAATAGCCCCTGCTGCGTCGGTGGTTATGCTTATGCTTGTGCCAGCGTCGTCTGTCCACGCATAGGTGGTGTTGGGGTCGAGTTTCAGCCGCTTGGCATACGACACATTCATCAGATTGCCGTTCACGGTCTGCTGCGCTACCTTGCGCGTGATATTGCGGTCGCTGCCTATCGGCAGAAACACCTGCGGCACATCGCCAAACTCGCTGCTGTATTCAGCACTTATCAGCCCACCGCTCTTGCGTGTGGCGTTGTCTATCGTGTCGGAAAGCGTGATAATGTCGCCCTGCTCGCACTTCTCGAACCGCAGCGTGTAGGTGGGTATTACTCCCGACGACGGCACGCACCAAAACTCCGTTTCGTAGGCTTGCGCCACCATATTGATTGCGTCGAGAATGCTCGTTCCCGAAAACGAAAAGGCTTGCAGCGTGGTGTCGTTGTAGGCACTATTGTCCGACAAACGGAACTTGCCAGCGGCGAGGCACTGCGCAAAAATAGTTTCTTGGTTGTTGTAGAGCGGCACACGCTCCGCATACTTGTCGATGGCGGTTATCAGCATCTCGCCGATAGTGGCAAGATTGGCGTTCACATCAAATTCGGGTTCGTCGAAAGTGCTGCCCTCTACCGTTACATAACGCTTGAACAACGGCTTGTAGAGCATATTCAGCACCGAGAAAAACGACAACTCGTATTGGTAGTAGCCGCCCATTGGCTGCGGCATATACAACTCTTTGACAAAAAACAGTTCAGCGTCGTAGCGCACATACGAAAACGCTGGAATGGTGTAACGCTTGGCAAATTTGCAGTTGAGCGTGATTTTGTTGTCGCCTCCCAGCGTGTAGGAGCGGTCGCACGAATTGGTTACTGGCAGCGTACAGAGTGCGCCGCCTATCGGGTTGTAGATGGTTATGTTTTCGAGTGGTGCGTTCATAAGGCTCTATTGGTGGGGTTTGGTTCGGTAAATTTTATGCTGATAGTGGCTTTTCCGCTCGCGTCGAAATTGCTGTATTTGTCGAAACTCTCGTAGATGAGGCGGTACTTGCGCTGCTGCTCTGCAACCAGCACCTCGTTGATGTGCGTGTATGCGCCAGTGCTGTCCTTTGCACCGTTCTGCAAAAAGGCAATGAGCGCATCGACCGTTTGCAACAGCACGGCGAGGTTTGGCTGCCGAATGATAAACGGCAACGACACCGTGCGCTGCTTGGTCTTGCGGTTGTAGAGTACAGGAATAACACCGTCGATGGCGGCGTTGTCGTTTGTTACCAACGATTTCATCTCCGCTGGCTTGCACAAGTTATCGAGCGTGCCTTTTATCGGCGTTAGCCCAAACTGCGTGGTGATGTTTGCGCCGTTGATGGTGATAGTCATTGTTTCGCCCTCCTATCTTTGATGTATATACGCACTTTGTTTGGGTGGTCGGCTATCTCGGCAATGCCGTTATCTACCAAATAGACGCGGAAAAGCACGCTTTTGGTTACATGCACCAGCGCACAACTGAAATCGCACACCACCAGTTCGCCTATCTCGGGGAGCGTGAAAAAGTAGTTGCACACGCATTTGCCATAGAGCCACACCACAGGCTGGTCGCGCACCTCCACCTCTTGGTCGAGATAGATGCCGTGCTTGTTGAGCGTGGGCAGGTCGTCGCCATAGTAGGTTCGCAGCCACTCCGTAGCAGGTACATAACTATGCCCCACAAAAAGGCGGTTCTCGTTCATCACGCCTATCAGCCCTGCCAAGTCGGTAGCAGCCAAAGCACGGCTGTAACCGTCGTCGCAGATGTTGTTCTCGCGCATCAGTTGCAGCAGTGCCTCTTTGGCTTCGGGAAATCGTTTGTCTATCATAGTTTGTCGGTGTTTAATTGTATCTGTTTCAAGCGTTTGTTCGTCTCTTCCAACAATGCCGTATGTGCGTTAATATCACGCAGTTCCTCCAACTGATTGGTAGCGATGCCCACCATCAGTGCCACAGTGTCTTTTATGCCCTGCGCTTGCGTGATGAGCATATTTGTGCCGTCCAACTGCAACTGCATTTTTGCGTCGATGCTTGCGCCGCTCATCTGCAGGGCGGTGAAACGCCCATTCAGTTCGTCGGCGGTGTCTTGGCTCATACTCTCGAAGCCGCCCGACGAAGCGTCGATGTCGTCGTCGGTGGTCAAACCCATTGTTTCCATCAACTGCCGCCATTGCTCCATCTCCGCCTCTGCGCCCGCTTTGGCAATTTCAAATTCGGCTTTCATCGCCTCCATCTCGGTCTGTGTGAGGTTGGTGTCGCCGCCAGCAAAAGCGTCTTGCACTTTTTGAAACACGCCCGCCAACCGCTTTTGCAGACTCAGGTTTATCTGCTGCTTTATCATGTCGGTGAACATATCGTCGAGCGCACTGTCCCAAATGTCGCGCATATCCTCCGTGCCGCTCTTGAAGCCCTCGACAATGCTGTCTGCCAAGTTCTCGGAAAACGATTCGAGGCTCGTCCCCGACATCTCTTCGTAGAATGTCTCCATTAATTGGCGTGAGTTTTCTTCGGCGTCCAACTGTGCTTGGTGCGCCTCTTGCGCCTGCTGCTCGGCATCGTCTTTCTTTTTCGAGGTGTTCGATTCCTCTTTTTTCTGCTTTGCCAACTTTTCGTTTTCGGCGGCGAGTGCTGCCTGTTTGTTGTACTCGTCTATCTGCTCCCATTGGGTTTTCCAGTAGTCGCGCCCCGTCTGCGATTTCTGCGCGGCTTGCAACTCTTTTACCCTGTTTTTCGAGGTTTCTATTGCCTCGTTGTTCTTGTCGATGAGTGCCTGTGTCTGCGCCGCTTTCGAGAAGTATTTGGCAAACACATTTACCAACGCCATCACCACCTGTATAGCGGCGGAGATGATAGCCAAGATGACCGACGCTTTTTCTGCCGTTTTCACGCCCTCTGCCGCTGTTATCGAGGTGGTGCTGATAGCGGTGAGTGCCGTTTGTGTAGCGGTTACAACGGTCTGAATAACCTGCATAGCGTCCTGCCCAGCCTCGCCCATAAACTCGCCGAAATTGTCGGCAATCATATCGACAGCCTCGCCCACTACTTTCAATGCGGCAGCGGCTTTTCCGCAGTTCTCTTTGGCACTCTTGCCGTACTCTTTTTGCGATGTGCCAAGGCTGTCGGTGTAGTCGTTCACCACCTTTTCGGCGGCTGCCACTTTGGTCATCGACACTGCCAACTGTTTCGGGTCGGCGTTCTTGTTGGCTTTCAGCGAGGCGAGTTCCGCTTTCAGTGTGGGCAGTTGCGCTTGTATCTCCAACAGCCCCTGATTGAGTACGCTCTGCATAATGGCGTTCAACTCCTCGCCCAGCCCCTCGACGCTGGTGCCAAGCGTTTCGATGCTTGCCTGCTCGGTGTCCTGCGACGCTTGCGTTTCGACAAACTGCTTCTGCACGGCAGCCTCGCTCTCTGTGATGTCGCCAGCCGCCAGTGCCGCGTCAATCTTTTTGATGTTCTCGACACGCTGCTGCTCTATCTCCACCGTGCGCTGCGCAAACTCCTCGTATTGCGCCTTACGCTGTTCGAGCACCGCCTGTTCGTCCTGCGCACTCTGCATTGCGCTCGACGATTGGGCTTGCTCTACCTTGATGTCGTATGTCTGATTGATGATTTGCTTCTGCTGCTCGTCGTCGCCAGCGTCTTCCAACGCCCGCTGACGGTCGATGTCGAGTTGGTCGAGTTCGATATTGAGCAGCCGCTGACGGATTTCGGCTTGCAACAGCAATTTCTCGTTGAGGTCGGTGGTGGCTTCGGCTTGCTGTTTCAGCACCTCTATCTCTTGGTTCTGCTGGAACTTATCGGTGTCGGCTGCCAAGTCCTCGTATTGCCGCCCACGCTCACGGCTCACCTCGCTGCGTTTGTCGGCTGCGCCCTGCTTGGCAATGTCGATACGGCGGCTGAACTGCGAGGTGTCCGCCCCCTTGCCGTACTTTTCTTGGTAGGCGGCGCGCTCTTTTTTGATGGCGGCAATGGTCTGCTGCAACTCCAAGTCGATGAGCTTCATCTTGTCCTTGGTGCGGCTCTTTTGCAGGTCGAGTTGCTCCTTGTTCGCTTGCTCGGTCAGGCGTTTGATTTCGGCTTGCTTCTCACGCTCCAAGCGTATTTGATACGCTGTGCTGTCGGTCAATATCGAATTGATTTCGTTGTAAGCGTCCTCATTTTTCTTCGTCCATTCTGCTAACGCATTTTGGTCATCATCGCTCAACTTTCCTTTCTTATCCTTGCGTGCCTTTATCAAATCGATAGTGGCAGCCGTTTCGCGTTCTATGGCGCGTGCATTCTCCAGCCGTTGGTGCAGAATTTCCTCCTCCGAAGCCCCTTCGGCTTGCATTATCTTGATGTTGTTTTCTTGCTCTGTATTCAGACGCGCCAACGCCTTTTCTTTCTTTTCCAACGAGAGGTTGAACGATTCTTGCTCTCTTTTGGCTTTCGATGTCCCAACAGCAAAGGCAGCCAACGCCCCCACAACAGTAACGAGAGCCATTGCCAGCAACACATAGGGGTTGGCTTTGGCTACTATGTTGAAAGCCTTTTGTGCTATTGTGGCTGCTTTGGTGGCGATTGCGCCCTTTCCCTCGGCAGCCGTCTTGAGTTTCGTGGCGATTGTAGCCGCTTTCGTTTGCGCCGCATACAGCCCCTGCATCATTGCACTCGATTTCAACAACGACTGATAAACACTTTGAATGCCAACCGTAACAGACATTGCCGATTGCAGTTTTGTCTGAATTTCCAACTGGTCTTTTTGATTGCTCGAAAATAGAGAAACAGCACCTAATCCTGCCGAATATGCACCCGACAACGCTTGTAGCCCCTGCATCGTCGCTGCCATCGATAGCCCCGACTTTGCACCAGCCGACATCGTTTTGTTAAGCACTGTTTGCTGTTTTGTCAGTTGGATTGTTTCGGCTTCCAATTTCTTGTAAGCCTCCGTGTTCTGCTGACCTGCTGCCGCCATTTGCGCCAATTCCGCCTTGTTCTTGCGAATTTTTGTAGCCAACGCTGGTTGCGCATTCTCAAGCAGTTTCTCTATATTTTTTAGCGCAGTAAATTTTTCATTCAGTTCGCCCACAGGCTTCAAAGTGGCATCTATTTCTCCGCCCAACTCGCCCAACTTACTTTTGAGCGATTGCAAATTTTTCTCTTCTTCTGCAATCTTGTTGGTGAATACACGCACACTCATATCGTCGCCGCTAATCTCTGCTTGCGACAGCCCTGTCTTCATCTGACTGATAGACTTTTCCGCCTTTGCAATAGCGTTCTCTGTTCTGCTGTATTCGTCGCCTAACGCCCTTTGTTTCTCACGCCATTTTTCAATTTCATTTTTTATTTCAACAATTGATTTTTTGCACTTTGAAAGCGTAAAATAGCGGTCTATATTTAAGCCCGCCTCTTCCGCTTTTTTTACCATATCATCGATAGACGACACAGCACCCTCTGTGTCCATCTTTACCCGCGCCTCAAAATCGAGTGTGCCATTGTCTGCCATAGCGTTTGCTTTTTTTTACAGTCCCAACATACGGTCTATTGCCTCACGGTTGCGTGGGTCGTCGCCGCTGATTCTCTTATCTTTGTCCGACACATAACTCGGCAACACTGCGTTGTACATCACCACATTTTGCAGTGTCATATCGAGTACTGCTTCGGGCGGCATGTGGTAGTTCTGCGCAAACAGACCTACTATCGCCCAGATGCTGTCGTTTTTACCACTTCCGTCTTTATCAGATTGACTTCGTTCAGGGAAGTGGTAAGCACGAAAAAATCGCGCACCTCCAACGCCATCAGCACCTCGCCCAACGCCGTCGATAGGTCGGCTGGCGAGTAGGTGTCGAGTATCTTGTCAGCCAACCGCCGTTTGCGCCAGCGAAAAAGCGGGCTTTCCCACTTGCGCGCCCCCAGCAACATCGTGGCGAATATCTTGCCTATCGGCTTGCTGTGGCGTGCATACGAGATGATGCACGAAATCTCTTTGCCCTCCTGCACATCGGCAAGCGGCAGTTCGGAAATGGCACGGCTCGCAGCAATGAATGTGCGAATGGTAGGGCGCGCCATCGTGAGCGTGTCGCCGCCAATATGAACTTTGAGCGGTGCGGCAAGAATAGCATCTGCCGACCGCCGTTGTGTTCTGCGAATATCTTTTTTCTGTATCATAGCGAGCGGCAGGGGCGAATCGAACACCCATCTTTGGCTTGGAGAGCCAACGCACTACCATTGTGCTACTGCCGCAGTGTGGGTCTTTCCCCACCGTCATTTGCTCGTCTTTCCGAGCCGCCACCAACGCTTTTATTACGCCTCTTCGCTGCTACCGTCCGCTGTGCTGTTTGTGGTGCTTGCCACATAGCGTTCGAGCATCTTGCTGCCGTCGTCGGGCACCAGCGCGTCGAAAGTGTATTTCCAGCGACCGCCGTCGGCTGATTTCCAAGTGTTCAAGCACGAAACCGAACATTTTTTCATCAGATAGCCGTTGTTGGTCGTGTCTTCGGGCGTGAGCCGAATGGCGTAAGTGGTGTCAATCACGCCGTCGTTGTCCTCGATAGGCTTCGTTTCGCCTTTCTTCTCGAACAGTTCGAACGAAAGCGAGTATTTGGACTTTTTGCGGTATGTATCTACCACGCCGCCGCCCTCTTCGATGGCTTCCACCTTGTCGCCCTCTTCCGTAGCCAACTCTGTGGTGTCGGTAACAGGCTCGGGCAGTGTTGTCCAAGTCGGGTTCGCAGGCAGTGCGCCATTTTCATAGGCAGCAATCTCAAGTTTGGGCTTCCCCCAGTTCACTACTGACATAATTCTCTCTCCTCTTTTTTAGTTTTGTAACAATTTGAATTTTAATTTTGCGCACTATGCAATGTACTTGTATTCGAGTATTATCACTACAAAGTGCTGATTGATTTCGGTATCCGCTTCGGTGTAAATTGTTTTGAACAACCCGAACTTGTAGTTGCTCTTGGCTGCTGTCAGCGTTTCGACCCATTCGGCGGCGGCTCGTTCCAGTGCGGCGGTTCGCACGCCATCTTCGACCAGCACGCCGTTGTCGAATGCGTCAATGTCAGGTACATAGATGTTGATTGTTACCACGCCAGTTTCGACATCGGAGTGTGCGCCAGTCGTAAAAATAACGGTGGCATCTTCGAGGCTGCTGTCGCGCGGTCTAAACCCAGCCCTGTACACAGCACCTGAAATCATCGACGAAAGGGTGCTGGTACGGAGCAGGTTATAGACATCAGTTTGTACCTGTTTGGCTGTTAGCATTGTTGGTAAATTCTACAGTTAGTTGTTTCAACAATTTCGGAACTAAACTTCTCGCTTCGAGTTCTGCGCTCGCTATCACATCAAACCCCTTGGCGGCTACATACTTGGCATAATGCATTCCTGCTACTACTATCAGCACTATGCCTTGCGGAAATTTTGCCACAAGTTCTCGTGCATAATTTTGCCCGATACTCGCCCCCTCGCCTCCGCTTTTTATGCCCGAAAAATCGGACATCGTGCGGATTTTCCCATCTACAGCAACAACATACCCAATGCTGCTACGCAAATTGCCTGTTCGGTCGGTGTAACTGCCGCTCGTTCGCGCTTTGTTTACACACCGTTCGCCAATATACGAAAGCGTATTGACCAGCACGCGCTCTTGTCGAGCCACCATCTCTTCGAGATGTCGCGCAACTTTCGATTGGTCAAATTTCGCTTTGATAGGCATTACACCAAAATTTTTACCTCGCAGACGGCGTCGATAGTTTCGATACTGATTACAGAAAATTCTCCCACAATCTTCTCGTTCATATCCAACAGCCGTATTTGCTCTGCCACGAATGGCGTTTTTTGTTGCTCGATGAGTATCGTGTATGTAGCCACTGTGAAACGCTCGCCGCTCTGTGTGCGCCCAAGATTGTTGTACGAGTTTGCCGTATATTGGCAGGGAATGGCGGGCTGGTATGTAACGCCGCTTGGCTTCATAGGGAAGCCAGTCGCAGGGTCGATACCGCCAGCGGTTTTCTCTTTCGTCGATATGTAGCCGTTTTGTACAATCACAATTTTGAACCTTTGTAGCCAAATCGTCCCTTTTGCGCTGCTTCTGTTTCGCCGTACTCTTCGTAGATGGCGTTGGCTTGGGCGCGCATTTGCAGTTGCTGCTCGTCGCTGAATTGGTACGATTGTCCGCCTTGCGATATTTGCGGCGCGAACGACAACCACAGCCGCAAGTCGGCGCAAGCGAGGCGATATCCCTTACTTTGCAATACAGCAACCGTACATTCGTCGTCGAGCAAAACACCGCGCCGCTGCGCAACCTCTTCCAAGGTGCGTAGCGGTATAGGGTACGAATTGACGCTTTTCAGTGCTTCGAGCGTTGTCATAAGGCTTCAGCAATTAGCGCGTTAGGACTTGCTCGATGCGGCTTCTGTTTCCGTTGTCGGTGCGGTGTAGTCAGCGTCCAACAGATAGATACTGTCTGCACCATCGATAACAGGAATACACAACGCTTGACCAGAGGTGAACTCTTCCAGTGGGTCGTTGTTCGAATACTTGCTGATAAGCAGGAACGACCCCGATTTTTCGTAATTCACGCCCTCTACAGGGTTGGTCTCTTCGGCAAGCGTGCCATACACAAGGCGACCCACATTTTCGGCAGGAATAGCCACTACATTGGCATCAACCCACGGACGAACGCTCTGCTCTGTGCCGTCGTGTTTCTGCACTTTGAAAGTGCTATCAACAATGCGGAACTCTGCACCGTATTCGTCTTGCAGCGCGTCGATGAACAACTGTCTGCCAGGCACTGGCAACACGGTCGAGGCGGTGAACACACGCCCTTGATACGAAGCCGCCAACTCTTTGCCTTGTTTCGACCTGCGGAACAGGTTGAAGTACTTCTTGCTTATCATTACGATAGCAATGCTGTTGCCATCTTCTGCGGCTTTGTCGAACAGTTGCTGCACATCGTCTTGAGGCGTGGCAGTGGTGGCGTTGCCGTCCCATTTCACGCCAATGTTGTGGAACTGATTCTCCTCTTTGTAGAAATCGACACGCACGCCAGTGCCGTCGTTTTCGCTGTCTTCGACGAGCATTGTACCCGACGAAAGTGCTTGCTCGAACATCATCTCGATGCGTGCGTCAGTGCCATCGATAACGCGCGGCACATCGTTCAACACTTTGGCGGCAATGGTTGCCTCGTCGGTGCCACGAGCAATAGCCACATTCAGGTCGGAGATGTCTTTTTCGCCCTTGCGGAACTTGATAGCAATTTTCGACAATTTGCCGCTGGCATTTGCGAGCGAGCCGCGTTTTTTCAACGGAATAGAGGCGTCCATCGCCACTACATCGGCTGCTACAATCACATTGTTGAGTTCGGTAGCACCCCAACTGAGGTCTGCGGAGTACTCTTCGGTCAGCATCGTTTTGTAGAGCAGCGTCTGTTTTTCCTTTTCGCCGTTGTATTTTTCAGTGATTTTGCCAATCACTCTTCCGAAATACTTGTCGATGTATTCGGGGAATAAAGAAACTTGCTTTGCCATTGTTTTTTACTTTTTTGTTGTTAAACACTACGCATACAGAAATTGAATATGCGACAGCGCGGTTTTGATTGCGCTTGTGATTGGGTACGGACTTGCCGCTGCATTCACTTGCCCTGCGGTAACGATTGCAGCACGCGCATCTTTTACAGGAACGCTCTTTTTCAGCACGCCCACATACGAATAACCAGTCGGCAGCGTGCCATAAGCAGCACCGCCAGTCGCCACGGGCATCGGTTTGTAGTCGTCGTCTTTTGCAACGATGATGTGTCCTGCTTTGAGAACAGTAACATCGGCTGCCACATCTTCAACATTCAGCGAACGACCGCCAGGAATGTCGGCAAACGCCTTGATGACTACGATACAATCAAGCCCACTCTGAATTTCGTGAACATCACGATTGAGATTTGTTGTTGCCATTTTGTTGTTGGTTTAGAAATGAAAAAATTAGATGAGTTTGCCCACAACAGCGTCCGTTTCGGCGTCGCTGGCGGCTTTTGAGTTGCCCGCCGATGCCTTGTTGTTCGCCTTGTTTGGCTGCCCGAAGACCGCCCCTTTTGCGTTGATGTCGTTGCCTATCTGTTCTACCTCCGTTTTGACCTCCGTGAGTAGCGTCGAAAACTCCTCGTCGGTGAGCGTATCGATATTGGTACGCTCGTAGGCTTTGCGTAGCGAGGCAGGTAGTGCAGCAATTTCAGCCGAAAGTTGCTTTCTGCGGTTGGTCGAGGCGTGCTCCGTTTCGATGTTGTTCAGGCGTTCGGCAAGCGTTTTGTATTGCTCAAGGAGTGCCTTCCCCCACGCTGGAGCGTCCTCGTTGTCTGTTTTTGGTTGCTCTTTTTTGTCCAAAGGCTCGCCCCCATCTTTTGCCTTTCCGTCTTTCAGTCCGTATTTCTGCTCGTAATTGCGAACAGCGGTCTGTTGCGCTTCGGTAGCACGGCTGTCGCCGTAACTTTCGAGGACTTGTTGAAAGGTAACGCCGTCGACTGCTGCGGTTACCTCCTCTTCTGTTCTAACAGTCTTGGCTAATTTAGTAGCCACCCTGTCGAGAATTGTTTCGCTGACCCCCTCAAATTTGGCTTTCAGCGCGTCTGTAAGTTCTTTTTTCATAAAAAAATCGTTTTGAATTCGCCGCAAATGTACTAAAAATTTCGCAAATACGCAAGCTCTTCGCCTAAAAATATGAAAAATTTGCATTTTTAATCTGTTAGTTTCCTGCCAAATACGAAATTTATTGCAATTTTATGAAAAAAGTTTGCGAAAAATTTGCACAGTTAAAAATAAACCCGTAATTTTGTAGCGAAATAATTAACGAAATTTTTGCATAAAAAAAATAAACACTATGAAACCAACTGCAACGACACTCAACTACTCCACGCGTGAAATCAATATGGATTTCAGAATCAAGGTCTATGGCATTGCCGACAACGGTTGCCGTATCAACACGCTGGTTGGCGTTTCAGGACTGATTGCGCTGCTCGGCTTGGAACTCGTAAATAGGCTGTTGGAGCGTGCCTATCGCCTTGCCGACGACAAAACTGTATGCCGCCTCCGCCGTGGTTTGCAAGTAACTTTCTACAACAAGTAAATACTTAAAAATCAACTAATTATGAAAACGAAAAATTTTATTATGAACTGTTTGCGCGCCTACTCATCGGCGTGCGAATACATGGACGATTTGCAAGACGCGTTCGACATCGAACTCGAAGAGTTCGATGTACTGGACGCACTACGGGTGGTAAGCGAACAAACCAAACCCGAACTGGGTAACCAACTCATCACGAGGCTTTTTGATAAAATCATTGAAAAAGCCAAAGACGAGTACCAAAACGACGAATTGGAACGCGAATTCGACTACGATGCCGAATACTATTGCAGTCGCATCTATTTCAATGGTACGCATGTGCAGAGTTGGGACGAACTCTGCAACGCCATCGACCAATGGCTCGAAACAAAAAATCAAAAATAACAACTATTAAAAACCTACAATTATGACAAACATTTTGAACGCCGAAGTTTATTGCGGCACTTACAGAAAGTACAACAACGGTAGTATTGATGGCAAGTGGCTGAAACTCGCCGACTACACCACGAAACGCAACTTCTTGGCAGCCTGCCGAGAGTTGCACAAAGACGAATACGACCCCGAATTTATGTACCAAGACCAAATGGGCATACCCGAAGGGCTGTTCTCCGAAAGCCACATCGACGATGAAGTGTGGCATGTTATCAACTCGCTGAAAAAGTACGCTCCCGACAGGGCGGACGAGTTTGCGCAATGGTGCGACGACAACGGCGCAGAGCAAGACTACAAAGCGTTGCGCGAATTCCTGAATTTCAAACCAAAACAAGAAAAGACGACAAACAAAGTCGGCTTAAGCGGCGAAGCACTGAAACAGGCAATTATAAAAAACTGTGCCGACAAAAATACTGCCAATTACCTGCTGACAGAAGTCAGCACGGCAGCCTACATCGGCGACAAGTTGGCGATATTTACAAAGCCGACCATCGAAACACGATTTTGTTTCGACGATGAAAACGAGGCGGAGTTGCGCACCTACCACAACTTTTCAGAAGAGTATTTTATTGCTGCAAATTTAGATTGCGACGAACTGCGCTTGCTCGATAAGCGCGAATTTGAAGCCCTCTACTTGCTGCGCCGCTATCAAGACGAAAACATTTGGTGCGTAACAAGAGGCTGCGAAATAGAACGCTGTTACGATGCAAAGCATTACGAGCAACTGACGGCGGAGCAAGAACAAGTTGTACAAGCAATTCTGCTCGAAGAAAAAGAAAAATTCATGAAACGCTTGCAGGGCTACTTGAAACGCTACGGACTATCGAAAATCAAAAAATGGACATACTGGGCAAACGAATAATAACCAACAAAAAGTTGCGCACGACACGGACAAAGTGCATACGATTATGAAAAACGACCAATACGACAAAATCAAGCAAGAGTTTCCAGACGCAATGGTGCTGTTCCGCATGGGCGAGTTTTACGAAGTGCGCCACGAAGATGCCATCGAAGCCTGCAAAATACTTGGCATTGCGCTGACCAAGCAGGGGGACGGAACGCCCCTATGTGGCTTCCCTCGCCATGCGTTGAACTCGTACTTGCAACGGCTCGTTTGTGCAGGGAAGCGTATTGCTATCTGCGACGACATCTGCAAGCCCGCCAAAGAGAAACAACTTGCACAGACCGCAATCCAACTTTCGCTCTTTGAGCCACAGCAAAACCAAAATTTGCTGCGCTATCGCGATGAGGTTGCCAAAGAGATGCTTGTGCATAATTTCAAAAACGGCGTTCTGTCGGAAGACGCAGTAGGCTATGCCAATAGGCTTGTCAAGCGTCTGTATGGCATCGATTTGGGGTGTGAAACAGTAGCAAAACAATAGCAAATCAGTAACAAATCAAAACAGGATAGGAATGGAATAGGAATAGGAATAGGAGTAGGAATAGGAGTAGGAATAGGAAAGGAGAAAAAAAAGAGTACTATCGTACTCCAAAAAAAGCCTTGAATTGCGCCGTATCTATTTCGCCTGAAAATAAAATCGAGAAAAAATGAAAACTACAGAAAGTCAAAACAGCCAAATTCGGAACTGGCTACTCGCAGGAAGAAGCATTACATCGTTGGAGGCGTTAGACCGCTTCCGCTGCTTCCGACTTGCCTCGCGTATTTCCGACCTAAAACGGCAGGGGCTGCCCATCGAGCGGCAGATGATTAGCAACGGTGAGAGCCGTTTCGCAATGTATTACCTATCGCCAGAATTTTTATCGTTTTACGCCAAAATAACCACAAAATGAAAGAACAGACTGTCTATGTATTGGTTTCGGAAGCGACAATGCCCGACCATACGACCAAATGCAATGTTGCAGGCGTGTTTACCGACGCCCAAAGTGCGCTCGTATTTACAGAGCAAGTTATCAACGGAATGAACTACGGACTGCGCGACGAAAGCCAATACCCATTCCGCAGGTTGCTACAAGACGACAACAGCAAGCCACGGCGGAACTTTGTTTTTGCCTATGTGCAAACGCGCGCCGACCGTTATCCAATTTTTCGTTACGAGTGTTTTTGTGAAACTGTATTGTCGAAATGCGAACAATGACCACCGTAGAGCCACAGAAATGCCCCTCCTTGCACTTTTTAGTCCGAAATTGATAAATCCCTACAACGAAATTTTTACGCAAAATTTGGGGCATTTCTGTGCGTTTTGCGAAATCATTACATTTTTGTTTGCATATATGGAGAAAAATGCATAATTTTGCAGAGAAACTGAATTACCAACGAGAGTTTGTCGAGAAGCAACGAAAATCTACCAGCCAAGTAATTTACCAACCTGCGAGCAATCGTTGCTCTCGCGCAAAATTTGACAAAAATAACGAGTTATGAATACTATTATTACCGTTGCTGTAAAGAGGTATGCCACACATCACGAATATGATATAATCAGCGAGCCGTTGGAAATCAACGGTGGTGTGTATTATCATCTAAATAAATCTATTAGACCTCGTTATTTAGGACACCCTTGCGTTGTCAAAATAAACAAATCAGGTAGAGTAGTAAGGGTGCGTAACACCAATGAAATATACAGGGCTGTTGCTTTGATTAAAGAACACGCAAAATAGCCTTGAAGATTTGTTTGTTAAGTAGCAATTTGTCTATTTTTAATACCTCAAAATAATCAACGAGCATTACGGCATATTATAACCTCTTGCGACTATTGAGCAAGTGAACGAATTACAGACAACTACGATAGTTAAATTTCGAGGTATATTCATTTTTTTGATAAAAATTTGTTCGCACTAAAATAAATTTGTAAATTTACAACCTGATAATTACACAACGGACAAGGCTTTCTCTGAATGAGATGGCGCATGAAACAAGGCGGTGGGATGCGTGTGGTTGACCAGTGATTATCTTTTCCCAAAAAAGAGATGGAGTATTACCAAAATTATATGGCAGATACGGTCATAAGGGTAGATGGCAATAGAAGATTTGCCAAATCAATAGACCATATAGACGAGTGTGATGTATCGAATGTCCCCAAAGAAGTAAAGTCAATTTGGGGAGGAGAAAGTTATGGTATATTTTATATGCTTACTCCTATAACCGAACAAGAATACAACTCGTTTGGTAAAACATGGACATTTGGAGAATCTTCTACAAAGCGGGTCAGTCTTTGAAATGCGAGTAGTATTCTTCGGACTTTTTCTTTAATGCTTGGCCTTTTGCAGACAGTTTTTGCTCGTCCGACAAAATTCTCCACTCTTCGTAATACTTGTGTCCAAGTCCGCCCTCGACACCGACCTCCTTACGGATTGCGTCCCAAACATTCTCGCCGAGTATTTTCTTTGCAATTTCGGGCAATTCCTTTGCATATATCATTTTTGCAGTATTGATCTGAACCTCCGCCGTAAGTCCGTTTGTCGTTTTGATATTGACGATATTACCGATGTAGCCGATATATTCATCTCCATCCTGTGGCTTGTAACGCAAAAATAATTCATTCTTTTTCAAACTATCTATTACGCCTGCAATTTTGTCTTGTGGCGCAATAATTGTTGTTCGGACTGCGTCTTTTAGCATTTCGGGGCTAAAATTAGCGGTTAATGGGTTTGAGCGTTCCAACAGAACTTTTCGCTTTATCGATTTGGCACTTTTATAGTTGATAGGCATGCAGACAGCATCATATTGGCTTGCGATTTGTTCAGCGATGGCTTGAACATCATTGCCAACCTCCAACGCCTTTTCACGCACAACATCAATCGCTTTATCGAGCAAAACATCTTCGAGTTCTGCAAGTGCTTCCTTTGTTGGTTGCACAATCTCAATGGGAGCAGTAGTGCCACCACTTGGGTGGTATCTTATGGGGTCATCTATGATTGTCTTTGTAGTCGCTGCCTGTTCGCTGATCGCCCTTTCAAACTCTTTCAGCGTGAATTTGCCGTTGCTGATAGTACCATTGTCCTGCATAAAGTACGGAATACTTTTCGCTCTTGCTATGCGAGCGGAATTGTCTTTTACCCACTCTTTGAAAGCCTGTGGCACATCATCTACACGGTTCACGCTGTTTTTCGGCGGTTCTTCGCCGCGCAAAATGGCGGCGTTTTCTTCCATCAGTTCCTTTTCTGTTTTCAGTATGGTTTTTGTGTGGCAACGGCAGTGCGGATGCCAGCCAGTAAATTTGAAATCTTTTGGGTAGCGTCCGCAAAGGTCGTCGCAAATGTCGTGTACGGGGTGGTTGTTCGATAGGCAGACCTCTATGCCCACCACAAAATCGAGTTGCTGTATGCGCTCGTAGTCGGCTGTGCGGTAGGCAATGTTCGTTTCGGTAACGGCAAGGCGGCGTGCGTTTTTGTACGACGAACGGTACACGCCCTGTCCAGGGTGAAAGTCGGCGGCGCGCTTCGACAACACAAGATTGCCGCGTTCGTCGCGCACCCGACGAAACAATTTGTCGGGGTGGCGCAGGTATTGGCGTAATTCACGGCTCATAGCGTCTGCATCCAAGCCGTTGCGAATGCCAACATCAAGTCCGAGTTCCATCTCGTCTTTGAACTCGTTGGCATACTTCCACACGCGTTCCGACAAATTCAGCCCTTGCTCCTTTCGTTCGAGAAACGCCTGCCGTGCGTTGTCGTTGGTGGAGAAATACTGGCGGTATTGCGCTTGCGTGAGCCGCCCGATATTGTCGGCAAATACGCGCCGTGCCAGTTCGTTGTTTTTGTTGTTTGCCAGCGTCCATTCGGCATCGATGCCGTTCACGATAGCCGTTTCTATACGCTTCGCGAGCCGCGAGAGCAACGATTGTATCTGTGCTTGGGTAAGTGGGTGGTCGTCGAAAGAAAACAGCGAGGAGGTGCTTATTTTGCCTTTTGCCGCCGACACGCCAATGGCAGCCGCCTCTTGGGCAGCCACCTTGAAAATTTGGTCAATCAACTTGGCGTATTGGGCAAGGTTGTTGATGTGCTGGCGTTCGTATGGATTAGTGATGCGCGGCATCGTCTTTGGGTTTGAAATGTTTGCATTGAGGCTCGTTCAAGAAGCGGCAAAACCGTCCGTCGGTGTAGAACTTGCAGCGGCACAAGAATGGCTTTCCGTCCCACCCTCGTTCGTGCCAATCGTACGAATGAGCGCAATCGGCGCAGGTCTGCTGCGGCTCGATTGGGCGCGGCTTGATTGTGTAGCGTCTTGCGGTCATAGGGTCAGCCCAAAACTGTCGTTGGTACTTTCCGCCTGTATCTCTTGCAGTGTTTTGTCCACATTGGTCGATGCGCCGTACATCTCGATACTTTCACGCTGGCTGATGATTGGTTTATTGCCGTTCGCCGACAGCAGGTGGTTGATGGTGTCGCCCTCGTCGGTGATGGTGAATGGCGTGATAACATTTTCGACAGGCAGCGCATCGATGTCGTTGGCGTATTGTTGCCCCATTGCAAGTTTGAGAAACGATTTGACAACATTCACTTCGCGGTCGTAGAACTCCATCAAGCGTCCCGCCTCGTCTTTTACTTTCAGTTGGCAATCGATGAATAGTTGTTTGCGGCTTTCGCCCGACATTGCGTTCGATTTCATCGACTCGTAACTCCAATCGGGAAGTTGCAGTTGCGTGAAGAACGATTGGCGCAGTTCTGTGATGTAAAATTTGAGATTATCGATGGCTTGCGTCCAAGTAACATAGTTGGCGGTCGAGCCTTTGGGGTATTGCATTATGGCGCGTGCTTCGGCGTTTTCGCTGGCTTCGTCGCCGTATGCTATTTGTTCGTCAGCCATCACTACGAAAAGCGGTTTGCTGTTCTTGCGCAGGTAGTTGCCATTGCGGCTCATTGCCCACTCCATTTCGAACACAATGCGGCTGGTGTCTTCCCATATTGGTGTGGGTCGCCACATATAGATGGCAGGTATTTTGCCGACGGTGTAATTTTCCTGCTCCACAAGCGTCCAGCCGTTTTCCTCGTTGCTCCACTTGTAGTGCGTATCGGTGGTGTAGGTGTCGAAGAAACTGACACTTTTGCCGCCCACTTTGCGTGTGTAGCCCACCGACATGGCAATCATATCGCCATATTCGTCGAACAGCGGATAGAGTTCGTCGCCAAGCATTGGGCTGAAATTGCGGCAGCGGAGTTTCAGCGGCGAATTGAAACCATACACCGTGTTGCGGGTTTCGGTCGCGTACCAGAGCGTCATCACCTCGCAACCAGCGAACAGCATTGTGCAGCGTTCGGTGTTGAGGCTGTCGATACGGTTGCATTTGTAGATTTTCTCCATTGCGGTTGCGACCTCTTTTTGACGGTCGTTTTCTGGTCGATATATGCGCTTGACTGGTATGCCGTTGCACAGTTCTGACATACGCTTGACTGCGAGCCGTTGCAGGTCGTAGGTGATGCGCGTAATGCGGTCGAGTGTGCCATCGTTTTGCACAATGTCGGGATAGAGCGCGTGGCTCATTACAGGGTGTCGGCGTGGGTCGTATTCGCGCTGCAGACCGTTGCGCCCACCCCACGCAGGAACAATCACAGACTTTTCTTTCAAGTCGGCGATGATAGATTTGCTGTTGCGCTGCTGCGCAATGATTTCGTTGATAGTCATAGTCGATATTTTTGATTGTTAATAGACTTGTCGCGCCAGCCGTGTGCGATTTATTGGCTTGTATGGGTTGCTGATATGGTAGTCGATAGCATAGCAGAGTACATCGACAAATTCGTCGTGCGGACGGCTTGGAAACCCGCAGACCTCCTCCTCGAACATCTCGTTCCACGCCCCATCGACCAACACCACGCGTCCGCATTCGATGGTTGGCGAGGCGGCGTTCAGTCGTGTCTCTTTGCTGTCGCGCGGGCTTGGCGTTTGTGTTACATTCAATCCTGTTGTCTCTTTCAGTTGGTCGATGACCGATATGCCGTTTGCCTTTGGCTCGATACGAATGGTAGAGTGGTGGCTGTAGCCGTGTTGTTCTACATATTGCGGCAAAAAGCGCAAAAGGTCGGGGAAGCGCATTAGCACTTTCTCGCCGTGCGTGATATAGAGGTCGTTCCCTATTTTGCAGGTAGCAATGATACCAGTAGGGTCGTTGTTCGCCTTGTCGGTGTAGGCGGTATCGATGAAGAAGACGATTGGCTCGCCCCGATGTATGCGGTTGAACTCGCTCTGTGGTGTGTGCTTAAACCAACTGCGTTTCACAATGTTACCGCCAGCCACTGTTGGACGCTGCTGATAGAGTGCGGCAAATGTGCGCGGCGAGCGGCGTTCGATGTCGAGCAGACGCTCGCGGCTGTGGCGTTCTTCCCATAAGGCTGCGCCTATCGGTCGAGGGTCTTCGTTCATTGTGGCATCTTCGCGAATAGCAGGTATATTCACCACCGTCCAACTGTCGCCCTCCGTTTCGAGCAGCCGCCCAGCAAGGTCGTCGGTGTGCCAGCGCGTTTGTATGAGAATTTGCTTCGAGTTGTTGTGCAGACGAGTGAGAAACACATCGGTGTACCAGTCCCACATGCGGTTGCGGTAGGTTTCTGAATTTGCTTCGAGCGCGTCCTTGATAGGGTCGTCGATGATGCCCAAGTCGGCTGGTGTGCCAGTGAGCGAGCCGCCCACGCCTACTGCCTTGTAGAAACCGCCGAAGCCGACTGTTTCGAACATATCGACATTGCGTAGCCAACTGCGCTGCGTGTCGCTTTTGACGCGCTGATTATTGAGAAAAGTGTTTGGGAATACCTCGCCGTATTCTTGGCTGTCGATAGTGCGCTGAATGGCACGGCTGAACTGTTGCGCCAAGTCGGCAGAATACGATGTACCAACGATTTTCAGCAGCGGATTCTTGCCCAACGCCCAAGCAGGAAATTTGCGGCTCACGATTTCGCTTTTGCCGTGTTGCGGTGGCACGAATATCATCAATTTTTGCGTTGGCAGTTTGTCGTCGAGCAGTGCTTGGCAGTGGTCGGCGATGAGCGTGTGAAACCACTGGCGCGAGTATGTGGTTTGGGTGTAGTCGAGAAACACAGAAAAACGCCGTTGCGCCTCCCTGCGATGTAATTCACGCTCTAACTCCAATAGCCTCATACTTTCGCTGTATTCCATAGTGGTTACATACTTCTGCTCCTTCTGATGCGCTCTATTTCTTGTTGCACTTGCTCTTCGGTCATCTGTTGTACCGAAACGAGCGGTGAGCCGTCTTTGCCTGTTATCTCCGTCTTGGCAGCAGCATACAAGCCGAGCAGTTTGCGCCGTTCAGCCAACTGTTGGCGTATCTCTGCCATATATGCAGGATTGCCAAGCCCGACAACATTCTCCGTTGAGTTTTCGCGGCGAACGGTCTGTATCGTATTTGGTTCGCCTCCGCCGCCATCGTCGGTTGGTACGCCAATGCGCTTGTTGTGTTCGCGCTGCCAATCTTCTTTGCTCTTGTCCCACTGTTCCCACAATTCTGCCACGCAGTCGTCGATGCGTTCAAGTTCGAGTTGTAGGCGCGCATCGGTGTCTTGTATGCGTGTGGTGCGCCACTCTTTGAGCAGGTCTTGTATATCGTTCCAAATGGTGCGCGTGCTGCAAGTGGTGTTCATTCGTGTGCGTACCTCCTGCGTAATGCGCGCAATGCTCCACCCACGCTTGTACAGGTCGGCTACGATGACCATACGACCCTGTTTGATATGGTTGCGTCTTGATGTATTGCTCATAGTGTTCTTTCTTTGTGGTAAATATAGATGAGATTGCCGTCTGCGTCCTTGACGAAACTGCCGTTGCCGTCGTCCATAGGTTGCATAACGCCCTCGAACATCTTGTAGGGTGATTGCCCTGCTTGCGGGTTATTCCATAGCCAGCGCATATACTCTGCCATACTCATACCCCAGAACTGCGCACGCTTTTCCGAGGAGTTGGCATTGAAGCCGCTCGCCTTGCCCCAATCGTATTGGTGGAGTTGGTAGATGTCCTTGCTGATGTCCGAGAAGTGGCAGACACCTTTCTGCTTGCATATCTGCAATGCCTCGCAGAACTGCCCGTGAGAGTAGTTCCAATCAGCAGGCAGCCCACAGCAAGAGCCGTTGCAGCACATCTCCTTGAAGTGAGCGTCGCTGACATAGAAGCGCATACCAATCTCATCGCACAGGCTTTTCATATTCTTGATGAACGGTGCTTTGATTTTGCGGTTCAGCCGAAAGTAACCTTGTGCCACAGAGTATTTGCGGTACAGAGCCATAAGGTCAAACCCACACAACTCCGAGAGTTTGGGCATATACTCTTTGAGCGTCTGCGAGCGTTGCTCCACACAGAAGAACTCCGTTGAGAGAGCCGTTGCCCCACGCTTGCCCGCTTCGCGTATCAAGTCGAGGTAGGTCGGTGTCGATACTCCGATGATGAATGGGCGCAAGCGCAATGTAGCACCGCCAGCGTCTGCTTTGGCTATTCGCTCAATAGCGTCCAAGCGTTGCAGCGGTGTAGGCACTCCGCGCTCAATAACACGCGCCTTTGCCTCATCAAGTGTGATGATAGAGAACTTGACATTCCAATTCTTCTGCCCACGGAACAACTCCATATAGCGTTCGTCTTCCGTCCACCAAGTGGCTTTGGTTGAGAAACATAGAGGGTAGTCTATCTCCTTGAAGAAACGCAGCAGTTCGAGGGTCTTGCCGAACTTACGCTCGAAACCGTCGAACTGGTCGGAAAGCCCTCCCCATTGCATTACACGACGCTGCTTGATGTAGGTAGCGAACTGCCCTGCATACTGGTCGGGGTCGGTGAACATCTTCTTGATTTTCTCCACATTCACAGGGTTCACTTCCTTGTGCAGGTATGCCTCTTTTGCGCCGCCGATAGCACGCTGATACTGACTGAAGCAGTACATACAGCCGAACGAGCAATTGCTGTAAGTGTCAAAGGTCATCGGCATAGAGCAGTCTGCTATTTCCGCTGACCAACGAGGTGATTGATAGTAAGCCATAATGTTGCTATTGATTTGCTTTTGTTATCGTATTGTTAATTCCATTTCGTAGTCATTGCCCTTGACATCGACAATCTTCGCTCCCATATGAAGCCAAAAATTTTGCGCTTCTTCAACGATTGGGGTGCGAAAGGTAAGTTTATACAAGCCGTGCGCTTTCATTTGCGAGAGCAAGCGAAAAAGCACCAATTTGCCAATCCCTTGCCCCTGCCACTCCTTACGGACGGCAATCTCAATAAGACGGCAATGTGTCTTGTTGCGTGTGGCGAAATAGAACGCCTTGTCTTCGTACATTTCGCTCCATACCTTGTCAGCATAGTAGTGCAGAGCCATGCTGAAGTAAGCGTAAGACCGCCTGCTAACAGGCGAATTGCAGTTGTAGCAAATATCTCTTGCTGTCTTGTCGTCGTACGGTCGCCACATCATCGTTCCTCCATACCTAATGCCTGCTGTATCATTCTTACCTCATCGTCTATTGATACTTGGGCTGTGTTTATCTGCAAGACCTTGACACCTATCGACTGCCACCGCCGCGCTGCTATCATCGCTTGCGTTTGTCGTTTGAAAATCAAGTCGAAATTTCTTTTCCCACTACCATACTTGCCATTAGAGCGAGCCGTGAGTCTGTTCCAAATCGTTTGCGGGTCGGCATACAGGCTCACTACCAATTGTCTTTCGGCTTTGAAGAGGGCATTTGACAGGTTCAGCCCAAAAGTGTTCAGAAATGACCCCTCACAGATTATAGTGTCAGCGTGGCGCAGTCCTTCTTCTACCACATCAGCAAGCCTGCTGGTACAAGAACTGCCCTTGTCATTGGTAATTCTATCAACACCGCCGTAGCGCGTTTCTCCGTATCTGCCCGCAAAGCATATATCACCCTCCACGCAGTAGGTTACATCGTCGGCAATTCTATCAACACCGCCGTAGCGTGTAATAAATTCCCTAGTAAGGGCAGATTTTCCTACTGCGTTCGTTCCGGTTATGAACACGCAAGTCTTCATCGTGCAAGTCTGTAAATGATTGCTTCGTATTTTGTTCCTCCTGCTTCTTTCAGCATTCGTTCCGTGTAGTAGCCATTCCACCGAGTGCCTTTGTTGAATTTCTCCACAGCACAAAGACTTGTTTCGAGCGCAAAAACATTGTCTGCGGTGTCTTTCTCTGCACGGACAAGGAATTCGTCAAGAACCGCCTTTTCGTTGCTCTGAACAATCGAGATAGCCCCTTTCGTGTAGTTCTCGTCTGCTTCCCAATCGGGGAAGAGGTCGTCCGTCCACTGTTTGGCAAACGCAAACACATTCATAAACACTTCGAGGAACAGATAGGCTGCATACCTGCCGAAGAAGAACCACGAGCGCACCTCCTTGTATGCCTCCGATGTGGTTCGTACTTTCTGCAAGCGGTAGAATTTATCAGAGGTCAGTTCTGCGAGTAAGCGGTCGTAAGCACCATTGCAGCGTACATACCTGCGGTCGGTACGGAATTGCAGTTTCTTCATATTGCGTTCCCCCTGCAAGAGCATATCGAGTGCGCTGGGTATGTGGTAGGTCATCGTGTAGAAATAGATGAGCCGGAAAGCGTCCCATTCCGAGAGGTGGTAGTACGAGCATAGAGAAGCAATCATTCGCTCCTCCACGCCCGCATCGCCCTGTTTGTGGTATGCTATGTAGTCTGCATAGGTCATTGCTCAACAGTGGGGATTAGTTCATCGATGTTGTACACAACCTTGTCGATAGCACCCAAGCCTACCAACTGCGCAACCTCGCCCGCACGCTCTTTCGGATACACGATGATGATACGCTCCATAGCCACCTCGTTGTCGCCCTCAATCTTCGGCAGGTTGTTCGGGTCGAGGTCTTGCCCCTGCAATTCGGGCGGCAGGTTCGACCCGTCGAACGGCTGTTCGTCGCCAGCGTTGGTGGTTGTGGGTGTGTAATTGCCGCCCATTGTTGTTTGCTCTGGCAGCCACACATCTACACCCCACGATGTAAGGTCGGTAGCCTCCCACTCGTTGGCAAGTTTGTCGAAGTCCCATTCGCCAAACGAAGCGTTGTCGGCAATGACGAACTCTTTTTTCTCCGCTTCCGATAGTTCCGAAGCGCGCACTATATCGACTGTTGGGTGTTCGAGCCACTGTTGCCACGAAGCGAGTAACTGCTCTTTTTCGCCGTTGGTTAGTCGCTGGTAGTTCTTTGTCTTGCCGATGATGTCAGCGATTTGCTCAAACGACATTTTTGCAATGCGGTTGAGTGCGTTCACACGCATATTTCCGCCCAACACCACCATCTTGTCGTCGATGACCACAGGGCGAATTGCAATCATCTTCGGAAACACGAGCAACCGCTCACATAGCAGGTTTAATTTCGCCTCTTTGATTGTGCGCGGATTGGCTACATTTACTTTCACCTGCGAAAGTTTTACTTTTTCTGTTTTCATATTAAATAAATGATTTATAGTTAGTTATCACTCCCATTTTTTGTCCTGCTGATACTCGCCAAACAGTCCCCAGCGGCACATAGAAGCGTAGATAGGCGTATCTAATTGGTACGCTTTGCGCAACTCTTGTGGGTTAATCGTCCAATTCCCCTCTGTGAGAATGTTGTCTGCGCCGTCTTTAATGAGTACATCGACCTCCTGCTTACCGATACAGCAAGCGAGCGAAACATAGGTATCGCATTTGTTTTGTAGTGCGTAGTTCTTTGCAAGTTTGCGGGCTGCGAGGTTGAGAGTGAGGTCTGCCTTGCTTGCGTCTTTCGTCCACGGAGAGCCACCGCCTAATCGGCAGTTACCTCCGTAGAAATCCACCGCGAGTTTGCGCCCTGTCGTTCCGCAGTCTGCTATCGATGAGTGCGCCACATAACTACCTGTGCCGTTCACGATGAGTTCGTATTTGCCTCGTATGCGCGCGCGCACGAAGTGTTTGACGGTCTTAATCGATGTTTCGGGAAACAGCGGAATGGCGACTATCACTTTCTTGATAGTGCGGTTGTCCATCACCACCTGCGTCTTGATGTCAAGTCCTCCTATGCCGCTATCGAAAAGCATTTTGCAGAGCCGTTTGGCTATGGTATGGTCGAGCGGCATACCTGCTGTTTCTTTGATGTAAGCGCAATGACCAAAGAAGATACCTTGGTCGCCCCAACCGTTTAGCCCTTGTGCAATTTGTGCAGATTGTTGCCCGATGTACGATGTTACTTCGAGTGCGTCGCCATAGATACAGTTGCTGTGTCCCCAGCGGTCTGCGTAGGCTTTGGTGTAGCCTATCTTGTTCACGGCTGCACGCACAAACGAAGCAATTTCGTCTTGAGAGAAGTGAGCCTTGCTGCTGACCTCGCCTGCGAGCGTTACATTGTAATCCTTGATTTGCACCTCCACTGCGTAGTGCGTGGTGGGGTCTTGCTCGATATATCTGTCGAGCAGATACTGACTAATGTAGTCGGCAATTTTGTCGGGATGTCCAAGCGACACATATTCGGAGAAGTGTATCATAACTGCTATTTTTGTAAAAGTGTTGTGCAAAGATACGCAAAAATTTCCTTATGCGCAATTATTTCGCGCATTTTGTGCGTTTTTTGTAACTATTTCTGCACAAAATTGACGATAAATGAGCCACAAATTGTGCTTTTAGTCGTAGTTCATTGCGCCACCTCCATTTCCAACACTGCAAGTATAGTAGCGTTCAACGCTTCCTCACGGCTTCCGTAGTGGTTAGTGTAACGTATCCTTGCCGACGACCACACGCACACGCCGCACCAGTCGTCGCCAATCCATTCTGCCCACACTTTCACGCCATTTTCCTCTAACCAATCTACCACCTCGTGGTAGGTCGGGGCGGCAATGTCGCCGTAATACACTTGGTCTGTGTTGTTGAGTAGGCATTCGCAGTAGGCTATGCAGAGGGTATCGTCTTTGCCCTTTGTGTAGTAGCCATTCACCTTTTCGTTGTACCCTGCGGCTTTCAGTGCCTGTGCCGTTTCGTACGGCACGAAAAATTTCTGTTTCATAAATTTTGGTTTTAGTTGGTTAGTTGTTTTGTTTTTCTTGCGGCAGCGTTTCAAGCACCGACACCGCCAAGTCTATTGCCTCGCGCTCGTCGGCACTCGGAAACGCCGTCCGCTTCATCATTCGCAGCGTGTAAGCCGCTCGTTTGTAGTCCATCGTTTAATTCGTTTTTGCTTGTTTAACTTTCAGCCGTTCAAACTTAACTAAACGGATTCTCCAATTCAAAAATCTCCTCGTCCAATAGGGCGTGTATTGCCTTGCGCAACGCTTCCCTTTGGTCGTTGTCCGCATTCTTACACCGCATTGCTTGCAGTATCATTCTCGCTTCGTTGTGTGTCATAGTTGTAGGTTTTTAGTTGTTATTTGTTTCTTGGTATTCTTGTAGCATAAAGGCGATGTCCTCGATAAACTCCTCGTTTAGCCAACTGATGGTTGGCTGGTTCGCCACAATTCGTTTTGCGCAAAGGTCGGCGTGTTTCGCTCGCACCTGCTCTACAAATTCTCGTGCTGTCATAGTCGTTCAAATTTCGTTGTTAATCATCTCCTCGAGCCAATCAACATCGATGGCAATCGTCGGGTCGCATTCTGCGTCGGGGTCGCCCTCCAAGTGCGCCGTCAAATCAAAGTATTCGACGCGTGCGTAGCCGCCTCTGTACGAGCAATAGTAGCCGCCGTTGTCGCAATCGTTCTCGAAGCGTAGGTGCGTTTCCACATCGAAGCCCACGCAATTCACCACGCCATCGACCACCCACTCGCACTCCACCGCCACGCTGCTTTCCTCTGCTGCCCAGTCTATCGCCTCGTCTGCTTCGTCAAAGGCTCGCTCCGTATAGTCGGGGGCGTTCAGCAAGCGGCGTGCGCGGTTTAGTTTCTCGGTCAGTGCCTTGTCGCGGTTTTCCAACGCTCTGATGGTGCGGTTCGAGTGTGCTACATTCGAGCGGTTGCGTTTGATGAAAGCCGCTATCGTGTCGGAGCGTAACGCTTTCTCGGTCAGCAGCGTGCAGAGGCTCATTCGTGCGTCTGCCACATTGCGGTGGCGGTCGCGTGCTTGTAGTTGGTTGCCGTCAATCTCGAACGCAGTGCATATAGCCGACATCGCACGCTTCATCAGCCGCTCCTCTTTTCGTTTTTGCTTTTGTTCGTTTGTCATAGTTGTAAATAATTTTCAGAAGTCAAAAGGGGCAATCCTCGTCATCGTCCGCACCAAAGTCGAACGATGCGGCTTGTTCTGCTGCCATCTGCTTCTGTTCTTGTTTGTCGATAAGGTGGTTGGAGTTGTCCCAATGCGGCTCTTGTCCGTCTGTATAGGGGGTGTAGCGACCGTTGTTCAGGTTGTATTTGAAATAGGTTGTGCCAACTCTTCCAAGGTGTCGAAATTTGACTTTCGACACACGCACTTCCACCTGCTCCTGCACGCGGTCGCGATGAACGATGATGCCAAAGTCGCATTTGTTGTAGAAATGTGCCGAACCGCTGATGTCGTAGAGCGTTGGCACTTCTATTGTGCCGTCTTTTCCTTTGGGCTGTTTGGTGGGGTGTGCCATCAGAATTACCAGCACATCGTTTTGCTGCGCAAAGTTTGTCAAACGGTCGAGAACTCCACTGATATATTGCGTTTCGCTGCGTGTGCCTTGTTCGTTGTCGAGGCGGTTGTATGGGTCGATAACTAACGCTTTTATGCCGCGTTTGCGAACAAGATATTTGGCGCGCTCAAGAATGCTATCGAGCCGAAAATCGCTCTTGGGGCAGATGAAGAAAAAGTCGCTTTCGAGGTGCATTTTCACTTGGCGATACTCGTTGTAAGGAAGTGTCTGTCTGCCAAATTTGCGCCCTGTAAATTTCTCAATCAGTTTTGATGCGTGATAGGCAAGCGGTGAATTTTCGGGCGAAAAGTAGGCAAAACGCCAGCCGTAACGCATATTTAGCCGTTCGGCAATTTCGTCGATAAACTCGCTCTTGCCGCTGCCAGGAATGCCAGTTACTACACACAGCCGCTTGGTTTCGAACGATAGCAGGTCGTCAAAGTTCGGATGCCCAATGGTAACGCCTTTCTGCCAACCGCTCTCAAACAGCGCGTCGAGGCTCTGCTCGAAGTCCGACACCGAAAACACGCCGTCAATCTTGATGTCTTGCGCATTATCAAGACATTTCAGTAGGCTCGCCTTTCCGTACTTTTGCAGGTGTTCGTTAGCATCTTTGCAGCCGTCGCCATATTCGACAATTTTGCAGCGTTCTGCACCAAACCTCCGTACCAATTCGTCGCGCAAAATAGTGCCTTTGGCATCGGTGTCGGCAGCAATGTAGATGGTCTGTTTGTTGTCGAAATAGTCGTCGATGTAGTCGTCGAGATAGTTGAGATTGGTATTTGCGCCATTGGGAACGCTGACTACATCGTGCCGTCCGCACTCGTAAAACGATAGCGCATCCATTTCGCCCTCCGTGATGATACATTCGGGCGCGTCCTTGATGCCGTCGATATTGTATGGAAGCAACTCCGCACCCGAAACCAATTTGAAACACTTGTCGCCTGTGCGAAATTTGGTGTTTACGAGTTCGCCGCCCTTGAAATAGTTGAACTGAACGGTGTTCCACGCTTTCTCTTTTTGTGGCATATACTCCGCGCCCTCTGTGATGTGCATTGCCTCGACCGTTGTGCGGCTTATTCCACGGCTTGCAAACCAAGCAAGTGCCTTTTCTGATATTGCGGCGTTGTGGTGCGGTTTTGGTTTGGTATATACTTTTGGCTCGCGCTTGATAGGGAGTTCCGTGTACCACGGCTGCTGCTGCGCCCACTGTTTGCGCTCGTTGTCGGAATACTCCACCGCAGAACCGCTGAAGCCGCAATAATGGCACAAAAATTCGCCTGTAGCAAGATTGCACGATAGGCTCTTGTCGCTCTTGTCGTGTCGCGTTTGGTGGCATTGTGGGCAAAACACTTTTATATTGCCCGCCGTGCGGTTGTGCGGCACTTCAATGCCGTATTTTCTCCAATCGATGTTTTTCATAGTCCTGCTGGTATCCAAGAGTTCGATTCACGAGAAAACACAGTGTCGTTGTTTGGGCGCGGTGGTGCCGACATTGGCACTGGCGGTAGGTTGCCAGTGCCGTAGCGACGCTTGCCGTCGTTGTCGATATATTCGCCTACGCCAAGATTTGCGCCGTTATTTGCTTTTGCTTTCGAGCCGCTGTTGCGCTGCTCCCAAGTGCGTACACACGCCCGCCAATCTTTGATGGCTGTGTTACCATAGTGCCAGCCGCGAGCAGCATAAAAATCGACAAAGTGTTGGGCATCTATACCATTGTCGCGTTCCTTGCAATATGCCGCTACATCTTCGACAGTTGGAGGAATAAAGCGCATGGCAGAGGTGCGTTGCGCGCAGATAACTCCATCTCCACTCCTTTCCTTTTCCTTTTCCACTCCTATTCCATTCCTTTCCTGTTTTGTTTTGCTTTTGATTTGTTCGGAGTTTGCTATTGATTTGCTTGCGTTGCTATTGCCGACATTACGGCTAACACCAAGACCATTATTACCGCCTTGCCGCCCTGCTTTCGAGCGTTCTATAGAGCGATTTAAGATTGGTTTGATGAGCGTCCAATAACCCTGTTGGGTTGGGTCGGAAAATTGCGGCTCGGTGTCCGAAAATGCGTACTCGCACATCGCCTTGAGCATCTTGCCACACCCATCGTCAGGGAGGTAGCGCAACGCTTCGTAGTACGAGGCGAAAAAAGTGAAACTACTTGCTGCCATTGTTGTCTTTTTTTTGAAAAATGGCTCTATGGTTAGGCTAAGACCTCGCTACAGCATTTGCGTCGCACCGCCTTTCGGTTGGCGCAGCCGTGCATAGAGCCAATGTTTGTTTGTGCCGCTTGTATTGCTGTTTTCTTGGTCATTGCGGCTGAAAAAATTATTTGAGCAGAAACCGCCGCGCGCCTTGCACTGGCAGGGTAAATTCGTCGGTAATGTGCGGGTATTTTTCACACAGCAATTTGGTATCGAGAGCCATCGACGGTTTGGGTGCTTTCCAAGTGGCAAGCGTTTCGCCGCCGTAGGTGATTGCTTCGGCATCGTTGAACGCCATTTTCAATCTGTTTTCCAAATCGACCTTGTGCGCGTCCATTGCAGCCATCTGTTTTTTGAGGTCTTTCAACTCCTTGTATGCCTCGAAGATGTCGTCGCCAACCTCTATCTGCTTGCCGTCGGTATGACGGTTGTACTTGATGAGAATGTCGCTCACGCTCACAGCGTCAGGCTCTTTCTTGCCCAATATATTGTCAGTCCAAAAGCGTTCAACCTCTTCGACCAACCACGCATAAAATTCGGGCGCAAAGGTGATGTCTTTGTAGCCAAATTCGCGTCCGCTGCACAGCCACGCCAACGAACCTTGTGTGTAGCCAGCCACACCAAGGTTCATCTGCACTTGGCAGAACCAGTGTTTGGGCAGGTCGTCGGGGTCGATGCTCCGCTGCGTTGTCTTGCACTCGAGAATGCCTTTGTCATCGTCGTTGCGCTTACTGCCCAACCAAAATGTACGGTCGGGGCTGACGCGCAAAAACGGCTTGTTGGCATCGATAAACATAAAATCGTCCTTACTGCTGTTGATGATAGTGCGCCCGCTGGCATCGGCATAAAAGCGCGCTACAGCATCTTCGAGATAGTGCCCTGCTTTCATCGCAAAATTTTCGGGTTGTGCAGGGTCTATGCCCAATTTTTTGCGCCACAGTTGGTAGGGCGTTTCCCACGGATTCAGCCCCACCACGCTTGCCACCTCGCTTGCACCAATACCATCTTTTCGGGCATTTAGCCACTCTTGACGGTTCTTGAATTTTAGTCTTGTGCGTTCCATTGTTCGGCGTTTTTCGGTTAGAGAACATTGGCTGCCATAGCCGCTGCGGCACGGTCTTGCGCTGTTTCGGCTTTCTTTTGCGCAGCCGCCCTTTTCTTGGCTTCGGTCATTGGAAGCACAAACAACTCCTCGACGGTCGAACCACCCTCGTTTATGGCGTTTATAGCACCGCGCAGGTTGAACAACATCTGATTGTCGATGCCCTCTACCGTTTGCGCACCACAATAGAAAAGTGCTTGCTCTTCGGTGATATTGAATTTCTTGATGTACTCCAACATTGCCGTGCGGCGACTTGCCAAATCTTTGGTCGAACCAACGGCTACAGCCTTTATTTCGTCGGTAACTTTCTTGGTAATTGCTTTCGGTACGACTTTCATCACGGCGTTGCGAAACGCTATTGCGCTGGCGGCATTTCCTGTAACTACCTGCATATCTTCCGAATAGGTCTTGCCATATTTGTCCGTAATGCGCCGTTTGACCTCGACGCTTATTGCAAGATTGGTTTCGAGGTCGTGCGCCACGCCTTGTGCCGTGATTGTTTTGCCGTCGTTCCCGATAATACGCGTAGCAACACGGAGGTTGCCCCATGCACCTGCAACTATTTCGGCGAAACGAACGCTCACGCCCTCGATAGGGTTGTTGCCGCGCGCCAGCGAATAAAAGCACTCTTGTGCGGTTTCTACATCCATCTCGCCATAGGTGCGAATGATGTTCAATACTTTGGCGACATCGCGCGGATGCCGCTTGGCGGTGGCAATTTGTACATCAACCTCCGCACGGTCGATGGCTTGTATCACATCAACCGATTTCACTTCGATGATTTCATTGTTCTGCATAATTCTACAGATTTTGTCGTGGTCTTACGCCTTTCCACATTGGCTTATTTCAATTTGTGAGTGGCGCAGTAGGTTTCTGCTTCACTCTCGATTTGCTCTTGGCTTTTGATAGGCGACTCTTTCAGCCATTCGTCGAGTGCCGCCTTGTCGAAGAAAATTTTGCGCCCCCGCTTGAAATGCGGTACTTGCTTCTGGCTTGTTAGTTTGTACAGATAACCCTTGCTGTAGTGCGTATAAGCAACCGCCTCATCAAGGTCGAGCGTCTCCTTGTTGAACATCAGTTGGCGTTGCTCTTGCAGCATTTGCTCGATAGCAGCAAGTTGCGCCGAAATTTTTTCAAGTCTATCACTTTCCATACTCGTCGAATTGTTTGCTGATTTCACGAAATAGACCGTGCTTGCTACACGCCTTTCCTACACATATTGCCGCTGCCAAACTGACAAATGCGGCTACTTTCAAGCCAATTACCGCCTCGAACGGCACATTTGGCATCTCTTCGCTCACGATGAACGCAAGCGACAACCAACCCCACGCTGCCAATACCACCAGTAGCGTCCATTGTGCCACCTGTTTTGCGTGCGTTTTCATAGTTTTCCTGCTCTTTTAAGACGACTCTCAACGCGCTTCCGAATGGAATAAATCGTGCTGATGGTCGCCAAATGATACTTCTCACAGAGATGCTTCGCAATGGCTACTTTGCTGTTGTCGGGGTCGGCAGCGAGCGACTGATACTCTGTGTAGATTGCCAACTCTCGTTGCTCTCTCTCCTGTTGGAACTTGGTTTTGAATACTGTTTCCATTGTCATTTCTTTTTAGTTGCTTTTTTATCTGTTTTTATATTGTTTTTTTTCGTGAAAAGTTTGCACGCTTGTAATTTTTTGAGTAATTTTGTACGCAATTTTAGTTGGTACTATTCTTTTGCAAAAAGATTATGTAATAATTTCGCTGCAAATTTACGAATTAATTTCGTATTTACAAAACTTTTTGTGAAAAAATTTCATAAAAAATCATATTTACCAATAAATCAGCAAATTATGGATGTTAAAAAATTGAGAGAACAGATTGGCGCTACGCAACAGGCGTTAGCCGAAATGTGCGGTGTTACGCTCCGTACGGTACAAAATTGGGAAACAGGCAAACCAGTCCCCGAACGCGCACGCAAACTGCTCGAAGTGATTGCTGGAAATCGCGATGTGGTTTTGTCGGGCAGTGCCAAAAACAACGGCGTGAGTGTTGCAGTAGCCACTGGCAGCCAAGTAACACTCAATCCCGACACGCAACGCTTCTTCTCCACGCTCGAAAAACAACAGGAAATTATGAGCCGTCAATTAGAAGAACTTGCCGAAATGCGCCGCCTAACACAGAAAAAAGACGAGCAGATTGACACGCTTCTGAAACTCATACAATCAAAACAATGAACACGCCCGAAAGCATAAAAATGGGGAGAAGTCGCACACTGGCTGCGCGCGTGATGTATCACACACTCGACCTACTCAACGAACAGGACGGCGGCGCATGCCTTTTCGCGAATTGAAATCGTTGTTGCCAACGCGTATCAAATTCGACGAATGGGAAACCTACCAATACCCAAAAACAGGCGAATTGCGCTGGGTGGTGAATTTGCAATACTACTCGATAGACCTCATTAAAAGCGGCTTCCTAATAAAAAACAGTGGCGAGTGGTGCATTACCGACGAGGGGCGGCAGGCTCTTGCCAAATACAAAAATGAGCCGAACAGATTGTTTCAGGAAACGCATCGCCTCTATGCCGAATGGCTCAAAAACAACAAAGAAAACAAGGACGAAAACGGCGAGGAGGCTGTGATTGACGAAGAACCAAACACGGTGCTGTTAGAAACGATAAAACAGCAAGCCAACGACGACCTGCGTACCTACATCGACCAGCGCACACCCTACGAATTTCAAGATATGGTTGCCGCTCTGCTGCGCACTATGGGCTACTACATTCCGTTCGTTGCACCCAAAGGCAAGGACGGCGGTGTCGATGTCATCGCCTATTCCGACCCGCTTGGTGCTACCAAACCCATTCTCAAAGTGCAGGTCAAACACCACAAAGAGAACAACACGGTGTCGGTCGATATAGTGCATAAAATTTTGGGCGTGGCAAAGGGCGATACACCCATCATTGTAACATCGGGACGCTTTACCGAAGACGCACGCATAACGGCACGGCAGAACAATGTGCGCCTCATCGACGGCACAGAGTTCATCGCACTTTGGATTGAGTACTACACAAAAATGAGCGAAGACGACAAACGGCTAATGCCCATCGAGCCAGTATATTTCATCAAGCGTGATTGAAAAGGGAGGGTTATTTTGGGCAAATTTTGCGCTCTCGCAACGAAAATACTCCGCTTGATAAAACTCTTGGCGCAACATTTTTCGACAAAGAGAGGACACTTAAAATTGTTTTTCGGAAAAGCAAAAAGCGGTAGCGCATTTTATTTAGCGGCAAAAGGTCGTTTTACTCTATTTGACCCAATCCTACACAAATTCGTTGCAATGTTGTTACTCGCCTCCCCACCGCAATATCGTTACGCCTTGAATATCAACGATTTATAATTATTCTACTACTTTTCACTTTACAAACTAATTTAGTATGAAAACCCGCGAAGAAATCGTAAAAAATTGGCTGGTGCGCTACACACAACGCCCGTTGGACGAGTTTGACGACTACATTTTGCTGTGCAATTTCAACAATTATGTCGAAAAATTTGCCGAAATACTCGGTACGCAGGTCGTCGGGACAAAAAGTAATATGCCCAACGCATCGGCGTGCGGCATCACCATCATCAATTTTGGTATTGGCAGCCCAAATGCCGCACTCATCATGGATTTGCTGTCGGCTGTGAAGCCCAAAGCCGTGCTGTTTTTGGGCAAATGCGGCGGTTTGAAAGACAAAAACCATGTGGGCGACTACATTCTGCCCAGTGCCGCCATTCGTGGCGAAGGCACATCGAACGACTATTTTCCGCCCGAAGTGCCTGCCCTGCCCGCTTTCAACCTGCAACGCGCCGTGTCGTCGAACATACGCGATTTTGGGCACGACTACTGGACGGGCACCGTTTACACCACCAACCGCCGCGTGTGGGAACACGACGAGCAGTTCAAAGAGACGCTGCGCCGTGTGCGCTCGCTGGCCGTCGATATGGAGACCGCCACGCTGTTTAGCGTCGGTTTTTTCAACTCGATTCCAACGGGTGCGCTGCTGCTCGTGTCGGATATGCCGATGCACGAAGAGGGCGTAAAAACCGAAGAAAGCGACAAAGCGGTTACGCGTATGTTTGCCGAAGAACATCTGCGTATCGGCATAAAATCGCTCGAAGCATTGCAAAACAAAAGCGTAACAATCAAGCATTTACGCTGGTAAAATTGGAGAAAAATGGCGAAACAAGCAGTTACATACGACCAGATAATAGCGGCTTTGCAGCGCAAAGAGTACAAGCCCATCTATATGCTGATGGGCGACGAGCCTTACTACATCGACAAAATTGCCGATTTTATCGAGCAAAATGTGCTGACCGAAGACGAAAAAGCGTTCAACCAGACGGTGGTTTATGGCAAAGATGCCGATTTGGGCGAAATCATCATGGCCGCCAAACGCTTCCCGATGATGGCCGAACATCAGGTAATAATCGTGAAAGAGGCGCAAAACATCAAAAATCTCGACAATCTGGTTTTCTACTTGAAACAGCCGCAACCATCGACGATTTTGGTCTTTTGCTACAAATATGGCAAACTCGACGGACGCAAAAAATACACTACCGAAATTGCCGCAAAAGGCGTGCTTTTCGAGTCGAAAAAACTCTACGACAACCAAGTGGCGGGCTGGATCGAGGAGTACTGCAAGAGCAAAAACCTCGGCATCGACCCGAAAGCCGCCAATATGCTCGCCGACTTTTTGGGCAACGACCTATCGCGCATTGTGGGCGAAATCGACAAACTGCGCATCGTCATCGAGCAGAAAGACACGCACCAAATCACGCCCGAAATTGTCGAGCGCAACATCGGCATCAGCAAGGACTACAACACCTTCGAATTGGTGAAGGCGTTGGGCGAGCACGACATTCTGAAATCGAACAGAATTGCCGATTATTTCGGCAAAAATCCGAAAAATAATCCGCTGGTCAAAACCATTGTGGTGCTGTTCGGATTTTTCGGCAACCTACTACTCTACCACTCGCTGAAGGACAAAAGTCAGATGAATGTGGCGGCCGAACTGCACATAAATCCCTATTTTGTGCGCGACTACCAACAGGCGGCACGCTACTACAATTCGGGCAAAACGCTGCAGATAATCAGCGACATACGCACCGCCGATGCCAAAAGCAAAGGTTTCGGCAACGCCTCGACCACCGACGACGAATTGCTGAAAGAGTTGGTTTTCAGAATTTTACACTAAAATGGACTTCTATAAATTCCCCGTTATCACAAGAATAGTGAGGAGTGATGCGGCAAGCCGCAATGACAAAATTTCAGATTTCAGATTTCAAATTTCAGAATTTCAAATTGTAGGGACGCACCGAGTGCGTCCGAGAACAATTCAACAGTTCAAC
>CAVKTI010000013.1:0-42771 GCA_963659365.1 Acutalibacteraceae bacterium | reverse complement strand
ACAATGAAAAATAGTAGCAAGTAGCAAGATACAAGTAGCAAGAAAGATTTTAAGAGCATAGAGCATAGACGAAATTAGTGTGAAAGTAAAAAGTTTATAAAGTCTATAAAGTGTGAAAGTAGGGGCGCGGCACGCCACGCCCGAACTGACCAACAAAACAAAGCGCCAAACCAACACAAACGCGATTCTGTCCCCCTGCTTGGAGCGAAGCGCAAAGATAGGGGGACGAGGAGCAACAGCGACGGAGGGGGTTGGAAAATAACTCAATGATTCAATGATTCAATAATTCAATAATTCAATAATTCAATTGGCTTTCCCTCTTCGGGGGGAATGGGAAAAGAGGCTACAACCAGAAACCTAGAAACATAGAAACAAAAATTGCGCCAGCAATTTTGAAAAACCAGAAACCACTTTCCACACTTTCCACTTTACAAACTTTATAAACTTTATAAACTTTCACACTTTACAAACTTTCCCACTGTTTCCGTATCTTTGTACTGCAAAAACAGTCGAATGTGCGATTTTTTTGCTGCCTAAAAAATAATTGCTACCTTTGGGAGTTGATTTCAGATTTCAGATTTCAGATTTCAAATTTCAAATTGTTGGATTAGCCAAATAAACATAGAAACATAGAAACAAAAATTGCGGTAGCAATTTTGAGAAACTTGAAACCAGAAACCACTTTACACACTTTCTACACTTTATAGACTTTCCACTTTATAAACTTTACAAACTGAATAATCATGATTCTGCATTTCCGAATTTCGTATTTTACGCACTGGGGGCAACGCCTGTATGTGGTGGGCAATCTGCCCGAACTTGGCGGTGGCGATCCGTCGAAAGCCGTGGCGATGAACTTTGAACCGCGCGAAACTTGGCGGCTCGATCTGCCCATCAAACTCGATGCGGCGCACGAACTGCACTACCACTATCTGCTGCGCGACGAAAACGCCCAGACCGAAACGGCAGAGTGGGGCAGTGGGCGCACCGTCGGTATCGACCCGAAAAAGCACGCCGCCATCACGCTCATCGACGCGTGGAACAGCGTTTCGACGCTCGAAAACACCTTCATGACTGCGCCATTCTCCGAGGTGCTGCTCCAACCGAACTATCCGCAGGTGGCGGCCAAACAGCCACGCACTGCCACGCACCATTTCGAGGTGAAAGCGCCGCTCATCGACCGTGGCGATGCGCTCTGTATCGTGGGCAGCGGCGCACCGCTCGGCGACTGGGACACCGCCAAGGCACTGCCCATGGCGTGCGACGGCACATCGCGCTGGACGCTCGATGCCAATTTGAGCAAAATCGCGGGCGAGGTGCATTACAAATACGGCGTTTATAACCTGAAAACCAAGCAGTTCCGCTATTTTGAAAGTGGTGCCGACCACATTGTGCCAGCGGCTGCAAAAGGCGGATTGGTAGTTGTTACCGACACTTTCGCGCGCTTCGACGACCACCTTTTCCGTGGTGCTGGCGTGAGCATTCCTGTGTTCAGTCTGCGCTCGAAACGCAGTTTTGGCGTGGGCGATTTTGCCGACCTGAAACTGATGGCCGACTGGGCGAAACGCATCGGGCTGAAACTGATTCAGGTGCTGCCGCTCAACGACACGCTCGGCACACACACCGATGCCGACATTCTGCCGTACGCCGCCATTTCGGCCTTTGCGCTCAATCCGCTCTTTCTCAACCTCGACGCACTGGGACTGCCTGCATCGCACGAACTCGCAAAACGCCGCAAAGCCGAGCAGCAGCACCTCAACGAGCAGCCGCTGGTCGATTTTCTGCCCGTGCTGAATTTCAAATTGCAATACGCCAAAGCCGCATACGCCGAGCAGAAACACGCATTTCTGACGGATAAAAATTTCAAGGAATTTTATGCGCAAAACGAACATTGGCTCAAGCCGTATGCCGTGTTTTGCTGCTTGCGCGACAAGTTCGGCACTTCGGACTACACGCGCTGGAACGACTTTGCGCACTACGATGTGGCGAAAATCGAGCCGCTAACAAAACCATCGCACGCTTGGTTCGACGAGATTGCCGCCAACTGGTTCATTCAGTATCATCTGCATCTGCAACTGAAAGAGGCGGTGGCCTATGCGCATTCGCTGGGCGTGGTGCTGAAAGGCGACATTCCGATTGGCGTAAACCGCAATAGTTGCGACACTTGGACGCACCCCGAACTCTTCCACATGGATATGCAGGCTGGCGCGCCGCCCGATATGTTCGCCATCAAAGGGCAAAACTGGGAACTGCCCACCTACAACTGGGAAGCCATCGAGCGCACAGGTTTCGACTGGTGGAAAAAACGCTTCGAGCAGATGTCGCGCTACTTCGACACCTTCCGCATCGACCACATTCTCGGATTTTTCCGCATTTGGCAAATCCCGATGGCGCACGAAGAGGGCATCATGGGTTATCTGAATCCGTCGATTCCGCTCTATGTCGATGAATTTGAAAGTCGCGGCTTGTGGTTCGACTACGAACGCTTTACAAAACCCTACATCACCGACCAAATTTTGTGGGACAATTTCGGCGAAGAGGCCGACTGGGTGCGCCAAAACTGCCTCTACATCGAATATGGATTCGCCTACCGCATCAAACCCGAATATGCGTCGCAAAAGGCGGTGCAGCAACTGTTCGACGCTGGCAAAATCTCCGAGCGCGTCAAATGGGGGCTGTTCGACTTGATTTCGAATGTACTGCTGTTCGAAGTGCCTGGCAGCGAAGGTCGCCAATACTATCCGCGCTACGGCATGGAGGCGCTCACCACATTCCAAAACCTCGACGAAAGGCAGAAAAATGTCTTCCGCGAACTCTATGTCGATTATTTCTACCGCCGACAAGATGCACGCTGGTACGAATCGGGAATGCGCAAACTGCCCGCACTGAAACGCGCCACCAATATGCTTATCTGCGGCGAAGATTTGGGCATGATGACCCACTGCGTAACCGCCGTAATGAACGAATTGAGCATTCTCAGCCTCGAAATTCAACGCGCACCCAAAACCGACAAAATCGAATTTTTCCACCCAGCCGATGCACCGTATCTCTCCGTGGTAACGCCATCGACGCACGACATGAGCACCATTCGCGGCTGGTGGGAAGAGGACTATGGCACCGCACAACGCTTCTACAACCAGCAACTCGGCCATTGGGGCGAAGCGCCCTATTTCTGCGAATGGTGGGTGAACCGCGACATTGTGGTGCAACACCTCTATTCGCCCGCCATGTGGAGCATTTTCCAGTGGCAAGATCTGATGGGAATGTCGCCCGAACTGCGCCGCGAAAACCCGAACGACGAACGCATCAATGTGCCGTCGAACACCAAGTACAGTTGGCGTTACCGTATGCACATCTGCCTCGAAGACCTGCTGGCCTGCAACGACTTCAACGACATGTTGCGCAACCTTGTGCAGCAGTCGGGACGCTGACGCATGCGCCCGCAATCGTGAAAAAATCCCACATTTCGTGGGATTTTTTTGTGAAACGGCTCTAAAAGTCAAAATTTATGCGTATCTTTGCAAGTTAAACTGAATAATGCCCACATTCGCTCGTGGCAAAATCGAAATACATACTCGCTTTTTTGGTTGTTTTGCTGCTCTGCTCGTCGTGCATGACCACGCGCCAGCGGAACTATCTGCAGCCGTCGGGGCACGGCATTCCCGACTATGCCGATACGGTAGAATACAGGGACTACAAGTTGCAAAAAGGCGACTATCTCTACATTCAGATTCACTCGCCCAACCCCGACGAAGTGGCGATGTACAACGGCTATATGTCGCAGCAAAACACCGCTGGCATCGACAATCCCGATGTGGCTACAGCGCGGCTTTTTCTCTATCTGGTGGGTGAAGACGGCAACATCAACTATCCGTATGTGGGCAAACTGCCTGTGCTGGGCAAAACTACGCGCGAGGTGAAATTTGCGCTCGAAGAGGCGTTGCGCGAATCGGTGGCACACGCTTCGGTCGATGTGAAACTGTCGAACCGCTCCTTTTCGCTCTTGGGCGAATCGGGCTCGGGGCGCTATCCGATGCCGAAGGAAAAACTGAACATTTTTCAGGCGTTGGCCATGTGCGGCGATATGTCGTACTACGCCAAACGCAACGAAATTCAGATAATTCGTCAAACAGAATCGGGCACGATAGTCAAAACTTTCGACCTGCGCGGCGAATCGATCATCAACTCCGAATTTTACTACATTCAGCCCAACGATGTGATTTATGTGCCGTTTTCGAGTGCCAAATTTTTTGGTGTGCAGCACTTCACTGGCGTGCTGTCGATCACGCTCTCGTCCATCTCGTTCGGCGTATTTATATATGGTGTAGTAACAATGATTCAAGGGCAAGTATCGAAATAACGAGATGAAATTTTTGCGCATTGTTACATATTGCCTCATTATGCTCGCCGCCACCTCGTGCTACACGCAGCGTGTGGTTGGGCTGTTGCAGGAGCGCGACAATCTGCCTGCCTACGAGCGCGGCCTCTATCGCGAATACCGCTTGCGCAAAAACGACGAACTAACGCTGCGTATCATCACAGCCAACAAAGAGTCGGCGGCCATGTTTGGCGCACAACGCACCTCGTTGAGTTCAAACAACAACGGCATCACCTATCCCATTCACGAGGACGGCACCATCGATATTCCCTATTTGAGCCACATTCCTGTGGAAGGCTTGACGCTCGAAGAGGCCGAAACATTTCTGACGGAGCAGATAAAACCCTATATTCCCGATGCGCAAGTGAAATTGGCACTTTCGACTAGCACTTTCTGCGTGATTGGCGACGCTGGGCGCGGCTACTACAACATCTACAAGGAGCGACTGACCATCTATCAGGCGTTGGCACTGTGTGGCGGCCTGAACGACTCGGGCGACTACGGAAATGTGAAAATCGTGCGCGAAACAAACAACGGCACAAAAATCGTGTCGTTCGACCTCCGCTCGAAAAGCCTCATCGACTCCGAATTTTACTACATCTATCCCAACGACATCATCTATGTCGATGTTACGAAAAAAAGTTTTTGGGCGGTCAATTCCTATTCGGGCTTTTTGGGCATCATCACATCGTCGCTCTCGCTCATGCTCACGGTGTGGAATCTGGTGTTGACCTATAAATAAACCGTTTATGGCAGAAGATACGAACTACACACAACCGCAGGTGTTGCGCCCCACCGACGATGACGAGGAGTCGTCGTTCAACCTTATGGAGTGGGTTGGCCTGTTTCTGCACAACTGGTATCTGCTGGTCGTCGGACTCATTGTCGGGCTTGGCTTGGCCTACTACCAAAACCGCAGTTGGCGACCGCAATACGCTACCGAAATGAAGATAATGATCGAGGACAATTCGTCGAATCAATACTCGTTTATGCAGGGCTTTGGCGCAGGTGGCGGCGGCTACCGCAGCAGCAACAACCAACTGCTGTTGCTCCATTCGTACAACATGATGCGCCAAACGGTCGAAAGCCTGCCGTTTGATGTGGAATACTACACGCGCGGCCGCTTCAAAACCACGCCGCTCTATGGGCGCGAGCCGATTTCCATTCAGCACGACTATCTGAGCAAAGATGCCTACGCCTACGAATTTGTGCTCGAAAAACTGGCTGGTGATAGTTTTCTGATACGCCCGAATGTGGAGGAGACCACGGTGGCCATACGCGGCCATTTCGATGTGCCGTTCGAACATTCGCTGATGTTTGCCACCATTCACAGCAATATGTCGTTTGCCGAAGGCGATAAATTTCTCTTCCGATTCCGCTCTACAGAGTCGCTTGAAGAGGAGTTCTACAGCCGCCTCAGCGTGGGCTGGGCCGACGAGATGTCGTCGGTGTTGAGCGTGTCGCTGGTTGGCACAAACCCACTGCGCGATGTCGATTTTCTGAACAAACTGGCCGAAAAGTACATGGAAAACAATTTGGCCAAAAAGAATGCCGAAGCCATTCGCACCATCGATTTTATCGACGAACAACTGCAACAGATTGCCGTCGATTTGTCGGAGTCGGAGGGCAAACTGCGCTCCTATCGCCGCGAAAACAACATCATCGATGTGAACAGTTATATGGGCACAGTGATGGCGAAACTCTCCGCCTTGGCCGACCAGCGCATCGCCCTCGACCAGAAGGAACGCTACTTCAACTATCTTTCTAACTATCTGAAAGACAATATCGTAGAAGATGTTTTGGTGGCTCCGACAAGCATTGGCGTGTCCGACCCGACGCTGCTCGATTTGGTGAGCCAATACAACAAATTGCAACTCGACCGCGCCGAAATTGGCGTAAAAAACCCCAACTACGCCCGCTACACCAAACAGATGGAGCAGGTGCGCAATATGCTGCTGGAGGTGCTGCGCAATGTGCGTAGCGTTTACGACCTCGACCGCAAAAACTACGAAGAGGAGTACCAACGCGCGCTGGCCGAAAGCAAGTCGCTGCCCGAAAAGGAGAACACGATGATAAACATGGAGCGCGACTACAAAATCAACGACAGTTACTACACATTCCTGCTCCAAAAACGCAGCGAGGCGCAGATTCGCAAAGCCTCGAATGTACCCGACAATTCGGTGTTGCAGCCCGCACGCACAGGCGGCGTGGTGAACGCAGGCACCACATCGAAAACCTACACCACCTACGCACTCTTCGGATTGCTGGTGCCAGTTGCTTTCCTCGTTTTGCGCGAACTGCTCAACTTTACCATTCGTTCCGAAAAAGACATTGCGAAAGTTACGCGCTATTTCCCGATGATTGGCAGCATTCGCCACACCAAAACCAACGCCGACACGCCCGTACTATCGACCCAAAGCACCAAATCGGCTTTCACCGAATCACTGCGCGGCATACGCACCCGCATCGAATCGATAGCACAGCGCAAAGCACCGATTGTAATGCTGGTAACCTCGGCCGAGTCGGGCGACGGCAAAACCTATTTTTCGGCCAATATGGCTGGCGTTTACAGTCTCATTAGTCGCAAAACGCTCCTGCTCGACCTCGATTTGCGCAAACCGAGTGTGGCACCGCTGCTGCACAAACACCACAAAGGCATTACACACTATTTAATAGGCGACATCACGCTCGACGAAGCCATCATTCGCGACGATGAACTCGGGTTCGACATACTGCTCGGTGGCACTGTGCCGCCCAACCCGGGCGAACTCATTCGCAGCGAAAAGATGCGCCAAACGCTCGACGAACTCAAACGCCGCTACGACTACATCATCATCGATACAAGCCCGCTCGGCTTGGTGGCCGATGCGTTTGCCCTGTCGCACACGGTCGATGTGAACCTGCTCATTGTGCGCTGCGCCAAGACCAACAAAGGCTTCTTCCGCAGTTTTGCCGAGCGCATCAAAGACGACGATATGCCCAATACCTATGTCGTGCTGAACGATGTCGATGTCAAAAAACTCGGCAAATATGGCTACGGTTACGGCTATGGCTACGGTTATGGTTACGGCTATGGCTATGGCTACTACGGCGCAGGTCGAAAAAAGAGGAAACACAAGGACAGTTACTATGTCAAAACCGATTTCGAGGAGGACGACGAATAGCCGTAACGCACATTATTTGTTTTGTAATATGCTGAAAAACAGTTGTTTGTGAAAAAATAGAAAATATTTTTTGCGATAGTTTTGGCAGTTACAAAAATAAGTCGTACCTTTGCAAACCCTTTTTGGGAAGAATAGCAACGAAAAAAAAATATAAGTAAAATGTCGAAAGTTTGTCAGATTACCGGTAAAAAGGCAATGATAGGAAACAATGTTTCGCACTCGAAGCGCCGCACAAAGCGTTCGTTCGATGTGAATCTGTTTTCCAAAAAGTTCTACTATGTAGAGAATCAATGCTGGATCAGCCTGCGCCTGTCGGCTGCGGGGCTTCGCACTATCAACAAAAAAGGCTTGGATGCCGCCCTCAAAGAGGCCATCGCCCAAGGATATTGCGATTGGAAAGATATTCGTATAATCGCTTAATTTTCAGGAGGATACAAAAGTGGCAAAGAAAACTAAAGAGGCGCGCGTGCAGGTCATTTTGGAATGCACCGAACACAAAGAGAGCGGAATGCCGGGCACATCGCGTTATATCACGACGAAAAATCGTAAAAATACGCCCGAACGTCTCGAATTGAAAAAATACAACCCAATTCTGAAACGGGTAACTATTCACAGAGAAATCAAATAATAAGGCACAACTATGGCAAAAAAAGCAGTTGCATCGTTGCAAAGAGGCGAAGGCCGCGGATATTCCAAAGTAATCAAAATGGTGAAATCGCCCAAAACGGGAGCGTATGTCTTCCAAGAGGAGATGGTTTTGAACGAAAAAGTGAAAGATTATTTCGCAAAATAAGATTTTTGTTCATCTTTTATCATAACGAAAGAATCCTCGTGTCGTATGCCGATATGAGGATTTCTTTGTTTGATTTACTGGATTTGTTGATAGGTTATCGTTTATAGGTTATAGGTTATAGGTTATAGAACATAGAAGATAGAGCATAGAACATAGACTTTTTAATTACCCAATTTCTTAATTTCCAATTATCTAATCAAATTGGGTGGTGTTGGGCGCAAAAATTCATAATTCTAAATTCATAATTCTTAATTGAATAAAACCCTACCCCTGCTTCGCAGGTACTCCCCTTGAAAAGGGGAGAGGACTGAACCAATTTGTGTGCGAACCTGTCCCCTTTGTAAGGGGACGAGAAAAACGGCAGTTTTTCGGGCGGGGTTATGAAGCCAATGAACAATGAACAATAATTGCGGCGTTTCGGCTACCAAAAACCTGAAACTTGAAACCTGAAACATAGAAACAGCGCACAGCGCGAGGAACTTAAAAACATAGAAACAGCGCGAAGCGCAATCTGAAATTTGAAATTCTGAATTTTTGCGATAAGCGAGCGCAGTGCCAAACGAGTTTGAGCAATGCCGAGCGGAGCAAAAATCAAATGAAATCTGAAATCTGAAATTCTCATGGGCTTCTTTGGACTATTTGGAAAAGAGAAAAAAGCGACGCTCGACGCTGGTTTGCAACAATCGAAAGCGGGCGTATTCGCAAAAATCACGCGCGCCGTGGCTGGCAAATCGAAGGTCGATGACGAGGTGCTCGACAACTTGGAGGAGGCACTCGTTACATCTGATGTGGGCGTGGAGACAACGCTGCGCATCATCGAACGCATCGAGGCACGCGTGGCGCGCGATAAGTATGTTGGCACCGACGAACTGAACCGCATACTGAAAGAGGAAATTGTGGCGTTGCTGGCCGAAAACGAAACGGCTGCCGCACGCGATTTCGACGCACCGCTGCCGTGCAAACCTTATGTGATTATGGTGGTTGGCGTGAATGGCGTTGGCAAAACGACCACCATTGGCAAACTGGCGTATCAGTTCAAAAAAGCGGGCAAAAAGGTCTATCTCGGTGCGGCCGACACCTTTCGCGCGGCCGCTGTGGAGCAACTCTGCATTTGGGGCGAGCGCGTGGGCGTGCCTGTGGTGAAACAAAATATGGGCGCCGACCCCGCCTCGGTGGCGTACGACACACTGATGTCGGCCAAGGCAAACGATGCCGATGTGGTGCTGATCGATACGGCTGGCCGCCTGCACAACAAGGTGAATCTGATGAACGAACTGACCAAAATTCGCAATGTGATGAGCAAAGTTGTGCCAAACACGCCCAACGAAGTGCTGCTCGTTCTCGATGGCTCGACAGGACAAAACGCTTTTGAACAGGCGAAGCAGTTTACCAAAGCCACGCAGGTTACGGCACTGGCCATCACCAAACTCGACGGCACAGCCAAAGGCGGCGTGGTCGTTGGCATCTCCGACCAATTCAAAATTCCCGTGAAATATATCGGGCTCGGCGAGGGCATGGAACATCTGCAGGTGTTCAACAAAGAGGAGTTTGTCGATTCGTTGCTGGGGTGAGTATGCTGATCGATTTTATCACGCTGGGCTGCTCCAAAAATCTGGTCGATTCGGAGCATCTGATGCGGCAAATGCAGGCCGCTGGCTATCGCGTGCGCCACGATGCACCCAATCCCGATGGCGATATTGCGGTGGTCAATACCTGCGGATTCATCGGCGATGCCAAAGAGGAGAGCATCGACATGATTTTGCGCATGGCGCAACGCAAACAGCAGGGCAAACTCAAAAAACTGTTTGTGATGGGCTGCCTGTCGGAACGCTATCTGAAAGAGTTGCAGATAGAAATTCCCGAAGTGGACAAATTCTACGGCAAGTTCAACTACAACGAACTTCTGACCGACTTGGGCAAGCAGTTTCAGCCCGATTTTCGCCTGCAACGCGTGCAGACTACGCCACAGCACTACGCCTACATCAAAATTGCCGAAGGCTGCAACCGTTTCTGCTCCTACTGCGCCATTCCGCTCATCACAGGGCGTTACCAAAGCCGCCCGATGGACGACATAGAACAAGAGGTGCGCTGGCTGGTGGCGCACGGCGTCAAAGAGTTCCAAATCATAGCGCAAGACCTTTCGTACTACGGCATGGACCTGTACAAATCGCTCAAACTGCCCGAACTTGTCGAACGGTTGAGCGACATCGACGGCGTGGAGTGGCTGCGCTTGCACTACGCCTATCCAGCGCAATTTCCGTTCGATATTCTGCGTGTGATGCGCGAACGCAGCAATGTGTGCAACTATCTCGACATCGCTCTGCAACACATTTCCGACCGTATGCTCACCAAAATGCGCCGCCACATCAGCAAGAGCGAAACCTACGATTTGTTGCGGCGTTTTCGCGACGAAGTGCCTGATATTCACCTGCGTACAACTTTGCTGCTCGGCCACCCGGGCGAAACCGAAGCCGATGTCGAGGAGTTGAAACAGTTTGTGCGCGACATACGCTTCGAGCGGCTTGGCGCGTTCGCCTATTCCGACGAAGAGGGCACTTTTGCTAACAAAAACTATGCGGACGACATTCCTTTTGCCGAAAAACAGCGGCGTGTGGACGAAATCATGTCGATTCAGGAAAATATCGCTGCCGAAATCAATGCGCAAAAGGTTGGACGCACGCTCAAAACCATCATCGACAGGCGCGAAGGCGACTATTTTGTCGGTCGCACCGAGTACGATTCGCCCGAAGTCGATGGCGAAGTGCTGCTCGAAGTTGCCGCAAATCCTGCCGTCGAGGTTGGAAATTTCTACCAAGTAACGGTCGATTCCGCCGACACATTCGACCTCTTTGGGCATGTGCAGGGTTGATTTGCACATCTCACAAAAAAAGTGTAACTTGCACCAAATTTATTTTTAGGGGATTTCTATAAATTTCTTTGTAGTGATTTTTGAATTTTGGAATAGCAGATGTTGGGCTTGAGCGAAAGCGCAATGCGGTGGCATTGTAATTGAGCGAAAGTCAGACAGATGCAATCCAAAAACAAAAAGCGCACAAAAGTATTCAGAAAATCGCCATTTGTTAAACTTTTTTTTACGAAACGGGGAATTTATAGAAGTCCCCTTTACAAAATTATGGCAAAAGAGAAAGAGTTGTTGGCCGATGTGGCGCGCCAGTTGAACCTCTCGCAAAAGGAGGCTTCGGTGTGGCTCAAGGCTTTCGTCGACGAAGTGGACACCTTGCTCGGAGCGGGCAAACAGGTGGCGTTTTTGAGTGTGGGCGTGCTAGAAACACGCACACGCGCCGCACGCGAATCGGTCAATCCAGCGACCAAAGAGCGTGTGCAGATTCAAGCAAAAAAAATCCCTGCATTTCGTGTGTCGGGCAGTTTCAAAGATAAACTAAAAGGCTGAAAATCATGGACAACGAGAAGATAAACCAGTCGGAATTGGTCAATCGGCTGGCGGCGCGCGCCGAATTTTCGACAAAGGCCGAGGCGGTTCGTTTTGTGGCGGCGTTGGAACAGGTGTTTCAAGACAAACTGCTGGCCGACCGCTTGGTCAAACTGGGTGGCATTGGCACTTTTCGCTTGCAGTGGGTCGAACCGCGCAAAAGCGTCGATGTGCGCACGGGCGAATCCATCGAAATTGCAGGACACTACAGGCTCGCTTTTGCGCCCGACACTGCGCTGAAAACCGCGGTGAACAGCGAGGCGGTTGCGCCCGAAGTGCCCAAAGAGGCACCGCTGCAAAAACTGTCGGAACAGGCCATCGAAATCAAAGATATGCTCACCGAAATCAATGCGCCTACCGACGATGCACCGCAGCCCGAACCCGAATCAGAACCCGAGCAGCCGCAAATTGAGCCAGAACCAACGCCAGAACCCGAACAAAAACCAGAACCAACGCCCGAACCAGAGCCAATTCCAACTCCGCAACCCGAACCCACGCCGCAGCCCGAATCTGTAACTCCTGCGCCGCGCACGGAGCAGATGGAGATGTTGCGCCGCGTGGTGGACAATGTGGAATCGCAGCCCGAGCCGCCAAAACGCAAATCGCTGGCGTGGCTCTGGACGCTGCTCATCGTGCTGTTGTTGTGCGGCGGCGGTTTTGCAGCCTACTATTTCTACGGCGATGTGATTCGCACTTGGTGCGAGCCGCACTGGCAGTCGTTCACAACGCTCTGCAGCGACACTTGGCAGTCGTGGTTTGGCACTGCCGATGACGAAATGACCGAAAACGACGCTTCTGCGACAATTTTGTCAGACGACGAGCCGACCGACGCTACCGAAAACGCTACCGAAGCAGAATCTGACGACATTTTTGCGCAGCCACGCACCTACACCAGTTTTATCGGTCGCGAACGCATCAAGAAGGGTGTGCATTTGGCCATTATTGCCGAAAAACATTACGGACACAAAGATTTTTGGGTCTATATCTACGAAGCAAATCGTAATGTTATTGCCAATCCAAACGCTGTGGAGGTCGGCACAGTGGTGCGCCTGCCCAAGATGGACGCGCGCCTTGTCGATGCCAACAATCCCGAGGCAGTCGCCTTTGCGCAGCAACTTGCGGCACGATATTTGCAGTAGAAAATTAACAGAAAAAGTGTTTTGAAACGCTTTTTTTGTTAAATTAAGTAGATTTCGGCTTACATTTTGCAACGAAACTGCAAAATAAATCGGTGGCGTAATCGTTATTTTCTTGAAATAAATCGAAAAATCATAGCAAAACGAATGAATTATGGAGCAAATTGTTGATATCAGGGAGTTGAACGAGCGTATCGAGCGGCAGAGTGCCTTTGCCGATGCGTTGATGCTGGGCATGAACCAGACCATCGTCGGGCAGAAACACTTGGTCGAGTCGCTGCTCATCGGGCTGCTCTCCGATGGGCATATCCTGCTCGAGGGCGTTCCAGGATTGGCCAAAACGCTGGCTATCAAAACATTGGCGCAACTTATCGATGCCGATTTTAGCCGCATTCAGTTCACCCCCGACCTGCTGCCAGCCGATGTTATCGGCACACTGATTTACAGTCAGAAAAAAGACGAATTTTCGGTGAAACAGGGACCGATTTTTGCCAATTTCGTGCTGGCCGACGAGATAAACCGCGCTCCAGCCAAAGTGCAGAGCGCGCTGCTCGAAGCCATGCAGGAACGCCAAGTAACCATCGGCGAAGAGACTTTCAAACTGCCTGCGCCCTTCTTGGTGATGGCCACGCAAAACCCGATAGAGCAGGAGGGCACCTATCCGCTGCCCGAAGCGCAAGTCGATCGTTTCATGCTCAAAGTGGTGGTCAATTATCCGCAGAAAGAGGAGGAAAAACTGATTATCCGCCAAAATATCGGCGAAGCGAAAGTAGTCGGCAAACCAATTTTGAAGGTTGATGACATTCTCGAAGCACGCAAAGTGGTGCGCGAGGTCTATATGGACGAAAAAATCGAACGCTACATTGTCGATATTGTTTTTGCCACGCGCTATCCCGAAGATTACGGTCTGAAAGAGTTGAAAAATATGATTTCGTTTGGCGGTTCGCCGCGTGCCTCTATCAATTTGGCGTTGGCGGCGCGAGCCTACGCCTTCATCAAACGCCGCGGCTATGTCATTCCCGAAGATGTGCGCGCTGTGGCTTTCGATGTGCTGCGCCACCGCATCGGCTTGAGTTACGAAGCCGAAGCCAACAACATGACCTCGGAAGAGATTATCAACGAAATTCTAAACGCCGTCGAAGTACCGTAAATGATAGTGAGGAGTGAGAAGTTAGCAGTGAGCAGTGAGCAGTGTTCTTGAGTGAGGAGTTAGGAATTAGGAGTTAGGAATTTTTTTAGTGAGAAAGTGTGAAAGTAGGGACGCACCGCGTGCGTCCGAACGCTTCAACGCTTCAACGAATAAACAATTTGAAACCTGAAACTTTCACCAATGCGTTAAACTCATCAACTTATCAACTCATCAACGACCAAAATTGTCAATTCTCCATTGTCAATTATCAATTAAAAAAAGTGGAAACGAGCGAATTGATACGAAAGGTAAGGCGTGTCGAAATTAAGACGCGGGGCTTGTCGCGCAACATTTTTGCGGGCGAGTACCACTCGGCGTTCAAGGGGCGCGGCATGACCTTTTCGGAGGTGCGCGAGTACCAATATGGCGACGATGTGCGCAATATCGATTGGAATGTAACGGCGCGTTTCCAGCGACCTTATGTCAAGGTGTTCGAGGAGGAGCGCGAACTGACCGTGATGTTGCTCATCGATGTGTCGGCGAGCCTCGATTTCGGGTCGGGCGACTGTTTCAAACGCGATGTGATGACCGAAATGGCGGCAACGCTCGCTTTTTCGGCCATGCAAAACAACGACAAGGTGGGCGTGCTATTTTTTTCCGACAGAATCGAAAAATTTATTCCGCCACAAAAAGGACGCAAGCACATTCTCTATATCATTCGCGAACTGATTGATTTTCAGCCACAAAGCGCGCGTACCGATGTCGGTTTTGCGCTGAAACACTTTACCAATGTCATCAAAAAACGCTGCACGGCGTTTCTCATTTCCGATTTTCTCGATACGCCGCCCTTCGACGACGAACTGTCGATTGCGGCGCGCAAACACGATTTGATTGCACTGCGCGTGTACGACCGCCGCGAAGCGGAACTGCCCGATGTCGGTTTTGTGAAAGTAAAAGATGCCGAAACAGGCGAGCGCATGTGGATCGACACCAGCGACCGCCGTTGGCGTATGCAGTACAAAAATCTGTGGGACGAGTCGCGCCTCCGCCTACAACGCTTGCAGATGCGGTCGGGCATCGACACAGCCGTGGTCGATGTCAGCAGCGACGACTATGTGAAGGCGTTGATTGGGCTTTTCAAACAACGAGGAAGATGAAAAAACTTGCTATAATCGGTCTGCTTTTGCTGAATACGCTGTGGCTGGCGGCGCAGAGCGTTGCTGTGTCGGCTGCGATGGATTCGACCATTTTGCTGGTTGGCGAGCAGACAAAACTGACGCTCGAAGTGGCGCAACCGCTCGGCACAACGGTGGCGATGCCTCTGATAAGCGACACATTGGTAACAGGTTTGGAGGTGGTCGAACGCCTGCCGATTGACACGCAGCGCGTGGCGGACGGCGGTCTGCTTGTGCGCCAAAGTTACCTGCTGACGGCGTTCGATTCGGCACTCTTTTTTGTCGATGGGCTGCCCTTTGTTTGCGGCGACGACACGCTCTATTCTGCGCCGATGTCGCTCAAAGTGGTTTCTGTCCCTGTCGATACGGCGCAACACGCCATTGCCGACATCAAACCCGTTTATGCGCCGCCGTTCGATTGGCCGCTGTTTTGGACGATTGTGCTGTCGGTGCTTTGTGCCGCAGTCGTGGCGGTGAGCGGCTATTTTCTCTACCGCTATCTGCAACGCCGCAAAAAAAATGCCGCAGGCGACGAGGCTGCTGAGCCGCAGGATTTACGCCCAGCGCATGTGATTGCTTTTGAGCGGCTCGATGCAATAAAAGACGAAAAAATTTGGTTGCAAGGGCGCACCAAAGAGTACCACACGCAACTGACCGATGTGGTGCGCGATTACATAACGCGGCGTTTTGGCATTGGGGCGGCAGAGCAGACCTCGGCCGAAATTGTGGCGAGCCTTCAGCCCGAACTGAAAGCACAAAAAGAGGCGTTTGCCGACCTGAAATCGCTGTTGGCAGTGGCCGATTTGGTGAAATTTGCCAAATACAAACCGCTTGTCGATGAGGAGGAAAAGTCGATGGCGTTGGCCTATCGCTTTGTCGATGCAACAAAAATAGAGGAGGTTGCGCCAGCGGAAAAGGCGGACGAAACGCCGAACGGCACAGTTAAATCTGACGAACATGAACTTTAACAATCCCGAATACTTGTGGCTGTTGCTCTTGCTTGTGCCGATGATTCTTTGGTACATTTTCAGACTGTTTCGTTCGCACGCCAGTCTGCAAATTTCCACCACTGAGCCTTTTCGCCACATGCCACGCAGCCGCAAGCAGTATCTGTTTCATCTGCAGTTTGCTTTGCGCTGTTCGGCGGTTGCCTTGCTGATAGTGGCCATTGCGCGGCCGCAGCGCAGCGACCATTTCCAGACATCGACCACCGAAGGCATCGACATTATGGTGGCACTCGATGTGTCGGGCACGATGTTGGCCGAAGATTTGAAGCCAAACCGCCTCGAAGCCGCCAAAAAAGTGGCGACCGAATTTATCTCGGGGCGACCGAACGACAATGTCGGATTGGTAGTTTTTGCGGGCGAAAGTTTCACGCAATGTCCGCTCACCAGCGACCATTCGGCGTTGATAAATCTGTTCAATGGCGTGGAATACGGTCTGATCGACGACGGCACTGCCATCGGACTTGGTTTGGCCAATGCCGTGAGCCGCATCAAAGACAGCGAAGCCAAATCGAAAGTGATTATTCTGCTCACCGATGGTTCGAACAATGCGGGCGAGGTGGCACCTGTTACCGCCGCCGAAATGGCGCAATCGTTTGGCATACGCGTCTATACCATCGGCGTGGGAACGCGCGGCACTGCGCCTTTCCCGTTTCAAACGCCATACGGTGTGCGCTACCAGAACATTCCCGTCGATATCGACGAGCCGATGTTGCGCGACATTGCCGATATGACTGGCGGTGCCTATTTCCGCGCCACCGACAATAACAAGTTGAAAGCCATCTACGAAGAGATTGACCAGATGGAGAAGACCAAACTGCGCGTGAATCAGTATAGCAAAAAAAGCGAAGAATTTTTGCCGTTCCTGCTCGCCGCCTTTGCGCTGCTGCTCGCCGAAATCGTGCTGCAACACACTATATTGAAGAGGCTACCATGAATAGTTAGAAGTGAGCAGTTAGAAGTGAGCAGTTTTTTAGTGTGAAAGTGAGAAAGTATAAAGGTGCGAAAGTAGGGACGCGGCATGCCACGTCCGATGAATAAAGAATAAAGAGTAAAGACAAAAGACGAAGATAATTGACAATTGACAATTGACAATGAAAGGTTAGCGGTTATAGGTTAGAGTTTATAGGAAATAAACATCACAGGTTCTCACTAATGCAATCAACTTTTTAACTTATCAACTTTTCAACGACCAATCAACCAATCAACTAATCAACTGATCAACCCCAATCTGAAATCTGAAATTTGAAATCTAAAACCCGCCAATGTTTCGATTTGCGAATCCATATTTTCTCTATTTGTTGGCAGTGATTCCGCTGCTGATAGGGCTGTTTGTTTACGAGCGGCGGCTGGCAAAACGGCGTTTGCGTGCATTTGGTAACCCACTTCTGCTCGAACGCTTGATGCCGAATGCCTCGAAAGTGCGACCACAGGTGAAATTCTACATGCTGTTGGTGGCTCTTACGCTGATTATTGTGGCGTTGGCGCGGCCGCAGTTCGGCTCGAAATTGCAGACCACCAAACACCAAGGCGTCGAAGCGATGATTGTGCTCGATGTTTCCAACTCGATGTTGGCGCAAGATGTGCAGCCCAACCGCTTGGAGCGCGCCAAACTGATGCTGTCGAAGTTGATCGACCAGATGTCCGACGACAAAATCGGGCTTATCGTCTTTGCGGGCGATGCGTATGTGCAGTTGCCCATCACTGCCGACGCTGTTTCGGCCAAGATGTTCCTCTCGTCGATACAGACGAACCTTGTGCCACGCCAAGGTACAGCCATCGGGACTGCCATCGACTTGGCGTTGCGCTCGTTTGGTCCGAACGAAACCGAGGCAGGGCGCACCATCATTGTCATTACCGATGGCGAAAATCACGAAGATGATGCCGTGGGCGCAGCCAAAACAGCGCAGGAACGCGGCGTAACGGTGCATGTCGTTGGTATGGGAACGCCCGCTGGGTCGCCTATTCCTGTGGGCGGCACCACAAGTTTCCGCAAAGACCGCAGCGGCAATGTGGTGGTTACCAAACTGAACGAAGAGATGTGTCGCCAAATTGCGTCGGCTGGGTCGGGCGTTTATGTGCGCGCCGACAACACAAATACGGCACTCAAAGCCCTGTCGCAGCAGATCGACAAGATGCAAAAAGGCGATTTGGAGACAAAATCTTACTCCGAATACGACGAACAATTCCATATTTTTGCGTGGATAGCGTTGTTTCTGATTGTTGCGGAATTTTTCATCTATAGCCGCAAAAACAAGTATTTGAACAGAATAAAATGGTTCGATTGAGAGTGAATATGAAGCGTTTTTCGTTGCTGTTTTTGGCCGTTGTGGCGTGTGCGCCTCTCTGTTTGGCACAAAAAGAGAGTGGCGATGTGCGCCGTGGCAACAAAGCCTACGAAAAGGAAAAATTTGTCGATGCCGAAGTCGATTACCGCAAAGGTTTGGAGAAAAACAACAAATCGTTTGCTGGCGCATTCAACTTGGGCAATGCGCTCTACCGTCAGGAAAAATTTCCCGAAGCCGCCGAGCAGTTCCAAACGGCAGCCACCTTGGCAGGCGACGACAAAGAGCGCACGGCAGCGGCCTACCACAACATCGGCAATTCGCTGTTGCAGATGGGCGAGTTCGCCAAAAGCATCGAGGCGTACAAGCAGGCATTGCGCAACAATCCGAAAGACGACGAAACGCGCTATAATCTTGTTTACGCCCAACAGATGCTGAAACAGCAAGAAGAACAGCAGCAGAATCAGCAAAATCAGCAAGACCAAAATCAGCAACAGCAACAAAATCAACAGCAACAGCAGCAGCAAAACGACCAACAGCAGCAGAATCAAGATCAGCAAAATCAGCAACAACAACAAAACCAAGACCAGCAGCAACAGGAGCAGAATCAGCAGCAGCAAGAGCAGCAGCAGCGCATGTCGAAAGAGCAAGCCGAGGAGATTTTGAAGGCGTTGGAGCAGGACGAGCGCGACACGCAAGAGAAGGTGAAAGAGGCGCAAATGCAAAACTCCAAACGCTACAAAGTGGACAAAGATTGGTAGGCTGCGCCCGAAAAGAGAGAAATGAAGATGAAAAAGATAATTTTTGCAATAGCGTTTTTGGCGTGTTCGGTCGCCGTTTGGGCCGATGCCGTCAGTTTTACCGCCAGCGCGCCCAGTGCCGTTCCCAACGGACAGACTTTTCAGTTGGTTTACACCGTCAATGCCAAAGGCAAAGAGTTGCGCGTGCCAGAATTTACGGGCTTCGATGTGGTGATGGGACCAGCCACCTCGACCAGTTCGAGCGTGCAGTTTATCAATGGCAGCATGTCGTCCGAAACTATCGTGCGCTACACCTACACGCTGCTGCCTACCAAAGAAGGCACTTTCAACATTCCCAGCGCAACGATTGTTGTCGATAAAGAGCGTTACCAGTCGAATGCGCTGACGATCAAGGTGATACCTGCCGACCAAGCGCAGCAAACGGCGCAACAAGCGGCGGGCAATCGTGGGCAGCAGACCGTCCCCATTTCGCAATCTATCACCGCCGAAAATCTCTTTTTGCGCGCCATCGTTTCGCACACACGCGTGCGCGAGCAGGAGGCCGTTCTACTCACCTACAAAGTCTATTCAAAAGTCGATTTGATAAACATTACCGATGTGAAATTTCCTGATTTTCAGGGATTTTTGGTGCAAGAGATAGAGCAGCCGCGCGAAAAACAGTTCATACCCGAAAACTACAACGGCACAAACTACAACACCGTTACGCTGAGCCAATATCTGCTTTTTCCGCAGCGCACAGGCACTATCGACATCGACAAGATGAGTTGCACAGGCGTGGTGCGCGTGCGTGTGCAACGCCAAGTGCGTAGTTTTTTCGACGACTATATAAATTCGTACCAAGAGGTGAACAAGCCGCTGGCTGCTGCGCCCATCAAAATTACCGTCGATGCGCTGCCAACGCCACGACCCGCCGATTTCTGTGGCGGCGTGGGCAATTTTTCGGTCAAGTCGAACATCAACGCCAACGAACTCAACGCCAACGAAGCCATCACCGTTACCGTCAAAATTTCGGGCAATGGCAACCTGAAACTTTTGCAGACACCGTCGCTCAAATTCCCCGCCGATTTCGAGGTGTATGAGCCGAAAGTGAACAACGATTTCAAAAATACGGCGGCTGGCGTGGTCGGCTCCAAAACGATAGAATATCTCGCCATTCCGCGCCACAGCGGCGATTACGAGATTCCAGAAACCACCTTCTCCTACTTCGATTTGGCATCGAAAACCTACAAACAACTGTCGATTCCAGCCTACACGGTGAAGGTGAACAAGGGCAGCACCGCCGACGGACAGGCGGCTGTGAGCGATTTTACCAATCAAGAGCAGGTGCGTCTGCTGGCGTCCGACATTCGCTACATCGACACTTCTGATTTTACGCTGAAACAGCCTGCACCGCTCTTTGCTGGCACGGCCAAATTTTGGCTCTGCTACCTTGTGCCGCTTGCGCTGGCGGCTTTGGCGATGTGGTTTTTCCGCAAACAGGCCAAACAGAACGCCGACATCGCTTTGGTGCGCAACAAAAAAGCCAACAAAGTGGCGCGCCGCCGCTTGAAAATTGCCGAAAAATATCTGAAAGCCAACGAAAAAGCCGCCTTCTACGACGAAGTGCTGAAATCGCTTTGGGGCTATGTGGGCGACAAATTGTCGCTGCCGTTGGCGGAACTGAACAAAGAGAATATCGCCGCAAATTTGGCGGAACACCATGTGGCTGCCGCCGATGCCGATGCGTTCATTCGCCTGCTCGACGACTGCGAGTTTGCACGCTATGCGCCTGCGGCCGACGAACACGCCGAGATGAACCACATTTTCGACCAAACGCTCGACCTGATTGCCAAATTGGAAGAGACGATTAAACGCTAACGAAAACTATGAAAAGAATCCGAACCATACTTTTGGCACTCTGTGTGGCGGGCGCACTCTGTGCTGAAAATGCCGAACTGCGCCGCGCTGCCGAACTCTACGCCGCACAGTCGTACGAAGAGTCGGCGCAGGTTTACGCCCAACTCATTGCGGCGGGCAGCGTGTCGCCCGAACTCTACTACAACTACGCCAACGCCTGCTACAAATCGGGGCAACTCGGGCTGGCCATTCTCAACTACGAGCGTGCGCTGGCGTTGCGCCCCGACTACGAGGACGCGCGCTTCAACCTCGAATTTGCCAACCAGCGCAAGGTCGATAAAATCGAACCAATCGAGCCGTTTTTTCTCTCGGCATGGATCGATGCGCTTGGCCGCTCGCTCTCGTCGAACGCGTGGGCGATAACGAGCATTTCGCTTTTTGCGCTCTGCCTGATTGCCGTGCTGATGTATGTTTTCGGCAAAAGTCGCGGACTGCGCAAAACTGGATTTTTCTGCGCCATCTTTGCGCTGCTCCTTTCGCTGTGTGCTATGGCGTATAGTTTTTCAACCAAAAAACGGCTGGAGCAACGCGCCGAGGCCATCGTGATGGTGGGCGCAGTTTCGGCCAAAAGCGCACCCGACGACAGCGGCACCGAACTTTTTGTGCTTCACGAAGGCACGAAAGTTACCATCAAAAGCCATTTTTTCAACGATTGGGTCGAAATTCGCATTGCCGACGGCCATGTGGGCTGGCTCAAAACTTCGGCTATCGAACCAATCTAACCGCCAATCGCTGCGCCAATGTCTTTTTTGGAACAACTCATAGCGTGGGACAAGCAACTGTTGCTTTTGGGCAACGGCTTTCACTCGCCTTTTTGGGACAATTTTGTCATCATTTTTAGCGGAAAAATAATCTGGATTCCAGCCGTTTTGGCGCTGTTGTACACCATTGTGCGCACGCAACGCCGCGATGCGGTGTGGGTTGTGCTGTTTCTTGCGTTGGCCATCGTTTTGGCCGATCAAATTTCGTCGGGAGTGATAAAACCGTTGGTGGCGCGTTGGCGACCGACCCACGAACCATCGCTCGAAGGTATGGTGCAGGTGGTGCACGGCTACACAGGCGGCCGCTTCGGCTTTGTGTCGTCGCACGCTGCCAACGCTTGCGCAGTGGCACTTTTCACGGCTTTGCTGTTTCGGCGGCGGCTCTATGCGTGGGCCATAAGTCTGTGGGCGGCGGCCAATATGTATTCGCGCGTCTATCTCGGCGTGCATTATCCGGGCGATATTTTGGGCGGCATCGTGGTGGGGCTGCTGTCGGCGTGGGCGGCCTATGCGCTGATGAAGCGTTTCTGTCCCAAAACTCTGACCCACAGCGACGATCCGCACCTCGACAAGTGCATCTATCTCATCGTTGGCGTGCTGGCGTTGAGCGTGGTTGCCATCGCAGTGTTCAATGCCTATTGGGAATTTTTGGCGTAATCGCAATTTTCTGATTTACAGTAAATTGTCGGTTTTTTGCAAGAAAAGTGCCGAAAAATTTTGTCGCGTGAAAATAAAACCGTAAATTAGCACAAATAAAATAACAACCTTAAAACCCTTATAACTATGACTAAGACAATCACCTTCAACGAACTGCGCAAGATTAAAGACAGTCTTCCGTCGGGCAGCATGCAGCGCATTGCCGACGAACTTGGCCTCGATGCCGAAACCGTACGCAACTACTTTGGCGGGCAGAATTTCAAAGATGGCGACAGTTGTGGTGTGCATATCGAGCCAGGTCCCGATGGCGGTTTGGTGATGCTCGACGATACGACCATTCTCGATGCCGCTTGCCGCATTCTCGAAGAGAAAAAATAACCCCAACACAACAAAAAACTGCCATTTGGCAGTTTTTTTTGTCGCCCCAAACGCTGCGCGAAAGGGTGGGGGAGAGGCTACGAAAGGCGTTTTTTGATGATGTCTGCCACATTGTCTATTGCTAGCATTTCGCTTATGAAGAAATGTAGGTTTTCGATGCCGTCGTTTTTTCGTTGTTCGATGATGGAGTCGTAATCGATGTTTAGAATTTCGCAAAATTCGCGCCCAGTCAAGATGTGCGTTTCATCGAACTCGTTTTTTAGCCCCTCTTTGATAACTGTTTTGTCGCTTTCGTTGAAACAGCAGATGTACCATTCTGTTACAAATGGGATTTTGCTGCCAAACTTTTCGGCAAAAGTTTCCAAATTTTCTTTTTCTCCTTTTACCTTTTTGGTGTCGAACATATAGCCGTCTTTGAGTTCTACTATTTTGCAAATGCGGTTTTTCTCCACAATGAAAATGAGAATATCTGGCTCGATATTTGGGATAGTGCGCCATGATTTTTTGACGCACTTTTTGGGGGCTACAAAAACGCCCTCGGGTTGCCTGCCGTATGTAACATCGTCGAGAAAAGCATCAACATCATCGATAACATTGCTTTGCGACAAAACCATTCGTTCAAGTTCTGTACCATTCGAAATCACAGTTGCTTGAATTTTGGTTATCAAGTCGCCAAGTTTTTGATTATTAAACACCCTTTCGTAACCGCCCGATGTGGTTCTTGGTTGCATATCTTGTATTTTCATAGCGTTTCTCCAAATTTGATGTCACACCCTATGAAATTGCGTTGTGTTGCTTTGCAGCATTCGAACACAGAATAACTGCCAGCCGCAGGGTCGCACACGATGTCGTTTTCGTTTGTTGTGGCAAGTATCAGTTGTTTTTGCAACTCCAACGGCTTTTGGTGCGTGTGTATGCGGTGTTGAATTTTTTCCGTCCAAACATCAGGAATGTTGTGTATTGTCCATGTTGCTCTCGCTTGCCGTGGCTTTTTCTGAATGACAATCAAGTATTCGCATGTTCGTCGTGTGCGGTATCCCATTCCCAATTTGCCTTTGTTCCAAGTAATCATATCGACAGGCTGAAGCGTTGGTGTATGAGATAGCCATTCTTGTATGCCATTGACAAGATGAAATTTATCCACCCACAAAAATAGGTAACCATTTTTTGTCAAGGTTTTCTCGATAAGCGAGATGAATGTTTGAATGGTTTCTTCCGACATTTGGTCAAGGTCGTGGCGTGCCTTACCTCTGTTTTTGCCCTCATTTCCGTAGGACAATTTGTCTAAAACGCCGCGGTATTGTGGGTCGAAAAATGCGACGCGAATAGTTTCATTTGGCACTTTTTGCAACAACTGGATGCCGTCCATTTGTTGCCTTTTGTTGAGTAAAGATTGCATAAAAAAAGCGATTGATGTGCATCAACTATCAATCGCTGTACGAATAAAAGAAAAGTGTGAACCTTTCTTCGCATTCACGAGGAGCATAGCAGGAACCCCGTTTCTTTCCAAAAAGCCCACACGATACCGTGTGCGGACATTAGTAAAAGGAAAGAAGGGCATGCTAAAGCACGCTTCGCGAATTAGTTTTATTCGGTTATTCTGAAAAAATCAGTTTGCTATGCTTTTTTTTCGAATGCGAATAATAGCTAATGTTGTGTTATGAAAAAATTATAGTTTTTTTTTCTTGGTTGTTTCTGTTTTTTTTTTTGTTTGGTGCAAAGATAATCATTTTTTCATTATCCTTTCAATTTTTCGAGTTCTTCCGACAGCAGTTCCCATTCGTACATTTTTTGTTCGAGGGTGTGCTTGGTGCGTTGGTAGGTTTCGACGGCTTGCGCGTCCGATGCGCCAGTGGCAAACTGCGCCTCCATGTCGGCGAGGGTGCGCTCCAAAGTGGCGACTGCGGCTTCGGCTTCGGCTACCAGTTTTTCTTGCTTGCGCAGTTGCCGCGCCTGCTCTTTGCGCAGTTCGTAATTTTGCTTGTTGTCCGAAGTCTTTTCTGATTTATCTGCTTGTTTCGCAGGCGTTTGTGCACGCTCCAGTTCTTGCAAATTTTGCAAGCGTTTCTGTTGCAAAAAGTCGTGTATGCCGCCCAAATGTTCGCGCACTTTTCGTTGCCCAAACTCATAGACTTTTTCCACCAATCCGTCGAGAAATTCGCGGTCGTGGCTCACCACAATCACCGTGCCATCGAACGCCTTGATGGCCTCTTTCAGCACATCTTTCGAGGTCATATCGAGGTGGTTGGTCGGCTCGTCGAGAATGAGCAGATTCACAGGTTCGAGCAGCAGGCGAATCATGGCCAAACGGCTGCGTTCGCCGCCCGAAAGCACTTTTACTTTTTTGTCGATGGCATCGCCGCCAAACATGAATGCGCCCAAAATGTCGCGTATTTTGGTGCGAATGTCGCCCACCGCCACATCGTCGATGGTCTGAAACACGGTCTTTTCTTCGTCGAGTAGGCTGGCTTGGTTTTGTGCAAAGTAGCCTATTTTCACCTGATGTCCGAGCCGCAGTGTGCCGTCGAACGGGATTTCGCCCATGATACACTTCACGAGCGTCGATTTGCCTTCGCCATTTTTGCCCACGAAAGCCACTTTTTCGCCGCGTTTTATCTCCATCGAAATATCTTCCAAAACCACATGGTCGCCGTAGGCTTTGGTCAGATGTTCGACAAACAGCGGAAGCACGCCCGAGTGCGGTGCGGGCGGAAATTTCAGATTCAGCCGCGCCGTGTCCTCCAAATCGACTTCGATGCGGTCGAGTTTTTCGAGTTGCTTGATGCGGCTCTGCACCTGCACGGCTTTGGTGGCTTTGTAGCGAAACCGCTCGATAAACGCCTCGGTGTCGGCTATCAGTTTTTGCTGATTTTCGTAGGCACGGAGTTGCTGCTCACGGCGTTCGGCGCGCAGTTGCTTGTATTTGGAGTAGGGCACGCGGTAGTCGTAGATTTTTCCGAGCGAAATTTCGATGGTGCGTGTGGTTACAGCGTCGAGAAAGGCGCGGTCGTGGCTCACCAGCACGATGGCCGAGTGGCTGGCCGCCAAAAAGTTTTCGAGCCACTGTATCGATTCGATGTCGAGGTGGTTGGTTGGTTCGTCGAGCAGCAGCAGGTCGGGGCGTTGCAGCAGAATTTTTGCCAGTTCGATGCGCATACGCCAGCCGCCGCTAAATTCCGATGTCTGCCGTGCCAAATCGCTGCGTTCGAAACCGAGTCCGAGCAGCGTTTTTTCGATTTCGGCCTGCATATTGGTTGCGCCAAACAGTTGTAGCCGCTCGTTTTCGTGGGCAAGGCGTTCGGTGAGTGCGCTGTATTCGTCGCTGTCGTAGTCGGTGCGCTTGGCAAGTTCGTTGCCCAGCCGCTCGATGAGTTCCTGCGTCTGTCGTATCTCGCCAAAAGCGAGTTCGGCCTCTTGCTGCACGGTGCGCTGGTCTTTGACCAACAGGTGTTGCGGCAGGTAACCGATGGTTAGGTCTTTGGGCTTGGCTATGCGACCGTGCGTTGGCTGTTGCAGCCCCGCAAACAGGCGCAGGAGCGTGGTTTTGCCCGCTCCGTTCTTGCCCACAAGCGCAATTTTGTCTTTGGGATTGACCAAAAACGAGATATTGTCGAGCAGCGGCACACCACCGCCAAATTCCATCGTCAGTTGTTCTACCGATACCATGCGTTGCGCTCTAATCTTCCAAACAGTCGTCTAAATCTCTGATAATCTGCGCTTTGTCCATGTGCTGACCGATAAAAACGATTTTCACCATGCGGTCGCCGTAGGTGTCGTCCCAGTCGTGCAGCAGACCGGGGTCTTGCGCCAACATCTTTTGCAGTTCGTCGCGCGGCGCGGTGGCGAGCCACAGTCCCGATTCGCTCAATTTTTGTTGCACGCCCGCCTGCTCAAACAGGTACGACATATCGCGCTGGTCGCTGAAGTAGCAAATGCCTTTGGCACGAATGACGCTTTTCGGCCATTTGCGCGCCACAAAGTGGTCGAACTTGTTGATATCGAACGCTTTACGCCTGTAATAGACGAATGTGCCGATGCCGTACTCTTCGGCTTCGCCTTCGTCGTGGTGGTGTTCGTGTTCGTGGTGATGGTGGTGTTCGTGTTCCTCCTCGTCGTGTTCGTGATGGTGGTGTTCGGCTTTGGCTTCGCGCTCCTCGTCGTCGGTGGCGATGCGCTCAATCTCGTGAATCCACGCTGCCGAGGTCGCCACTTTTTCGTAGTCGAACAGGCGTGTGTTGATGATTTTGTCCAAATCAACAGCGCAATAGTTGCACTCGATGATGTCGGCTTTTGGTTGTAAGTGCCTGATAATCTGTTTGATTCGCTGCAATTCGTCGGGCGACACTTCGTCGGCTTTGTTCAGCAGCACGATGTTGCAAAATTCGATTTGCTGAATCAGCAGATTTTCGATGTCCTCTTCGTCGAGTCCGCGCCGCGTGAGTTTGTCGCCGCAGGCAAATTCGCTCTGCATACGCAGCGCATCGACCACGGTAACAATGCAGTCGAGTCGCGCAATGCCGTGTCGCGTGTATTCGCCGCCCATTTGCGGAATGGAGCAGATGGTGCGCGCAATGGGTTCGGGTTCGCAGATGCCGCTGGCCTCGATGACGATGTAGTCGAAACGCTGCATTTTCAGAATGTCGTCCAACTGTTTCACCAAATCCATCTTCAGCGTACAGCAGATGCAGCCGTTTTGCAGCGCCACCAGACTGTCGTCTTTTTGTCCCACCACGCCGCCTTTTTCTATTAGATCGGCATCGATATTCACCTCGCCGATGTCGTTTACCACAACGGCAAATTTTATGCCGCGGCGGTTGGTGAGAATGCGGTTCAGAAGCGTGGTTTTGCCACTGCCAAGATAGCCTGTGAGCAGCAGCACAGGAGTTTCGTTTATTTGTGTCATTTTTGTTGTGATTTAGTCGTTTTGCAAGTAAATTTTGTCGTCGTGCGGGATTTGTAATCCCGCACTCGCTGTATTATAGGGATTTGTAATCCGTTTTTTGCTTGTTTTTTTCGTTCATTTCTTTTGACGACCAAAAGAAACGAACCAAAATTTGAGTGAGCGTGAGCAAAATCAAGAATTAAAGAAAAGTCGCCGCCCAATGCCGTGTTCGCATTCCGAAACGCCGCAATCTTCAAATTTTCAAATTTTCAAATTTTCAAATTTTCAAATAATTAAGTAATTAGGAATTAGATAATTGGATAATTAAAATCTCTAACCTATAACCTATAACCTCTAACCGTTTCCCGCGTCGTTATTCTTTTTTCGACGGAAAATTTGCGGTCTGTGTTGTCCGAAATCCGTCGCCATCGGCATAGATGAAAAAGCCTTGCAGCGCATTTGCTTCGCAGAATTGCAGGCTGCGCTCCAGCCCGACAACCATGCAGGCGGTGGCAAAGGCATCGGCCGTCATGCAGTCGTCGGCCACGATGGTTGCGCTCAACAGGCGGTGTTGCACAGGATAGCCGCTTTTCGGGTCGATGGTGTGCGCATATTTTTTGCCGTCGCTGACATAGAAATTGCGGTAGTTGCCCGATGTAGCCATGCCGCCGTGCGTCAGCAGAGCGATTTGCTCAATTTCGCTCGCCACCGACAGACTGTCGTCCACAGGTTTGTTGATGCCGATGCGCCAAGCGTCGCCTTGGGCGTTGCGACCGCTCACCGCCACTTCGCCGCCAATTTCCACGATGTAATTTTCCACGCCGTGCGCTTTTAGGGCGTTGGCCACTACATCGCAGCCGAACCCTTTGGCGATGGCACCGCAGTCGAGCATCATGCGTGGGTCGGCTTTCACAATGCGCCCATCGCAGCATTCAACTTTCTGATAACCAACTATTTGCAACAAACTATCGATGTCGTGCTGCGTGGGCATGGCACTCTGTTTGAACCCAAAGCCCCACGCATTGACGAGCGGCGCTACGGTGATGTCGAATGCACCATCGGTGGCGGCGGAAATCTCCATGCTGCGCTGGAATACGCACAGAAAAAGCGAGTCGAGAACGACGCTTGTGTCGTTGCTGTTGATGGCCGAAATGGTCGATTGCTCGTTGAACATCGACAGCGACCTATCGACTTGCGCAAAAGCAGCGCGAATGGCGGCGGTCAGTGCCGTGTCGCTCTCGTAGGTGATGTGGTAGGTGGTGCCAAACACCATGCCCGAATCGCTGAAATAGCGTTTGTTGTGCGCCTTTTCTTCGAACAAGAAGAGTGCAATCAGCGCAATTCCGATGAAAATCAGCGCAAAAAGTTGTCGTCTGCGGTTCATTTTAGGTCGAATTTTGTGTTGCAAAGTTACGAAAAAAACGACACATTTTTTCAGAAAAATGGTTTTCGTGTGTTGGTGTGCGTAGAATTTTTTATACCTTTGCAACGCGATGCAACAGGCGTATCCTTCGGTGTTGTTGGAGCAGGCGGTGAACGAGTTGAGCAAACTGCCTACGGTTGGGCGCAAAAGTGCGCTGCGTTTGGCGTTGCATCTGCTGAAACAGGACGAGGTCGAGGTCGAAAATTTTGCCAACGCTGTGCTGCGTCTGCGCCACGAGGTGAAACATTGTTCGGTGTGCCACAACATTTCCGACGCCGACATCTGCCAGATTTGCGCCAATCCGAGCCGCAAAACCGCCCAAATCTGCGTGGTCGAAAACATACGCGATGTGATGGCGATAGAAAATACGCAGCAGTTTGGCGGTTTGTACCATGTTTTGGGCGGCATCATCTCGCCGATGAACGGCATTGGTCCCGCCGATTTGGAGATTGCGTCGCTCGTCGATAGGGTGGCGGCTGGCGGCGTGGAGGAGGTGATTCTTGCGCTCAGTCCCAATATGGAGGGCGACACCACGGCGTTCTACATCTACCGCAAACTGGCCGACTACAATGTGGCGGTTACCACCATTGCGCGCGGTGTGGCGGTGGGCGACGAACTCGAATTTGCCGACGAAGTTACGCTCGGGCGCTCGATTCGCAACCGCGTGGCATTCTCGTCGATAAAGGAGAAATAGGCTGATATTCAGTTGATTAGCGATTTTTTTTGAAAATAACGATTTACACCGAAAAATTATGTCGAAACGCCTTTTGATAGTCTATTACAGCACATTTTTGGTGGCTGTGTTGGCGGCCATGTTGGGCTATTTTTGCCTGTCGCGCGGCTGGTTCGTGGTCGAAAAAGGCACAACTGCCAACACCACTATTTATAGCATCATCATTCTCTATGTGATTTGCTCCACGCCGCTCGTGCTGAAATTTTTCGGGCGTTTGGTTGCCAAAATCCGCCAAATTCCCGACGAAAAATTGCGCCTCAAACGCTACAACTGCTTGGTAGTGAGCCGTTTGGCGGTGGTAACGCTCGGACTGGCGGCGTCGTTGCTGTTTTACTATGTTTTGCAAGAAAATTCGCTGTTGTGGCTGGCAGGCATTTCGGCTATCGCGCTCTATTTTTGCAAACCCACCGCCGACAAAGTGGCGCAAGACCTTGCAGTGGACAATTAGGAGTGAGGGATTAGGAGTGAGGAGTGATGCGGCAGATCCGCAATTTCAGAATTTCAGATTTCAAATTGTCGGATTAACCAAATAACCAAATCTGCAAATCAACGATTCAACAAAAACATAAAACAGCGCGTAGCGCGAGAAACATAGAAACATAGAAACTATTAAAAACTTGTGCGCAGCACAAATCACCACACCATGACTATCGCAGTAGATTTCGACGGCACCATTGTGGAGCACGCGTACCCGAAAATCGGAAAGCCTGTGCCATTTTCGTTCGATGTGCTAAAACGCTTGCAGAGCGAATGTGGTTGCAACCTCATTCTTTGGAGCGTGCGCGAAGGCGAACTGCTGGCCGAAGCGGTGGAGTTTTGTCGCAAAAATGGACTGGAATTTTATGCCGTTAATGCCAATTATCCCGAAGAAAAGTCCGACGATGTGCGCTCGCGCAAGGTGGTGGCCGACCTCTACATCGACGACCGCAATTTGGGCGGCCTGCCCGATTGGGGCGTTATCTACCGCATGGTGAAGTTCGGCGAAACGCTGTCCGAAGCCCTGCAAGGCACACACGGCGACACCCCCAAAAAACGCAGCGGACTGCGCGCACTTCTTGGAATTTGAAGATTTCAGATTTCAAATTTCAGAATTTAAGAGTTTCAAGTTTTCGGTAGCCGAAACGCCGCCAATCTTCAAATAATTAAAAACACTGCTCACTTCTAACTACTCACTTCTCACTAAAAAATTATGATACAACGCATTCAGACAATCTATTTGCTTATTGTGGTGCTGTTGGCTGCGCTTGGTTGTGCGCTGCCGCTGGTCGATTTCGATAATGGCCTGCTGCAACAGACGCTTTCGGCGTGGCAACTGTCGCTGGTTGCGCCCTCCGAACTGTCGCAAACGGCTCATTTTTGGGGCTTGTTTGCCATTTCTGTTGTCATTCCTGTGGTGGCGTTGGTAACGATTTTTCTTTACCATCGTCGCATGGTGCAGATTCGCCTCTGCATACTCAATATGTTGCTGATGGTGGGCTATTACGCCGTTTTGGGCGTGTGCGTGTGGCTGGTGGTCGATAAGTTCGGCAGCGAATTTCGGCCACATTTGGCGGCACTCTTTCCGCTCATCGAGATGATTTTGACATGGCTCGCCATACGCGGCATTGGCAAGGACGAAGCCAAAGTGCGCGCCGCCGATAGACTGCGCTAAACGAGCGCAAAATCAGTCAGCAGCAATCTTTTTCAATCAAAATTCCACTTTCGCCTCTCTCAACAACGGGTGTTTTGTGTCCTTGTCCGAGAGAAGCATTTTTTCGGCAGGAATTTTCCAATCGATGGCCAAATCGGGGTCGTTGAACATGATGCCGCCATCGGCTTCGGGGTGGTAGAGATTGTCGCACTTGTAGGTGAAAATAGCCGTTTCGCTCAACACCGAAAAACCGTGCGCAAATCCGCGTGGAATAAGAAATTGCAGATGATTTTCGTCGGTCAGTTCCACGCCATGCCACTGGCCGTAGGTGGGCGACCCTTTGCGCAAATCCACAGCCACATCCCACACGCGCCCCACGGTTACCGACACCAGTTTCGACTGGCTGTAGGGCGGCCGCTGAAAATGCAGTCCGCGCACCACGCCGTAGGTCGATTTCGACATATTGTCCTGCAAAAAATTCTGCAAAATTCCCGCCTCGTGGTAGCGTTCGGCGTTGTAAGTCTCGAGAAAATAGCCGCGCGTATCGGCAAAAACACGCGGTTTAATTATCAGCAAATCTTTGATGGGAGTTGCGATTAGTTCCATTTTGTTATTTCAGATTTCAGAATTTCAGATTGCGCTGCGCGCGGTTTCTAGTTTCTCGCGCTTTGCGCTGTTTCAGGTTTCAAGTTTCAAGTTGTCATAGTCAAAAGTCATCGTCTTGGCCGTAGCCCCCTTCCCCGTTTTCCCCGAAGGGGAAAAGCCTTTCTTAATTAAGAATTTTGAATTTAGAATTATGAATTTTTGCATTCCAAAGTGCCGCAATTTTCAAATAATTTTTCAATTTGAAATTTGAAATTCTGAAATTGCGGTTCTGCCGCATCACTCCTCACTCCTAATTCCTAACTCCTCATTCAAAAATCACTGCTCACTGCTCACTGCTCACTTCTAACTAACTCTGCCATGCATTCAGTTGGGTCAAGATGTCGTTCCAAACGGTCTGTTTGTCGGTTTCGTTCAGAATTTCGTGGCGCATATTGGGGTAGAGGCGTGCGGTAACATTGGTGTAGCCTACTTTGCGCATATTTTCGATGGCGGCAGCAAATTTGCGTGGCGAAATCAGGCATGGGTCGTCCGCTCCCGAGATGAACCACACGGGCATTTGCGGGTGCGCCATCTGCCAACCGTCGCGGCTGTAAGCGTCCTGCATCACGCCAAAAAGATTGTAAAATCCGTTGGCGGTGAATATGAAATTGCATAGTGAATCGGCATCGTAGCGCGCCACAACGGCGGTGTCGGAGCAGACCCACGCATTGGGTGATTGCGGATTGGTAAAACGGCGGTTGTAAGTGCCAAACGCCAACTGCTGTATTTTTGCGCTGCGATAGTGGTCGCCGTGGAGTTTGGCGGCGTGCGCTGCTACACGCTGTCCGATGCTGCTGCCGCTGTTGTAACTCGGGCAGCCGCACACAATAAGCCCCGCCAGTTCGTGGTCGTAGCGTTTGGCATACGAGCGCACAATCATCGAGCCCATGCTGTGCCCAAACAGATAGAGCGGCAGGGTAGGGTAGTGCGCTTTGATGAACGCCGTTACAGCGTGCGCATCGTCGATGGCTGCGCAGTAGCCGCCTTCGTAGAAATAGCCCAAATCGTCGGCCGATTTCACACTTTTGCCGTGTCCGCGGTGGTCGTGAATGACGACAGCGTAGCCATTTTCTGCCAAAAATTGCATAAACGGAATGTAACGCTCCTTGTACTCGCACATACCGTGCACAAGTTGCACAATGGCGCGTGGTGGTTGCGCTGGCGTGGCTATCAACACGCTGATTTTCAGACTGTCGGCAGTTGCGTCAATCGTCAGTTCTTCAAAATTCGTAGGCAATGTGTTGGCTTTCATGGTGGCGAAAAAGGTTAAGAATATAAGGAAACAGATGGCGTTTTTCATCGTTTTAACTCCAAAAGGTACTGACCGTAGTTTGTCTTTTCGAGTTTGCGACCGAGTGCGTGCAGTTCGTCGGTGGTAATCCAGCCGTTGCGCCACGCAATCTCTTCGATGCAACTCACATAAAATCCCTGCCGATTTTGAATCGTCGCCACAAAATTCGACGCCTCCAACAGGCTGTCGCAGTTGCCTGTGTCGAGCCACGCAAAGCCGCGCCCGAAGAGTTCCACTTGCAGCGTGCCTTCGGCCAGATAGAGTTTGTTCAGGTCGGTTATCTCGTATTCGCCGCGCGCCGAAGGCTTTAGGTTGGCGGCCTTTTCGGTAACCGTTTCGTCGTAAAAGTAGAGGCCTGGCACGGCGTAGTTGCTTTTGGGCTGTGCGGGTTTCTCTTCGAGCGACAGCACGCGACCGTTCTCGTCGAACTCCACCACACCATAGGCGCGTGGGTCTTTCACATAGTAGCCAAACACGCACGCCCCGCGTTCGATAGCGGCGGCACGCTTCAGCATCGCCGAAAAATTCTGTCCGTAAAACATATTATCGCCCAAGATGAGGCAGCCCTTTTCGCCGTTCAAAAAGTCGGCACCAAGCACAAACGCCTGCGCAAGTCCGTTGGGCGTTTCCTGCACTTTGTACGAAAAACGCATACCGATTTGTGTGCCATCGCCCAGCAGGTCGCGGAACATCGGCAGGTCGCGCGGCGTACTGATAATCAGCACTTCGCGAATGCCAGCCAGCATCAGCGTCGAGAGCGGATAGTAGATCATCGGCTTGTCGTAAACGGGCATAATCTGTTTCGAAATCGCCTTCGAAAGCGGATAGAGGCGCGTGGCACTGCCTCCTGCAAGAATTATTCCTTTCATGTTTTGGTCGATTGGTTGGTGAATTATATTAAATATGGTCTATGCGTTTTTTCGTTGCACAGAAAAACACTGCTACAAAGGTAGATATTTTTTTGTAATTATGAAATTCAAAACCACAGAAACGGACGCACTCGGTGCGTCCCTACGAGCAATGATTATCGAATCATCGAATCATCAATTGTTTGAGATGTTCTGCTCTTCAACTTTATACACTTTTCACTTTATAGACTTTACAAACTTTCAAACTTTATGAACTCGTCTTGCGACTTGCGACTTGCGACTAATCTGCATTTTGTCCACGAAAATTTGCAGTTTGTCGAAAAATGGTTGGATTTGTGCGAAAAATCTCTTTCCTTTGCAGAAAATGTATTTTCTTTGCAAAAAAAAGTGAAAAAGATGAACAGACGGATAAAATATGGTGTTGCGCTGCTGGTCGCGCTGCTGCTACCAGTGATGGCGTGGGCCGATTTGGCACCCGAAACGCTGGCCAAACGCGCCAAGCGCAAAAACTTGACCATTCGCGAGTGGAACACCGATGCTAGTGCCAAAACCCGCTGGCTCGACCATGTTACGGTTTACGATTCGCTTGGGCGCAAGGTGGAGGATACCGAATATGCTACCTATGGGCAGGTGCAGCGCATAACCATCGAGTACAACGACGAGGGATTTGTGTCGCGCGAGGTGGTTTACAACAGCAAGGACAAACCCGTGCGCATTCGCAAATACGACTACAATCCCAACGGCACAAAAAAGAAGCAGTACAACTATCTGCCCAACGGCAAACTCTATTCGGTAAAGGTTTTCGAGTATGTTTTCAGCGACGACTGATATGATGCCCATTTCGCTGGCCGAGATGGAGGGCGTGAAACTGATGAACCGCGTGGACACCAAGTTTGTAGCGCCGCTGTCGTTGCTGCCCGAAATTTTGCACCTTGCACAGCCGAATTATTACATTCAAGAGATTGATGGTGAGCGACTTGCAGCCTACGAAACGCTCTATTACGATACGCCCGACATGCAGATGTATCTGCGCCACCACGACCACCAACTGCGGCGGCAAAAGATACGCATCCGCACCTACACGCAATCGCACCTCACATTTCTCGAAGTGAAAAACAAAACCAATAAAGGGCGCACCAAAAAGAAGCGTATTGCGCTGAAAACCAACGATTTGCACGCGATTGACAGCACACAGCGTGCGTGGCTTGGCGAAAAATCGTGGTACGATGTGACGACCCTGCAACCGCAGTTGCGCACCCGTTTTGAGCGTATCACGCTGGTCAATCGCGCCAAAACCGAGCGGCTCACCATCGACACATCGCTCTGCTGGGAGAATGCGCAGACAGGGCAGACAGCCGCCTTGGGAGCAGCGGTGGTTATCGAACTGAAACGCGACGGCAACCAGCCCTCGGAGATGTTGCGCATTCTCCGCAATTTGCGCATCAACCCGATGAAAATCAGCAAGTATTGCATCGGCGTGGCGCTGACAAACCCAACGGTGAAAAACAACCGTTTCCGCCCAAAATTGCGGCGGTTGGAAAAGATAAAAACAATGAACAATTAGAAAAAAAAAGAAAAATTATGGAAGGTTTGATGGATTTGAACACAGTGGGTCAAGTGGCTGATTCTGTGGCGAGTGCGCCCGAATTTGACCCTTCGATTGCGGCGGAATTTTTGCCGCCAATGCAGTCGATCGAGACTTTTCTTGGTGTGCCGCTCTTCGATGCGAGCAACATTGTGAACATTTTGGTGCGTTTTCTGCTCAATTTTGTGGTGGCGTGGGTGCTGGTGCATTTCCTCTACTACAAAAAATCGAAGCGCATGGACTACTATGTTACCTTCATTCTCTTTTCGGCCACAATGTTTTTGCTGCTCTGCATGCTCGATAATGTGAAGTTGCAAATCGGTTTCGCACTCGGACTTTTTGCCATATTTGGCATGATTCGCTACCGCACCGAAACTGTGCCAATCCGCGAGATGACCTACCTTTTTGTCCTCATCGGATTGAGCGTAATTAATGGCTTGGCGATGACGGTAAGTTGGTTCGACCTGCTGCTGGTCAATGTTTTACTGCTTGGCGTGGCGGCGTTTTTCGAAAATTGGCACGGACTGGGACACCGTTCGCAGAAGATTGTGCTCTACGAAAAAATCGAAAATATCGTCCCCGAACGGCACGATGAACTGAAAGCCGACCTCGAAAAACGCCTTGGTCGCCCCATCGAGTCGTTCGAAATTGGGCATGTCGATTTTTTGCGCGATGTGGCTTATATCAAGGTCTATTACATGCTCAAAAAGGGCGAAACAAATACCATCGATTCAATAGTAAAAATACGATGAAACGCTTGATTTTCATACTGTTGAGCGGCTTTTTGCTGTTACCAGCAACGCTCTTTGCGCAGTCGGTAAAAAGCGAAGAAAACACGACCGAGCAGGTGGCCGAATTGCGCTTGTCGGCGGCCTACAACCAGTCGTTTCGGCACGGTTTGGGGCTTTCGCTCGAAGAGGAGATTCGCTCTTGCCTTGGCGGCACCGAGGCGGCTTCGTTCCGACGCGCCTACACCACACTGGCGTTCGAATACGAGCCGATTCCCTACTTTGTGCTTGGACTTGGCTACACGCTCAAAATCTACGGCAACAAGGGCTGGAGCGACCCCAACGAGTATATCCGCCACCGCGCGTTTCTCAGCCTCATGGGGCAGGTGAAGATCGACCGTTGGAAACTGTCGCTGCGCGAGCGTCTGCTGATGGACTGCCGCACCGATTCGGTGAACCACAACGAAAAAAACGACATCGACCTTACGATGCGCCACCGTTTGCAAGCCACCTATTCCATGTTTTCGAAACCGCTGAAATTTCATGTCGGCATCGAATTTGCAAATACGCTCAATGTGCCAACCGACTATCTAAATGCTTATGGCACAACGGATTATAAGCAATATCTTTCGCATATTCGTCCCGAAATAGGCGTGCGCTGGCGCATCGACAAATGCAACAATCTCTCGCTGGCCTACCGCTTCGACTACGGCTACAAACGCGACATCAACATCACGAAAAATAAGGGCAATATCGAGATAACCAATGCCTACAAATACAATCACATCATCACACTATCGTACGATTTTAACAATTAGAGTTATGAAACGAACAAACATTTTTCTGGCACTTGCGCTGGCATTGCTGTTCAGCGGTTGCAAAGATTCAAACGATGTAACCAGCAACAATTCGACTACCAACAGCGGTTCTACCGAAATTTCGGACGAAACAGTTTCCAATTCGGGCGATTTCCTCGAAAATTGGGATGCCTACACCAACGGCGAAATGAAAGTAATCAACATTGTGTGGTCGGCGGCAGCAGTCAGCATCGACGGCTCGTACGACGGCGTTACCATCACCACCGACGGCACCGATGTAACCGTGGTCAGCACAGTGAAAAAAGTGCAGTATGTTCTCTCTGGCGCATGCGACGACGGCAGTTTCAAAGTCTATAGCGACAACAAATTTGTGCTTCAACTCAACGGCCTCACGCTCAATAACCCCACAGGACCTACCATCAACATTCAGAAAGGCAAAACCATGGAAGACGATGGCGGCTATCCGCACAAATCGGTCTATGTGCTTGTAACCGATGGCACTACCAACACGCTCACCGACGGCAGTGGCTACGAACAGTCGGTTACTATCGATGGCGTGGACGAAGACCAAAAAGCCTGCTTTTTCAGCGAGGGACAACTCCTGTTTTCGGGGGCTGGCACGCTCAATGTAACGGGCAACAACCGCCACGCCATTCGCAGCGACGACTATGTGCGGCTGCGCAATTCGGTGGTGATGAACATCACAGCCAACGGCGAAGACGCTATCAATGGCAAAGATTATCTCATTGTCGATGGCGGCACCTACAATCTGTCGGTGTCTGCTGCCAAAGGCAAAGGCCTCAAATCTGACACGATTCTCATTGCTGGCGGCACGACAAAAATCACCTGCACAGGCAGTAGTGCCGAGGGCATCGAAGCCGATTATCTCATCATCAACGATGGTTTGGTAGAGTGCCTCGCCAAAGACGACGGCATCAATGCGGCGTACAGCATCGTTATCAATGGCGGCTACATCTACACGCGCGGCACCAGCAACGATGGTCTCGATTCGAACGGCACGCTTACCATCACGGGCGGCGTTGTTGTGGCGGTTGGTACGCAAGTGCCAGAAGAGGGCATCGACTGCGACCAAAACACATTTACCATCACGGGCGGCATTATTCTTGGCATCGGCGGTGCCAGCAGCACGCCCACAAGCAGTGTTTGCACGCAGCCATCGCTTCTCTATGGCGGCTCGTGCAGCACCAACACACGCATTTCGCTTGTGGATAGCGATGGCAATGTTGTTCTCTCGTATGTCCCCGAATCGGCACTCAACCAGATGACGCTCTTGCTCTCGTCGCCCGATATGGCGCAGGGTTTGTCCTATACGCTCGTTTCGGGCGGCACCTACACCGCAAGTACAGAATCAGATGCGCTCAATTTCCACAATCTGACCAACGGCGGCACACTCACATCGGCCACAACGCTCGCTTCGACCACGCTCTCGTCGATTGTAACCACGGCTGGAAACACTTCGTCGGGTGGCGGCGGTGGAAATCCCGGCGGCGGTGGTGGCGGCAACCATGGCGGTGGCGGTCCTGGCGGCGGCCGCTAAAAAGCGCAAAAACGGCACTACGGTGTCGTTTTTTTTTTGTCAACTAATCACATTGTACCCCCACTAAAAAGAAATGTACAAGTGTGAGATTGTGTAAGTGCCTTATATTTAATTTGTTATGATGTTGTTTGAATAAATTGAAAGGTGCATTTTGCTTTAATTTTACTTTAATTTGAGCCACTCAATACGAGTGGTGTTTTCATTTATTTGCATTGGTGATCTCAGTTTGTCTATCCGCTTTTTGCATAGACTTTGCATATCAATTTTGTGTTCGATTTAATGGGTGCGAAATGCTCTTAAAAACGCCCTATTGAAGCCATTTTGGTACAAAAAAAGTGTAGCGAAAAATGCGTTCGTCTATTCGCCCGAAGGCATTCATAGCGACATCGATGCGCCATTCGTCCCTGATTTCTCGGAACAAGAGTAGATTTTAATAACGCAGAACATAGAAAGTAGAGCCGTCACACTGTGGCGGCTCTACTTTCTATGTTCTATCTTCTATGTTCTCAAAATCTTGTCTTGCTACTTGCTACTAACAACCACTTTCTGTGCCTTGTCGCCGCATTTCACGACGTAAACGCCATTCAGTTGGCCATTCAGGCGTGTAACATTGCGGCCGAGCAGGTCGAAAATCTGGAAATCGCTATCGCAGACGATGCGGCCGTTTTCGGTGTGGATTTCCTGCATTTCGACATTGTGTAAGGCGGTTGCACCATCGGTGGCAAATGTCCCTGTGTAGTTGCGTACTACCTTGTCATCGGCATCCTTTACCGTGAGGTCGTAGGTATAAGCCGAAGCCTCGTCCAAGCCTGTAACCGTGAAACGGTAGCCCGAACTTGTGGACGCTGCTGCACGATTAGCAGGATTCGCACCATCGGACGACGGTGCGAACGCTATGCCCATGAGTTGACCGAAACCATTGAATATGAGTGTGCAGAACACTTCGCCATCCTTGCGAATTTCGAGCGTATAGGTGCTGGCTTGCGCCTCCGATGGCCAAGTGAATACAGCATCGTTGGCCGATGGTTCGACTGTTACCTCGTTGATAGTTTCGACCTCGTCTGCGCCAATACATTTGATGCTGGCAAAGTTGCCAAAAATCACATCGCGGCGGTAATCTTGAAGTAAATCGCAAGGCACGCTGAGGGTGGCGTTGTAGTGCGGGAAAGTGGTGCTTTCGGCCAAAGGAGGTAAAGTGGCGTAACTGGCAATCTCCACAAGACTAGTGCCTTCGAAAGCATAGTTGCCTATGTCGGCTAGACCAGTAGGGAGTGTAACCGCACTCACGCGGCTGCAACCTGCGAATGCCGAATCGGCTATATGTTCAAGGCCTGTGCCAAGCGACAACTGCGACACGCCTGTGCAGCCAGCAAAAGCCCCGAAGCCTATCTTTTTCACACTATTAGGCAACTGCATAGAGCGCACAGTCGACATGCCAGCGCATAGGTAGGCGGGTATATTTTGCACATTCTCGCCGAATGTAAACGACTTGATTTGACGGCGCAGGTCAAACGAACCCTCTTGATAAAACGGCGTAACCCCTTGCGTGCAGTCTGGATAGGTGCGCGCCCGCCAAACTACCTCGGTAAGGCGTGGCAGATGGCTGAATGCCTCGGGGTGAATATACTCTATCGACTCTGGTATGGTAACGGATGCGACATCAGAACAATCGATGAATGCCCACGAGTTGCCTATTGAGGTAACAGGGTAACTATTACCAGAATAACCAACAAATGTTTTTGGTAAGACCAATTTTCTATCCTCTCCACTAACAGCATAAATTAGACTTGCCGATTGGCTTGCTCTCTTTTTCAAATAGCAATGGCCAGAAATAGCAGTTAAGTTTTGTTTAAGAAACTGTAAAGTATCGTTGCCGTATTCATCTTTGGCACTCTCCAACACATACATCTTTTCAATGCTATTGCCAGCCTCAATAGACAATGCGTGATGGGAAAACGCATACAAAAAAGCACACTTCAATGCACTCCTGCCTATGTATGTAACCGATGGAGGAAGCACTAACAAAATTGGGCTATTCATCTCAAAAGCGTAGTCTCCTATGCCAACAACTCTATATGAAATGCCTTTGTTCTGTACTTTATCGGGAATGAACAAAGTATCAGGACCAATAGAAGAAGATGGAATCCCTGTTGTCTGCCCTGCGCCAAAATCATTTATAGCGACGACCGTTCCTCTTGGTCCCCCATTGTTGGTTTCTATTAAGGAACCCTTATAATTCAGAATTTGAGCATAGACCAATACGAAATCGCCTACTTTCAAATTTTTCAATTGTTCATTACTAATTTCATTTCCTGCCATTACCCTATAAGCATAAAGGAGATTACTAGAATTTTCTAAATTATCACTCATATAAAAGTTTATGTTCTTATAGGTATCTATAGCATTTTCTGTAATTTGCTGAACATACCCTTGTATGTAAAAGGATTTCACTGAACAAGAATCCACTTCCAAATGCTTGCCTACATAAACGGCTTCACATACGCTTAAAGTATCCCTATCATAAAGGCTATTTGAGCTAAATTCATATGTGACTTCCACCGTATTTGAACTATTATTTGTGATGTTGTAGTACAAATCGCCAGACTGGAAATCGTACGCCTGCAAACTGGTTGCGGCAGCTAAGGTCAGCAGCAGAGCAAATGTTTTCACTTTCATACGCATTTTTTAGTTTAGTAAAATATAATTTTACAAAAGTACGAAAATTTCTTGTTTATACAAAACAGACAAACAAACGGCTCTATTTGTCGCCTACTGCTTGCAAAAACACCTGTAATATAGAGCGTTATGCCGTAATAATAGGCTTGCTCTCGTTCTATATATTTAGGGTAAATGTAGGCGTAAAGCTGTCAATGTTGCTATTTTTTTTCGCGTTTTACGGTAAAAAGTGTGGTTTTTAGAGCAAAATTCAGATTGTTGATTGGTTGAACGCATTGGTGAAAGTCTGCAGATTATTAGGCGGCGTTGTTGATTCCGAATCGGGTATCGATGTGGCTGCACGTGCGCTGTTGAACGAACTGTGGCTGGCTAGCGATGAGGAGATTCGCGAAGACGAAGATTACTTCATCTCGGCCATGATGGAATTGCAGAACATCATCGAACTGAAAAAGAGTTCTTTTACAAAACTGTAGAGCAGGGGAAAAAGGCAGACGGCTTTTCGCAGCAATATGCCTTTGCTCTACACTATTATGGTCCCCAAGCCGCCGACTGGGACATCGAGACGCTCGGCTTTATGGTTGGAGTTGCTTTCAAAAACACCGAAAAAGGAGTTGTTAAACTGATATGAGCCTGATATGAGCATAGTAGAATATGCAATGAGAATGAAGGACATGATGTCCGGACCGCTTGGCAAAATTGCCGATGCCTACGACAATTTCACAGAATCTGCTTGTTGTCCTCCTCCATTAGCGGCGACCAGCCATTGCGCAGTTTGGCGTTCAGGCGGAACAGTATCTCGTTGGCGTGTCGTCGGAAATCGCTCACTTTCGTATAGCGACTGCGCAGCAGATTTAGTTTCATCTGTCGGCGCACCATCGTTTGCGTCTGTGGGTTCAGCACATAGTACTCAATTCGCCACCCCGCATTGGGGTAGTTTTTCAGCACAGCAGGGTAAAACTCTGTAA
>CAVKTI010000012.1:0-43596 GCA_963659365.1 Acutalibacteraceae bacterium | reverse complement strand
ACGAGCAGACCGCACAATGTGGCAACCGACTGTTTGGCTGCGATGCCTGCCTCGATGCCTGTCCGTGGAATCGCCGCGCACAAGCCAACCACACGCCCGAACTGCAACCCTCGGACGCACTTTTTGCCACAGATTTCACAAAAATAACCAACGGCGACTTCAAACGCTTGTTCAAACATTCGCCCCTGCAACGCGCTGGCTACAAGAAAATTAAGCAGATGGCCGAAAAAATTGCTGGGCGACAGCGTTGAGCCCCACAATTTGACCTATACGCCGCTAATCACACTCCTATTCTCCGCAAATTTGCGGCGAATAATGCGCTTTTTCTCCGCAAAAGTTGTAAATCTGCACTTTTCGTTGTACCTTTGCCGCTGATATATGCAACTAACTCGCAGCAGTATGAACGCAATCTATCTATGGCAACACGAAAATTGGACGGCATTTTCATGGGACAGCAGTAGTCTTTTGGATTTGCTCGGCAAGGCGCATTACCTGCAGGGGCAACTGTTGGGGCGTATGAGTATGCTCGGTATGGAGGGCGTGCAGCGTCAGATGGATTCACTGACAGAGGAGATTATCGGCTCTTCCCGCATTGAGGGCGTTGACCTCAATCGCGACAGTGTTCGCTCGTCTATTGCTCACCACCTCGGTGTGGATTTGCAAATAGAGCATACGCCAGATCATTACACGGAGGGCGTTGTGTCCGTTATGCTGCAAGCCACGCAGAACTACCATCAACCCCTTACGGCGGAACAACTCTTCGGTTGGCACGCTGCGTTGTTCCCCACAGGCTACAGCAATGGCCACAAACTCACTATCGGCTCTTGGCGTGTCGGCGATGAGCCTATGCAGGTCGTGTCGGGGGCAATGGGGCATCAGAAGATACACTACCAAGCCCCTCCGAGCAGTGATGTGCCGCAGATGATGACGGCATTCCTGCAGTGGGTAAACAGGGACGACGGCACCGATGCCATTATCCGTGCGGCAGTGGCACACTTGTGGTTTGTTACGATTCACCCCTTTGACGACGGTAATGGGCGTATCACACGCACTATCACAGAGATGATGTTGGCGCGAGCAGACCAATCCTCGCAGCGATACTATAGTCTGTCCGCCGAGATATTCCGTCGCCGAAAAGAGTACTACGAAGAGTTGGAGCGTGCGCAACATGGCAATAGCGATGTTACGGAGTGGATTCGTTGGTTTCTCTCCGCCCTAAATGCATCTTTGGAGGAGGCTCTCAATACTACTGACCGAACCATACGGAAGACCGCCTTCTGGCAACGCCTTGCAGATACGCCATTGAGTGAGCGCCAACGCAAGGTGCTGAATAGGTTGTGGGACGATTTTACGGGCAAACTCAACACACAGAAGTGGGCGAAAATCAATCATTGCTCGCAGGACACCGCCTTGCGTGACATTCAAAACTTGATAGCCAAAGGCATTCTCCGCAAGACCAACGAGGGCGGACGAAGCACCAACTACGAACTTGTGCCATAGGCACAAAGCCCAACTATTCCAGACACAATTATAGGAAGCGCGCGCCCGATTACGCTTTTCGTTTGTCGCCATTTGCATATATCAAACATTTGTAGTACTTTTGCAGCGAATAGTAACAAAAACCCCAACAGCCTATGGTATAACCCCGCACCGATAGGCGGTGCAACCGACATACAAAATAGCGTTTTGCTTCATACTTGTGCTCTTGAGAAAACTCGACACTTTCTTTAAGACATAGAAAATGCACCAAGGAAAAAGCCAAAATGCTCATGCGCAAGCGTGGGCTTTTTCCGTAGATATATTTGGTGCATTTAAGGTAAGTCGAGTTCCTTTCAAGAGCCGAATAGTAATCAGTAAACGAAAGTTCACGCTCTTTTTGTGTCTATACGAATGATAAACAACAATCCTCTTGAGTGGAATTTATTGGAATAAAAATACTTAACCAAAGTCCGGATAGGAGCGGACATAAAACAAAATACTTATGGCACAACAAAATTATTGGATGCAGCGCATCACTTGTGGCGACAATGCCGGTGGCTATGCGCAGAAACTTTTTAACGGTTCTACCGACAACAATGAGGCACATTACATTTCTATCGGTTGGTTCGATTTCTCTAACGATGCAAATGTAAAAGCGATTCGAGAAGGAGGAGCTAAGGTCGTAGATAAATTGTTGATGGAGAAAAACTATGGTCTTGCACGCCAGCGCTACAATCTCTATCGCTTTGTTGCCGGAATGAAAAAGGATGATATTGTCATTGTTCCTATGGGAGGCAACTTTGCGGTATGCCGTATAGCCGATGATACGGTATTGACGAATGAGTCGATGGATAAAGGGCTTCTTGTGTCTATCTCAAACAGTGAGATTACCTATGACGGGCAGTTCCTTCACAACAAAAATGGAAAGATAGATATGGGTTTCTATCGTCGGGTGGAAATCATAGAGAATAAAGTACCTCGGCGTTACGCCCCGCAACGCCTCTATTCTGCTTTGAAATACAGGGGTACCAATCGAAAACTATCCATGGCGATCGGTGAAGACATAAAGGAAGCATGTGAGGCGTACCGCGAAAAAAGACCGATAAGTCTTTGCGCAGCATTCGAGGAGGCATTAGCAAAAACTGTTTTGGATGTCATCAATAAGCAACTGAATGACATTCGTTTCGAGAACTTGGTAGAAGCCTATTTCAAAACTATCGGGGCGCGTATAGAGAAACCGGCAAAGAATGCTTGTGCTACCGAGAAGGGAGATGCGGATCGAATTGCTTATTTCGACACCATCAATGTGCAAATCATGATACAAGCCAAGAAACACAATGGAAAAACCGATGATTGGGCTGTTAAACAAATAACAACATACGCCGAGAATTTCGACAAGGATGAATATGATACCCAATTATGGGTTATTTCCACTTGTGACCAATACTCTACAAAAGCCATAGACTTGGCAGAGCAAGAAGAGGTTCGATTGGTTACGGGACTTGAATTTGCTAAAATGCTACTCAAGGCAGGGATTAGAAACTTGAATGTCTGATAATCCATAGTCCATTATAGTATAATTAACTCCGTTGGCAGAAAGAAAAAGCAGGCGCAGTTCTCTTGTTATATCTTTTCCGCCAACGGATTAAACTGAATAATCCCAAAACTAATAGTTATGAAACGATATCTACTTTTGGCTCTTATGCTCGTTGCAGGATGGAATGTGCTGTGTGCATCAGTGAAAATAGGATATTTATACTATGACTTGAGTCGTTCCTCTTATACGGCAACTGTTACTTATTCCTCATCAGGAAAGTATAGCGGAGATATTACTATTCCTTATACAATAAAATATAACAACACTACTTACAGCGTAACAAGTATTGGTTGATCCACTTTTGCAGGTTGCACAGGTCTTACCTCTGTTACTATCCCCAACAGCGTAACGAGTATTGGTAGTTATGCTTTCTATAATTGCACGAATCTTACCTCTGTTACTATTGGCAACAGCGTAACGAGTATAGGGAAAAAGGCTTTCGAGGATTGCACAGGTCTTACCTCTATTGTATGGAATGCCAAGAAATGGGTTGGTTTTGGTTTTTCTCTTTACGCTCCGTTCTATTCCATAAAGGATAATATCACCTCTTTTACTTTTGGCAATGAGGTGGAGAGTATTCCTGCCTATCTTTGCTATGAAATGAGTAAATTAACCTCAATCACTATCCCCAACAGCGTAACAAGTATTGGGGAAGATGCTTTCTATGGTTGCATGGGTCTTACCTCTATTACTATCCCTAATAGCGTAACAAGTATTGGAAGTAGTGCTTTCTCGGGTTGCACCGGTCTTACATCTATACAAGTGGAAGCACAGACGCCACCGCAATGTGGAGATGATAGTTTTTGGGTTGTCTCGGAAAGCATTCCTGTGTATGTCCCCTGTAGTAGTGAAAGGGCTTATCAAAATAGTGTAGGTTGGTCTTCTTTTACGAATATCATCGAAGAGCGTGAGTATAGTGTTTCCATTCGGTCGTCTGCTAAAGGGTCTGCAAAAATACTTTCTTACACCTGCGACAACGAACTGACTATTCAGGCTACTGCTAACGACCATTACCATTTTACTCAATGGAGCGACGGTAGTACAGATAGTCTGCGCACTTTTATGGTAGTACAAGATACTGCTATAACGGCTGTATTTGCTCCTAACCAATACTCTATTTCTGTCTCTGCTGAGTATGGTAGGATCCAAGGTGCAGGTCTGTACGACTATGGCACAACTACCACGCTGACGGCTATAGCCAACGAGCATTACCATTTTGTACGATGGAGCGACAGTAATACCGATAATCCGCGCACGGTATGGGTTGATGGTGATGCTACTTACACGGCAGAATTTGCTCCTAACCAATATGCCATTTCTGCTACAGCGGAAAATGGTTATGTAGAGGGTGCGGGAGAATATGACTATGGCACAAGTGCGACGCTGACGGCAGTTGCCGATGAACATTACCACTTTGAGCGTTGGAGCGATGGTAATACCGATAATCCCCGCACGGTATCAGTCGAGGGGAGAAGCAATCTATACCGCTGTGTTTGCACCAAATCAATATACCATTTCCACTTCAGCAGAGAACGGATATGTAGAGGGTGCGGGCGAATATGACTATGGCACAAGTGCCACGCTGACCGCTATTGCCGACGAACATTACCACTTTGAGCGTTGGAGCGATGGTAATACCGACAACCCGCGCGTAGTGTCGGTTGAGGAAGACGCTTCTTATACTGCCGAGTTTGCCATAGACCGATTTACCATTACAGCGACGGCAGAGGGAAATGGATATGTGTCGGGCGATGGTACTTACGATTACGGCGTAGAGGTCATCTTGTATGCCATTGCCGACGAGCATTACCACTTCGATCATTGGGACGACGGCAACACAGACAATCCCCGTACAATGATATTAGAGTACGATGCTTCGTATGTGGCAATCTTTGCGCCCAATCAATATACCATTTACGCTGATGCTATAAATGGATATGTAGAGGGCGCAGGTGAATACGACTATGGCACAACTATCATCCTCACTGCTACTGCCAATGAGCATTACCATTTTGTGCAATGGAACGATGGAAATACTGACAATCCTCGCACAATAACGATAGAGGGCGATGCTACCTACACAGCCGAGTTTGCCAAAATCAAGAACATTGTCGTGAGCGACAGCATGACGGTGGCAGAGGCTTTGGCAGTAGCCAATTCGTTGGAAGCAGGTGCGGTAACAAGCCAAACGGCTACGGTTATTGGCTATGTTTCGCAAATCAAAACGGCGTACAGTGAACAATATGGTGATGTTTCGTTCTACATGAGCGACGATGCCACCGCTACAACAGGCGATTTCTTGGCTTATCGTGTGAAAGGCGACGATGCTGCCAAAGTAAAAGTCGGTAACAAAGTGAAAGTTACGGCTCAACTGATTAACTACAAAGGCACTACACCCGAAACTGTTGCTGGCGGCACTGTGGAGATTATCGGCGCAGACGAGGTCGAAACTATCAATGGGGTAACAGTTGTAGCTTCGACCAACGATGCGGCGTTTACTTGGCCAGCGGAAGAGCAAGCCAGCACCTACACCATCGTGATAAGTAAAAATGGTGTTGTGTTCTGCACGCTTACATTCAATGCCAATGGGCAACTCATGAGCATAGCATTTGCGCCATCGCCCGATGGCACTACTCCAAATCGTGCAGCAGAAGGCACAATTTCTGGTTTCCGCTTTACAGTTTCTGGTTTGGAAGAGGGGTCAACCTACGCCTACAGTGTTACCGCTAGAGATGCCGACGGCAACCTGCTGTACAACTACACAGGCGAATTTACCACCGAAAATGAAACTGCACTCGCACAAGTCGAACTCGATGGACTTTACACCACCGCTGGCCACATCGTCTGCGATGGCGAGTTCCAAATTTTCGACCTGCTCGGCCGCGATGTTACACGCTTGAACGGCTCACTGAATGGCGTTTACATTGTGAAAGTAGGCGAGAAGGTGCAGAAAGTGGTTGTGAAATAATTGATAATTGACAATTGATAATTGACAATGGGGCGCGGCCGTTGGCCGCGTTCCTTTTTTTTTGTGGATTTGCAGATTTGGAATTCTTGCGGATTGCTACTCATATCTTGCTACTAACAATTTGAAATTTTGAAATCTGTAATTTGAAATTGCTGCGCTTCCGCGCAGCAAACTTCCCCCTTGGGGGATTGAGGGGGTCTGACAGATTGTAGAGCCGTCACACTGTGGCGGCTCTACGGTTTTAATGAATTTTCGAACCCCCTCCGCTTCGCTCGTCCCCTTGCAAAGGGGACAGGTACGCGCCTCAGTTGGTCTTTTACATCTCCCCTTTTCAAGGGGAGTACCAACAAAAGTCAGGGTAGGGGTGGAAAACCAATAACCAGATAACCAAATCCACAGAAACAGCGCATAGCGCGAGAAACTTAGAAACATGGGATCATATCCCAAAATTTCCAAATCCATAACAAAAACGCACAATCAGCCCAAAAACTGACTTTTTTCAGAGGGAAATAGTGCTAGAAATCAGCGTTTTGTGATTTTCCTTACATTTTTGTAAGGATTTTTTGGTTTTATCGAAATTATTGCGCTACCTTTGCAGCGCAATTTTTGATTTTTGTAAGGGGACAAATTGTTTTAGGACAATGAAAAAATCATTTTACATAGCGTTTGGTCTGTTGCCGCTCTTGGTGGCGTGCAATTTTATTGGCCCAAAAGAGAGTTTCGAGAAGCAGCCAATAAAAGTCAAAACGCTGATTATCAGCGAGCAAACACACGCCTACGCACACACTTATGTTGGCAAAATAGAAGAGGTTTCGAGCGTTCAACTCGGGGCGCAGAGTGCTGGGCAGGTGCTGTCGGTATCGGTAAAAGTGGGCGACCGTGTGCGTGCTGGTCAGGAGTTGCTGCGCATAGACGACACGCAAGCCCGCAACGCCTTGCAAGCCGCCAATGCTTCGTTGAAACAGGCGCAGGACGGCTACAATCGCGCGCAACAGGTGTATGCCGAAGGTGGCGTAACAGAGCAGAAAATGGTGGAACTCGGCAGTCAGTTGGAGCAGGCGCGCTCGATGGTATCAATATCTCGTAAGTCGCTGAACGACTGTGTGTTGCGTGCGCTAACCGATGGCATTATCGGCGAATGCAAAGTGAAAGCGGGACAAACCATTGCCCCTGCCGTTCCCCTGATTACGCTGCTGAATATGGACGGCTACAATGTTGTTTTCGATGTGGCAGAGGCCGATATTGCGGCCATTCGCATTGGCGATAGCGGCATCGTGCAAGTGGCGGCCATCGGCAGCGACACACTACCCATTCGTGTGGTAGAAAAGAGCCTATTGGCAAACGCCATCGCCCACACCTACACCGTGAAAGCCGTTGTGCTCGGCACGCAGCGCAAAGACCTTTTGCCCGGTATGGTGAGCAAAGTGTGGCTGCAATCGCAGAGTGTATCGGGCTATTTTGTGCCTTCGGAATGTGTGCAGACATTGCCTTCGGGCAGGAGCGTTTGGGTGGCGCAAGACTCTGTGGCTCAACGCCGTAGCATAGAAATCGGCGAATATGTGTCCAATGGCGTAATCGTTACAAATGGTCTGCAAGTGGGCGACAAAGTGATTAGCGAAGGTTTTCAGAAAATGTATAATGGTGCAAAAGTGGTTGATTAGTTGATTGGTTGATGAGTTAATGAGTTTAACGCATTGGTGAAAGCCTGCAAGGCAAAAATAATCTTCAAATCTTCAAATCTTTAAATAACTAAGTAATTGAAAATTAGGTAATTAGATAATTAAAATCGCTGCAAAAGATGAAAAAACGAAATCATATAGAAGGGGCAATGCGCAATCACAATCTTGTGTTTCTGATTGTGCTGGTACTTACGGCAGTTGGCATTTACTCGCTGCCAAAAATGAACAAGGACGAGTTTCCGCAATTCACTATCCGTCAAGGCGTTGTGGCTGCCATCTATCCCGGAGCGACGGCGCAGGAAGTCGAGCAGCAGGTAACTATTCCCCTCGAGGATTTTCTGAACAGTTATGTGGAGGTGGACAAGGCGAACACTTACTCCAACACCGAGGACGGCATTGTGTATGTGTATGTGTCGCTGCGCAACTCCGTGAAATCTGCTCCCGATGCGTGGACGAGTATCCGTGCGGGGCTGGATCTATTCAAAAAGACAAGTCTGCCGACGGGCGTGCTGCAAGTGGTGGTGGTCGATGACTTTGGCAACACATCGTCGATGCTTTTGGCGGTGGAGAGCGACGAACGCAGCCCACGCGAGTTGGAGTCCTACGCTCGAGAACTCTGTTCGCAACTGCGCACTATTCCCGAAATGGGCAAACTGAAAATACTCGGTGCACAGCACGAAGAGATTGCCGTAACCATCGATGCAGCACGACTTTCCGCCTACGGTATCGACCAGAAAGCCCTGCAACTGTCGCTTATGCTGCAAGGCTTCCGCACCCTCGGTGGAAACTCGCAAGGCACACAAAATCTGCAAGTTACGATTCCTTACACCAGCGAGTGCGAAATTGCCGAGCAAATTGTGTGGTACGACCCTGTAACCGACGCAACCATTCGCCTCAAAGACATCGCCACGATTGAACGCCGCTATCCCGATGCCGATAAATTTGTGGAGTACTACACAGGCGATGCCGACGCAGCGATTGCCGCCGACCGCTCCTGCCTCATTCTCAATATGGAGATGGTGCCGGGCAACAACATTGTCGCTTTTGGCAACAAGGTGGAGCAAGAACTTGAGCGTGCGCGCCAGCAACTGCCGCCCGATGTGCATTTTCACCGCATTACCGACCAGCCCAAGGTGGTGGACGACTCGGTGCGCTCGTTCATGCACGACATTGTCCTTTCGATTATCGTAGTGATAGCCGTCATGCTGATTCTTTTTCCACTGCGCACGGCGTTGGTCGCCAGTACGGGAGTGCCAGTCTGCACCGCCATTGCCGTCGGGCTGATGTACCTCACAGGTATCGAACTCAATACCGTAACGCTTGCGGCGCTGATTGTGGTCTTGGGTATGATTGTCGATGACTCGGTTATCGTTATCGACGGCTACACCGACCTGCTTGAACGCGGCTATAGCCGCTGGTATTCGGCCGCCATCAGCACCAAGCAACTTTTCGTTCCGATGGCGCTCGCCACCTGCTCGATATCGGGAATGTTCTTCCCCATGACAAAAATTATTACGGGACCTTTGGGCGACTTTGTGCAACTCTTTCCGTGGGCGATTCTCTTTGCCCTCACAGCGAGCATTTTCTACGCCACATGGGTTACACCCTATATGTCCACACGCTTCATTCACCGCCGCCGTCCCGAAGAGATGGGCTGGTTCGAGCGGCTACAAAACCGCTTCTTTGCCGCTTTGCAGCGCGGGTATCAACGCATGTTGGAAGGCTGTTTCCGCCGTCCGTGGGTTGCCTATATCGTCCTTGTGCTGTGCTTGGTGGCGGGCTGCTACCTTATGGTAACGCAACTCAATTTGCAACTTCTTCCAAAGGCAGAGCGCGAGTGTTTTGCCGTCGAAATTCACCTGCGTGAGGGTTCTTCGGTGGAGCAGACGGCGCAGGTGGCGGACTCGTTGGCGCTTATGCTCCGCGTGGACAAGCGTATCACCTCCATCACCTCGTTTGTCGGGCAGGCGAGTCCGCGCTTTCACGCCACCTACACGCCGCAGATGGCGAAGTCGAGTTATGCGCAGTTCATCGTCAATACCACCTCAACGCAAGCCACTGCCGACCTGCTGCGTGAGTACACGCCACGCTACGAAAACTATTTTCCGAACGCCTATATTCGTTTCAAACAACTTGATTATCAGGCAGCAAAAAATCCTCTCGAAGTGCGTTTCACAGGCAACGACCTCGAAGCGATAGCACCGTATGCCGACAGTCTGCGGCAATATATGTCCGAACAGCCCGAATTGGCGTGGGTGCATTCCGATTTCGACAATTTTGCGCAGCAAACCCGCATCACGCTCCGCGAAGACGAAGCCATACGCTTGGGCATTACCGAAACCACGCTTTCGCTCTACCTGAGCAGCCTGACCAACGGCACGAAACTCACCACCGTTTGGGAGGACGATTACGGCATTCCTGTGCTGCTCTATACCGCTGGCGCAGACGCTATGTCGGTGGACGAACTGGAAGATCTGATGATTCCGACCGCTTATCCAACCGTGTGGGTGCCGCTGCGGCAGGTGGCAACAATCACGCCCGAGTGGCACAGAGCCTCCATCGAGCGGCGCAATTCGGTGCGCACCATCACCGTCGGGTGCGACCTGCGCGGCAAAACCAGCCAAGTGGCTGCCGAAAACAAAGTCAAAGCGTGGATGCACGACCATCTGAACGACCTGCCCGAAGGCGTCAGCATCTCGTACGGCGGCTTGAGCGCCATCAACAGCGAGATGATTCCGCAAATTATTTGGAGCGTGGTAGCCGCCCTATTGGTGATGTTTGTGCTACTACTCTACCATTTCGGCAAAATCTCGCTGGCACTGCTCACTCTGTCGAGTTCGGCACTCTGCATTTTCGGCGCGTTCGTGGGACTTTATCTCTTCGGATTGGACATTTCGATTACGGCCGTGCTGGGCATTGTCAGCCTGATTGGCGTGATTGTGCGCAATGCGATAATGATGTACGAATACGCCGAAGAGTTGTGCCACAAAGGCACGATGTCGGTCCGCGAGGCGTCGTTCGAGGCAGGAATGCGGCGTATGCGGCCGATTTTCCTCACCACAGCCACCACAGCGTTGGGCGTTCTGCCGATGATTATCGCTCAAACCAGCCTGTGGATGCCGATGGGCGTGGTCATCTGCTTCGGTTCGCTGCTCACATTGCCGCTCACGCTCACTGTGCTGCCAATTACCTATTGGAAAATGTACGACAAAAAGCAGACGAAATAATTCGCCATCAATTGGCAAAAACGAGAAAGACACAATTATCAAGAAAAATAAAAAAGTGTTAAAAATCAGTATTTTGTGATTTTTTTCTTGCATTTTTTTTAATGATTTTTGGGTATTATTAAAATTATTGCGTTACCTTTGCAACTCGATTTTTTTGATTGACAGATAGGCATGAAAAACAAACGCGAAGAGATTTTGGCGGCTGCCGAAGAAGAGTTTGCCCGCAACGGCTACGAGGGGGCAAACATTTGCCGCATTGCCAAGCGCGTGGGGGTAACGCATGTGTTGCTCTACTACCATTTTCATAGCAAAGAGAACCTTTTTTCCGAGGTATTGCAGCGCAAAATCGAGGAGTTTATTCAGTCGGTGTTGCCGCCCGAGGGGACGGAAAATCTCTATTTTATGCAGAATATCGACAATCTGATTGTGCAAAATTTCAACATTATGGCGAAAAATGCCATGTTGGCGCGGCTGCTGGTGAACGAAACGGGCGAATGTCCCGATTTGCTCCGCGATATTGCGCACAAGCGGTATGGCGACTACCTGAAAAAATTGCAACACTCGTTAGATATAGAGGCCGAAGCGGGCAATATCGTGCCAACCAACGCCGAGCAACTGATTTTGACCATCTGTTCGCTCAACATCATGGCGGTGTTGGTGATGCCAGCCATCGAAAATCTGCTGTCAGAACGCGACACCGACCACGAAAAAGTGCTGCAAAGCCGATTAGAAGCCAACATTCGCTACATTCACGCTCTTTTTGGCTTTCACAATCAAGAAACAGCATAACACGAATAACAAACAACCACAATAATTTAAGGTATGAAAAGAACAAAACAATGGGCGCTTGTCGCCCTTGCAGGGCTGCTACTCTGCGCACTCAATGCCTGTGACAACTCCGTCAAAGATGTATTGGGAGATTACAGTTACAAGATAAGCGGAACGGCTGTCATCGACGACACGATACCCGTTTTGCTGACCGATGAGCAGGGGGCGATGCAGATTGTCCGCCAAAAAGGCAAAGATGTGCTGCTCACGATGAACATCTTCATGGGCGGCGTTTATACAGCCGATGGCAAAGTCAGCGGCGACTCGCTCTTTATCAAGCAATGCACCCGCACAATTCCGCTCACCTACACCTACGAGTCCGAAGAGGAGCCATTGACGCTGCTCGAGCAAACAGTAACCGAGAATTTTGCCCTCGAGGTGTCTGGCGCAGGCAAGGTCTATAACGGCACCATACATTTTCTGCTCACCTACGATGGCGAGGGCGATCAATCGGGGCGTAAGATACATGGAGAAAAAATTGTTTGCGTAGCAAAACAGAATTAAGATGAAAACAAAAATAGCCTTTATCGGATTGGTGTGTGTGCTGCCGCTTATGGGTTGCAACTCCAATGCGAAAAAGAAAAACGCCGACACTCCGCTCAAAGTGCATACCGAAGTTATTGCCAACACAACGAGCACCTATACACACACTTATGTCGGCAAAATAGAGAGTACAGCAAGCATTCCGCTCACCATGCAGTCGGCTGGGCAGGTGTTGCAAGTCTATGTCCGCAAGGGCGACCGTGTCAAAGCAGGGCAAGAGATTTTGCGCATCGACAATACGCGCGCCAAAGACGCTCTGCAAGCCGCCTCTGCCACGCTCAAAGAGATAGAAGACGGCTATGCGCGCGCCGAAAAAGTGTTTGCCGAAGGAGGCGTAACGGAGCAGAAAATGGTGGAATTGCAGGCCAAACTGCAGCAAGCCCGCTCGATGGTGAATATGTCGAAAAAATCGGTAGACGACTGCGTGCTGCGTGCGCCAAGCGATGGCGTGATAGGCGACTGCGATGTGCATGTCGGTCAGGTGGTTAGCCCTGTGCTGCCAGTTGCCACGCTGCTGCACACCGACGGTTTCAATGTCTCTTTTGATGTAGCGGAAACGGACATTCCGCACCTTGCTGTGGGCGACAAAGGAGGCATACAGATTGCCGCCATCGGGCAAGACACCATTCCTATACGCATTATCGAAAAAAGTCTTGTTGCCAATCTCATTGCGCACACCTACACGCTCAAAGCAGAGGTGCGAGCAACAGAGGCACAGAAAAAAGTGCTGCTACCGGGTATGATAAGCAAAGTGTGGCTGCAAACGCAAATTACGAGCGGCTATGCCGTGCCGACACGGTGCGTTCAGATTCTGCAATCGGGACATAGTGTTTGGGTGGTCGAAAACGGCAAAGCCCAACGCCGTGCGGTCGAAATAGGTATGCACACACAAGGTCGTGTGCTGGTTACCAATGGGTTACATACAGGCGATACGCTGATTGTCGAAGGGCAACAGAAGTTGTATTCTGGTGCTGCTGTGGTGATAGAATAGGGAGCGAAAACGAACCGTGAAAAAGCGTAATCACATAGAGCGCGCCATGCGCAACCACAATTTGGTCTATGCCGCTGTGTTTGTATTGACCATTTTGGGTATTTGGTCTTTGCCCCGAATGAACAAAGACGAGTTCCCACAATTTACTATCCGCCAAGGCATTGTGGCTGCGGTCTATCCGGGCGCAACTGCACAAGAGATAGAAGAGCAGGTAACTCGCCCACTGGAGGACTACCTGAATGGCTTTGTCGAGGTAAACAAAGAGAAAACCAGTTCGGTTACCGAAGATGGATTGGTCTATGTCTTTGTCTGGCTGCGCAACGATGTAAAATCGAGCAGCGACGCATGGACTGCTATTCGGGCGGGCCTGGATTTGTACCGAAAACTATACATGCCAGCAGGCGTGTTGCAAACAGTGGTGATAGACGATTTCGGTAACACCTCGTCGTTGCTGTTGGCTGTGGAGAGCGACGACCGCAGTCCGCGCGAAATGGAGGCCTACACGCGCCAACTCTGCCGCCGACTGCGTACCATTCCCGAAATGGGTAAGATACGCATCATGGGTACGCAAAACGAGGAGATAGCCGTTACGGTTGATCCTGCGCGCCTATCGGCCTACGGCATCGACCAAAAAGCACTGCAAGCCTCGCTTCTGCTGCAAGGCTTCCGCACCATAGGCGGCTCAATCGATGGCTCGGAGGGCACGCAGAAACTGCAAGTTGCCATTCCGTTCAAAAGCGAGCAGGAGGTCGCCGAGCAGATAGTGTGGTTCAATCCAGTTACAGGAGCAACCGTTCGCCTCAAAGACATTGCCACTATCAAACGCCACTATCCCGACCAGAGCCGTTCGGTGCAGTACTACACTGGCGATGCAGCGGTGGACATATCCGCCAACCGCTCGTGCCTGATTGTAAATATGGAGATGGTGCCGGGCAATAATATCGTGGCGTTCGGGCAGAAGATAGACAAGGAGATGGACGAGATGAGCGCACAACTGCCTCCCGATATCCATTTTCACCGCATCACCGATCAACCGAAAGTGGTGGACGACTCAGTCGAATCGTTTATGCACGACATTGTGCTGTCTATCATCGTGGTGATAGGCGTGATGTTGGTGCTGTTTCCGCTGCGCACGGCGTTGGTGGCCAGCACTGGTGTGCCAGTCTGCACCGCTGTGGCAGTGGGACTTATGTACCTGACGGGTATCGAACTGAATACCGTAACGCTGGCGGCACTGATAGTCGTCTTGGGTATGATAGTGGACGACTCGGTCATCGTTATCGACGGCTACACCGACCTGCTCGAGCATGGACACAGCCGTTGGTATTCGGCGGCGGTCAGCACCAAAGAACTCTTTGTGCCGATGTCGGTGGCAACCTGCTCTATATCGTGCATGTTTTTCCCGATGGCGATGATTGTCAAAGGACCTTTGGGCGACTTTGTCAAGTATTTTCCGTGGGCAATACTGTTTGCGTTGAGTGCCAGCATATTCTATGCCACATGGGTGACGCCCTATATGGCAACACAATTTATTCGCCGCCGCAAGGTCGATAAACTCAACTGGTTCGAGCGTCGTCAGCACGATTTCTTCGAACTGTTGCAAACAGGCTACCACAAACTGCTGACATTCTGTTTTGCCCACCCTTGGGGGGCTATCGCAACCTGCGCAGGCTGTATCGTGCTGGGCTGCTTTCTCTACACACGCCTCAATTTGCAACTCTTGCCGAAGGCAGAACGCGAATGCTTTGCAGTCGAAATTCACCTCAACGAAGGCTCGTCCATCGATGAAACTACGCTAGTGGCAGACAGTTTGGCGCGTATGCTGCGCGTGGATAAACGCATTACCTCCATCACCTCGTTTGTCGGGCAATCGAGTCCGCGCTTTCACGCCACCTATACGCCGCAAATGCCGCGCTCGAGTTATGCGCAGTTTATCGTCAATACCTCGTCGAAAGAGGCAACGGCGCAACTGCTCGAAGAATATACGCCTCGCTACGAGAACTATTTTCCCAATGCCTATATTCGCTTCAAACAGTTGGATTATCAGGCAGTTATCAATCCCATTCAGGTGCGTTTCCGTGGCGACGACCTCGACCAGTTGGCACTCTATGCCGATAGTTTGAAGCAGTTTATGTCGGGTGAGCCAGAGTTCCGCTGGGTACATTCCGACTACGACAACATTGCCTGCCAAACCCGAATCACGCTCAACGAGGAGGAGGCGAGCCGCTTGGGAATTACCGAAACTACGCTCTCGCTCTATCTGCGCACACTCACCAAAGGCGCAAAACTCACCACGGTTTGGGAGGGCGACTATTCCATTCCTGTTATGCTCTACACCGCTGGCGCAAAAGATATGACCATCGACGAACTGCAAGATGTGATGGTGCCGACCATCTATCCGTCGGTTTGGGTGCCGTTGCGCCAAGTGGCTACACTCGAGCCAGAGTGGCACCATACTCGCATCGAACACCGCAATTCGGTACGCTGCGTAACTGTGGCTAGCGACCTTCAAGGAGATGTGAGCCAAGTGGTGGCAGACAAGAAGATAAAGCAGTGGATCAAAGAGAATATGGACGACCTTCCCGACGGTGTCAGCATCTCGTATGGCGGTTTGTCTGCCGTCAATGGCGAGATGATTCCGCAGATAGCCATTTCGGTGGTGGCCGCTCTGTTGGTTATGCTTGCGTTGCTGCTCTATCACTTCGGGCAACTCTCGCTCTCGCTGCTCACGCTGTCGAGCAGTGTACTCTGCCTCTTTGGCGCATTCACAGGGCTATATCTGTTCGATTTAGATGTGTCGATTACGGCGGTGTTGGGCATAATCAGTCTGATTGGTGTCATTGTGCGTAACGCCATTATGATGTACGAGTACGCCGAAGAGTTGCGCACGCACCATGTGCCGCTACGCGAAGCGGCTTTCGAGTCGGGGATTCGGCGTATGCGACCGATTTTCCTCACCACAGCCACCACGGCGTTGGGTGTCATTCCGATGATTGTGGCACACACGAGCCTCTGGATGCCGATGGGTGTGGTCATCTGTTTCGGTTCGCTGCTCACCCTGCCGCTTACCATCACTGTGCTGCCCATAGCCTACTGGAAAATCTACGAGCGCAAAGAGAAGCGTCAAGCCAAACTTGCAGAACTAATCAAGAAACGATAATGAAACATTCCTTTATAATAACCACGACTCTCTGCATCTGCCTCTCCTGCCCTATTTGGGCGCAGACGGCCGACAGCACAGCCACCTATCTCACACTCGATTCGTGCCTCTCGTTGGCAGCGCAGAACAACCGCAATATCCGTAAGTCGGAGTTGGCTATCGAGAAGGCAAAACAGGTCAAAGCACAGGCGTTCACCAAATATTTTCCGCAGGTACACGCCCAAGCAGGCGGCTACTATGCGTTCGACCCATTGGTGGAGTTCGACATCAACGACATCGGCAATGCGTCGGTGCGCGACCTGCTGACTACGCTCTATGGCAACTATGGAGCGGCTCTCGGACTGCACAACACCATCACTATGGGGCAATACGGCTACATGGTGGGCGCAACGGCGCTGCAACCCGTCTATATGGGCGGCAAAATTGTTGCGGGCAACCGCTTGGCGCAGTTAGGTGTCGAAGCGGCGGAGAAGCAGGCAGAGATGAGCGACCGCGACCTGCTGGAGCAAGTAGAGGAAAGTTATTGGCTGCTAGTCGGACTGCAAGAAAAACAAGCCACTGTCGATGCCGCACTGGCACTGATTGACACTATTCAGCATATTGCAGAAACGGCTGTCGAAGCGGGACTTGTGTTGCGTACCGATTTGATGCAGGTCGAACTGCGCCGCTCCGAGATGGAACGCACGCAAATTCAGTTGTCGAATGGTATTCGGCTGGCCACCCGTGCGCTGGTGCAGTCGGTAGGTTTGCCACAGTCGGCGTGCGACAGCGTGCGTGTGCCGTCGGTGGATATGTCCGTGGCACTGTCGGACAGTCTGCCGCCGCTTTATGTCGATGGTGCAACAACCACGCCAGAATATACCCTGTTGGAGATGCAAGTGGAGGCGGAGAAACTGCGCCGTCGGATGACCATTGCCGACGCACTTCCAAGCATAGCCGTCGGGGCGCACTACGGATTCAGCCGCGCGCAGGCCAATTTGCTCCGAGGCGGAATGTGGGGCAACGACGCTGGCAATGGAATAGTGTTCGCTGTACTCAAAGTGCCAATCACATCGTGGTGGGAGATGAGCCATAAAATGCGCGAACATTCTATTTCGGTGGAACAGGCGGAACTGGAGCGCGACCACACGGACGAACTGCTATCGCTGCGCAATCAGCAGACCTACGACAAACTGCAAGAGGCCTATCTGTTGTGGCAAAACAATCGGCGTGCCTTGTCCACAGCGCAGGAGAACTATCGTTTGAGCGAAGTGCAGTACCGTGCTGGCACGCTAACCATCTCCGATTTGCTGATGGCGCAAACCACGCTGCTCAAGGCCGAAAACGAACTGTCAGATGCCTACATCTCTTACCGCATCTGCCTTCGCCGCTACACCGACCTCACTTCTGGCAAATAGTCTGTAAGCCTTTCGCACAATTATTGATTGGCGATTCCTGCACTCCTCATGGTGCGTTATCTGTCCACTTTGGGCATATCGCCTTTGAATTCCTTACCGCCCCACACGGCACGCACAGGCAACCCCGGAATCACATTGTCGCCAACAGGATCCTCGTTGTACTGATATGTCGAAATGGCAAGCATATATACACCGAGGTTCTCGTCCTTGGTGTAGGAAGTTCCCCAGTTAAATGTGAAGATATTTCGTATGCGCCTTCCGTTGGCTGTCTGATAGTATCCTCCGATGCCGCCGCCGTCCAAATTTTCTGCACCCATTACACCAGCATAGGGCGTGAATATCGATTTGCCGTTTCGGAGGCTCGTCCACAATGTGCCTTTTACGCCATTCACAATCACAAATTGGAGATAGCAGTTTTCGCGCAGTTCCTTCACTTGCAAACGCGTGGGAATGCTCCATTCTCCGCCCATGTTTTGGCGAGCCGCATCAAATTCGGGACGAAGACGATACCCCATCGATGTAGATGTCGAGTAAAAGTTACTTTCATCTTCAAATGATGTGAAATTGTGGATATTGTTGTAGATGTACGACCCGAAACCAGTGAAAGTTCCTTCGGTATATCTCTTTTTGGGTGCTGTTTCGCCATAGGCGTAGTAGTTGCCATAGTCTTCGGGGGTTGTTGCGCCCACATTGCAGGTAGCCCACAGCGTGCCACTCGGCAGTCCGAGATCGACATATCCGTAGCCAGCGTGTTCGCCATCGGCAGGACTGACGCTCGTGTTTGCCAATATCGGGTTGCGCTCACCGGGCAGTTTCACCACTATCTCGCATATCAGTGGCCGTCCCGACGATCCTTTGAGAATTTTGACTGGTTTGCCATTGATGGTGGCGTTCACCATGCTATTATCCACCGTGAAATTTGCGTCATTCTTGTAATTAAACAGCACATCGGTGTAATTTGTTACATACACGCGAAGCAGATATTCCCGCCCCGCCTGAAACTTTTCCTCCACCAAAGGATAGGCACGGTTGCCTTGCGTGTCGAACTGGAAAACCATCACACTGCCGCCGGCTATCTTTTGTTCGCCAAGCATCTCCTCTGCGCCAAACACATCGGTAGTAATGCTCGTAATCGTTAAACCATCGAATATCGCATCGCCCACATTTGGAATAGGCACAGTGATGTCGATCTGCTTGATTCGCTGCTGATTTTGAGCCTGCGCACATGGTGCTACCAAGAGCAACATTGCGGCAAGTAAAGCAAATGTTTGTTTCATGGCGTTTCGTTTTAAGGAGTTTCTATCAATGGTTTTGCGTATATCTTTTTGCAAAGATAACACAAAATCGGCAACAATGCAAAACAGGCAACCCAACAATAGTTAGAAACGCCCTCGCAGCCGCCAATAAGAACCATTTTCATTGTTTCAAAAATAAAAATTTACAATTTTGTAAGTTTTTCGCTTGCCGTTAGAATTAAAAGCAGTACTTTTGTGGTGTAAAACAAAAACGGTGAGAAATATGGAACAGAAAATAAGTTTACAAGAGGCCATCAAAGCACGCCATTCTGTGCGTCAATACACCGACAAACCTATTGATAATGAGGCGATTGCGTTGTTACAGGAGAAGTTACAAACTCTCAATGCGGCGAGCGGATTGCATATCCAACTCGTGTCGGACGAGCCGCAAGCCTTCGACTCTTTTATGGCGCACTACGGCAAGTTTTCGGGTGTGCGCAACTATTTTGCGCTCATCGGTTCGGGCAATAATCTTGACGAGCAGTGCGGCTACTATGGCGAGCAACTGGTACTTCTCGCGCAGCAACTCGGGCTGAATACCTGTTGGGTAGGGCTGACCTTCAAAAAAGTGGTCAAAGCATTAGACATCCGCCGCGGCGAAAAATTGGCAGCCGTCATCGCTTTGGGCTACGGACGGACGCAAGGCGTGCAACACAAGTCAAAGACAATCAGCGATGTAGCCTCTTGTCAAGGCGAAATGCCCGATTGGTTTCGCCGTGGCGTAGAGAGTGCTTTGTTGGCTCCGACGGCGATGAATCAGCAAAAATTTCGCTTCGAATTGCTGGTCGACAAGGTGCGTGCCACGACCGCGTGGGGCTTCTACGCCAAAATGGATCTCGGCATCGCAAAATACCATTTTGAACTTGGAGCCGAAGTTGAACACACTATTTGGGTATAAAATGAGCCACAAGTAATTGAACTACAATAGATTAACTCCAAAGAATATACAATCGACAACGATAGAATACTCCTCCTCACTCGCCGCGTCCCTTTTCAACTTTTTACTTTCTCACTTTCAAACTTTCTCACTCTCTTGCTACTTGCGACTAAAAAAGCCATTTTGTCAGTGTAAGAAAATTAAAATCTGTCATTTTGTCAGAAAATGAGACAAAAATGGTCGGTTTTGGGGGTGGCACGCCATTTGCAAACTATAAGGCGAAAGGGGTTGGGAAAGCCCCGAGAAGAGAACAAAAAAAAACAAACAAATAATTGGAGGACAAAACTATGACACTTGTAAGAAGAAACCAAAACAACTGGCTGCCGTCGATTTTCAGCGACCTGTTCGACAACGAATTTATGACGCGCGCCAACACAACCACGCCAGCCATCAATGTGAAGGAGACCGAAAAGGCATACGCCGTTGAGGTTGCCGCACCGGGCATGGACAAAAAAGATTTCAGCGTGCGCATCGACGAGGACAACAACCTTATCATTTCGCTCGAGAAGAAGGAAGAACACGAGGAGAATGAAAAAGATGTGCAGTACCTGCGCCGCGAATTTGCCTACTCGAAGTTTGAGCAGACCATGATTCTGCCCGACAATGTGGACAAAGAGAAAATCAAAGCCACTATGGAGAACGGCGTTTTGAAAATCGACCTGCCGAAACTTTCGGACAAAGAGATTAAAAAAGCGCAACGCACCATCGAAATTGGCTAATGGGCGTGGCTTAAAATGAGCGGAGACGGACAAATTTTGTCCGCCTCCGTTTTTTTGTGCGCCAATTTTCAGAGTGCTGCCAAAAGGCGTTTTACTGCCTCCGAAATGGAACGACCATCGGCTTTGCCAGCCAACTGTTTGGCGGCCACGCCCATCACTTTGCCCATCTCTTGCGGCGTTTTTGCACCCACCTGCTCGATGATGGCACGCACGGCGGCTTCGAGTTCGTCGGTGCTCATCGGTTTGGGAAGATAGCGCTCATAAACAGCCACTTGCGCCAGATACTCGTCGGCCAAGTCCTGCCGCTTCTGCTCCACAAAAATGGCGGCGGCATCTTTGCCCTGTTTTGCCATTTTTTGCAGAATTTTCAGTGCCGCTTCGTCGGTCAGTTCGCCGTTGCCGCCCTTGGCAGTTTTGGCTTCGAGAAACTCTTTTTTGATGCCACGCAGCGCATCGAGTTCGGCGTGGTTGCGCGCCAACATCGCCTTTTTGATGTCGTCGCTAATTTGGTCAAATAGATTCATAATTGTCTGATTTTTAGTTATTTGCATTTTTACAAGCGTTGATAGGCGGGCGTGTTTTGGATTTCGGCCAACACGCTGTCGTCGTCCAAATCGGGCAGCACGCGCTCTTCGTTTTTGGCTGTTCCCGGCACGCCGTCGCCATAGTATTCGCTGCGCGAGCGGTCTATTTCTGCGCCTTCGCGTTTTTTCTCCTCGTCGGTGGCTTTGCCATCGGCCGATTTCGAGGCGACGGGTTTGGGCAGTGCTTCGGAGGTAAATCCCGTGGCGATGATGGTGATTTTCACCCTATCATCGAGCGAATCGTCGAACGAAACGCCCGTTATCACATTCACATCGTCGATCATCTGCTCCATAAATTCGCGCACCTGCGCCACTTCGCGCCCGAGAATGCCCTTTTCGCTCGAGCAACTGATGTTCATCAGAATGCGTTTCGAGTTGCGCACATCGGTATTTTCGAGCAGCGGCGATTTCAGCGCATTGTTGATGGCGTCCATCACGCGGTTTTCGCCTTCGCCCACGCCGATGTTCATGATGGCAATGCCGCTGTCCTTCATTATCGTATTGACATCGGCAAAATCGACATTCATATAGCCGTGCACCGTGATAATTTCGGCAATGCTTTTGACGGCGGTTGCCAGCACATCGTCGGCCACCTCGAACGAGTGCAGCATGTCGAGATCGGGATAGATTTCGCACAATTTTTCGTTGTTCACCACCAAAATCGCATCGACATTTTTGCTCATTTCTAGCACGCCGCGCAAGGCCTGATTGATTTTCAGTTTGCCTTCGAAAGCATACGGAATCGTTACCACGCCCACGGTGAGAATGCCCAAATCGTGCGCCACTTTGGCAATGATTGGCGCAGCACCAGTGCCAGTGCCGCCGCCCATGCCTGCGGTGATAAACACCATTTTGGTGGGCGTATCGGTCAGCATTTTTTCAATTTTTGTGAGCGATTTTTTCACGGCTTCGGCAGCGTTTTCGGGGCGACCGCCAGCGCCAAGTCCGTCGTCGCCCAGAATAATCTGCTGCGACACAGGCGAATGCGTCAGCGCCTGCTGGTCGGTGTTGCACACCACAAATGTTACATCTTTGATGCCGCGATTGAACATGTGATTGACGGCATTGCCGCCGCCGCCACCCACGCCCACCACCTTGATGATGGAGGCATTGTTGGCCAATATAGCCGACAAATCGGTAGATTCGAAACAAGAGTCAAGTTCCATAGTGTCTTCGTTTTTTTGTTATTCGCCCATATTTTCTTCGGAGAACATATCGCCGAGTTTGTTTTTCATCTTGCCAAAAAAGTTTTTGCCGCCTGGCTGTTTCTTTTTCTTCTCCATTATCTGCTCTTCCACGCAGTTTTCGTCGGCAGCGAGCAGCAGCCCCACCAACTGCGCCGAGGCTTTGGCGCACGACTCGTTGGAATCGGCGGCGATGTGGTCGGCATACGCTCCGATGCGCACCGACATTTTGCTCGATTCGGCCACAATATCGACAGTGTGTTCCATCTGCGTAATTCCGCCAGTGATGATAAGTCCAGCAGACAATTCGTCGGGAGCGGCAGTCGCACGAATCTGTTGCATAGCGTACGCAACAATTTCGTCGAGACGCGCTTGACACACATGCAAAATACGCTCTACTTCGAACACGCGTTCGTTGCCATCGGCATCGGCAGGGAACTTCAATTTTTCGTTCTTTTTCGCTTCCGAACCATATTTTTTGCCGAAAAGCGGTTTCAAACTTTCGGCCTCTTTTTCGGTAAGTCCGAGCGACATCAGGTCGGCAGTGATGTGCTTACCGCCCAGCGGAACGACCGCCACATGGCGCAATTCGCCCTGCTGATAGACCGCCACCGAGGTGCAGCCAGCCCCAAAATCGACCACGGCACAACCTGCTTCGCGGTCGGCTTGAGTTGTAATGGCCGCTGCCACAGCCTGCGGCGCGAGCAGGCACTCCTGCAATTTGTAGTTGCTCATCAATTCGACGCAGCGCACCACCGTGTTTGCGCAATCGGGTTGAGCGCACGCCACGGCAAATGTGCCAAGCAGATGGCCGCCAGTAGCGCCAATCGGACTTGCAATCGCATCGCCATCGAGCGCGTAGGTTTCCGACAAAATGCCCTGCGACTCGCGGTCGGCGGGCAGTTGCGACAACGCCTCCATGCGCATTTGCTGCAAAAGTTCGGGCGTAATCGCTTCGGACTGCGTCAGCACGCGTGGCACGCCAACCTGAATTGTGGTCAGCGAGCGGCAGTTGAGCCCAGCATAAAACCTGACGATGCGCATCGACGCACCCAAACGGTTGGCCAGTTGTTTGAGCAGTTTGCCCAGCCCCGCAGCCACATCGTTCGATTTCACAATCAGGCCGTTGCAGACCGCATCTTTCGGCGTTGGCAAACTCTCCAAAGCCAGCAATTTCAATTTACCGTCGGGCATTTTGCTGGCCGCCATAGCCACCAACTTGCTCTGCCCCACCTCGACGGCAACAACAATTTTTTCCATATTCTCGATTTTTTTTTGCGCTGCGCGCGGTTTCAGATTTCAGAATTTCAAATTGCGCTTCGCGCTGTTTCTATGTTTCTCGCGCTTCGCGCTGTTTCTATGTTTATGTGGATTTGGTTATTTGGTTATTTGGTTATTTGGTTATCTAACCCCTCCGCTTCGCTCGTCCCCTTGCAAAGGGGACAAGTTCGCATCCAACGGCGCAACTTTCATACTAATTTTATCTATGTTCTATAAACTTTAACCTCTCACCTATAAACTTTCCAGAAGTAGCATGCCGCGTCCCTACATTGTCAATTGTCAATTATCAATTATCAATTTTCTTGCGACTTGTATCTTGCTACTTGCTACTAATAACTTTTGGTGCAGACCACCTGATTGCGGTAGCGCAAGTCGATGGTGGTGTAGCGATTCCAGCCGATATATGGCAGCCCTTTGCGGTAGAAAGTGCGCATTTTTTCCAGTTTTTTGTCGGCGTTTTCCAGTTTGCCCAAACGAATGGTGTGGTTGCCAACGCGCGGTGTCAAACTCAATTCGTAGTTCGGGAAAATGCGAATTTGCGTGATTTGGCTCGCCCAAAAATCGTCCTTTTCGATCTGCTCGATAAAATCGTAGAAATCGCCGCACAAAAAAGCGTCGTCGGCAAAGCCCGTAACCACAGGCACATACACGCTAAACCGCGTAGATGTGGGCATTCGGTGGCGCGTGTCGTCGATGTAGTAGTTGCCGTATGGGGTCATCACACGGAACTTGGGGCGGCGTTGTTGCACATCGATGCGCAGCGCACCCGATGCAGTGTAGTAACACGCCACCGAGCGCACAAACGGATTTTTCGCAATTTCGTCCTCGACTTGCTGGCAGTCGATTTTGTCGAACGACACGCCGATATATTTTTGGTGCATGCGTCCCAACTGCGCCACAATGTCCTTCTCGTCGATGAAAGCGTATTCGTCGCTGTCAAGAATGCGCGCTTCGACACGCTGGCACACATGCCCATCGACCAGCGGCGACACAAACACCGCCGCACAGACCAAATAGGCCGCCAGTGCGATTATCGTGAACAAAATCAGTATGTTACGCAGGATTTTCAAAATTCGGATTTATCAGTTTATTGCGCTGTGCGCGGTTTTTTAATTGTTTATTTGAAGATTTGAAAATTTGAAAATTCAGTTTGCGATTTCACTGCTCACTGCTAACTCCTCACTCTTAATTCCTCACTCCTAACTCTCTTACGATCTGCGGCAACATCGTGTCGAGGTCGCCCGCGCCGAGCGTGAGCAGCACATCGAACTGTTGCGTTTTCAGAAAATCGATAAGTTCGACCTTGGTAGTCAGATGTTTCGGGCAGGTTACTTCGTCGTAAATCGTTTTCGACGAAATGCCCGGAATTGGCTGCTCGCGCGCTGGGTAAAGTTCGACCAAAACCGCCTCGTCGAGGTGCGACAGTGCCGCCGCAAACTCGCTGTGGAAGTCGCGTGTGCGCGTGTAGAGGTGCGGTTGAAACACGCCCAGCACCTTTTTGTCGGCATACAACGCCTTCACCGATTTGATGCTCGATTCCAACTCCACAGGGTGGTGCGCATAGTCGTCGATTATGGTCAGACGGTCGGTTTTGAGCCACATTTCGAATCGGCGACGAATGCCCGCGTACGACCTCATCCCGCTACGCAACTCGCTGGCACTCACGCCATTGAGCCACGCCACCGCCATCGCTGCCACGCCATTTTCGATATTCACCAGCACAGGCACGCCCAGTTCGATGTCGCAGATGGTTTCGGTTGGCGCAACAAAATCGAACACGATAGTGCCGTTGCCAATGCGGATATTTTCAGCGCAAAAATCGGCCTTTTCGGTAGCCGAATAGGTGTAGAGCGTTACATTTTTGCCCAAGCGCGGCTGCAAAGCGATGCCTTTTTTCATCAGCAGGCAACCGCCCTCGACGATGAGCGAGGTGAAGTGCGCAAAACTTTCGAGGTAGGCCTCGTGCGTGCCGTAGATGTCGAGATGGTCGGCATCGACAGCGGTAACCACCGCCATGTAGGGCGTCAGGTGGTGGAACGAGCGGTCGAACTCGTCGGCCTCGATGACCACCAAATCGCTCTTATCGGAGAGCAAAAGGTTGCTCGTGTAGTTTTTCGAAATGCCGCCGAGAAAGGCGTTGCAATCGACATGGCTCTGCTTGAGCAGGTGCGCCAACATGGTCGAAGTGGTAGTTTTGCCGTGCGTGCCAGCCACGCAGAGTCCGCGCTCGAGGCGTGTAACCTGCCCCAGCACCTGCGCCCGCTTTTCGATGGCGAAATTGTGTTCGCGGAAATAGCAAAACTCCGTATGTTCGGCAGGAATGGCGGGCGTATAGACCACCAGTGTCGTATCTTTTTGCAGAAATTCGGGAGCAATTTGTGCCACATCGTCGGTGTAGTGAATAGCGATGCCCTCGCCCTCCAACTCGCGGCAAAGTTCGCTGCGTGTGCGGTCGTAACCAGCCACACGGTAGCCTTTCGCCTTAAAATAGCGTGCAATGGCACTCATACCAATGCCCCCAATCCCCAAAAAATAAAAATTTTTGTATTGCATTTTGTCCTATTTTGTACTGCTAATATATTTCAAATATACTGCAAATTGCAAATTTATTTTTATGCCCAAAAATCGAGTAAATTTTTTATCGCTCTTTTGAAAAGTTTTGGTGCTTTTACTCCGAGCACAAGTTTTCCATCGGCATTCAGCAAAAATCCAACTTGCACCTCGGCGATTTCTTGCTCGTGGCTACCATACAAAACTACGGTACGCACAACCTTAAATTCGGGATAATACTTTTGCAAGTACATCTGATCGAAAGCGTCGTATCTAGCAAGTTCGCGTATCCCATTTTGGCGAAATTCGTATTTTTTGCGCTCTATTGTAATTGCCTCGGTTTCTTTTATGTCGAGCAAAACCAAATCTGGAATTGAAACAATTTTATCCTTATCGCCCGCCTTATATGCGGCTCTATCGGTATATTTTGCAAGCGGTATGTGGTTGCCGTCGGCAGTCATAAAATAGCCCTTTTCGCAGCCAGCGTGATTTTCGAATACGGAATAACTTTCCGTAAAATTTTCGACTACAATATGGATAAAAATTGTACCTAATTTTTCGCCAGTAACATCGTAGTGCCAATAATTGGCTGGAAGCACGGATATTGGAATCGTAAGCCCTTGCAATTTTATGTTCAGTTGGTTGGCAATTTGCACAAATTTTTTTGTTGCACCAACATGACATTGCGAAAGTCCATGTTGAGTTATCTCAATCTTTTTTTCCCAGCCAAGTTTTCGCAAGACAGCCGCCAAAATGGTTAATGCGCCAATGTTTGGGTCGTGTGCGAGAGAATTATTTTTGTATAGGCGACCTGATATTTGAATTTTTGTTGTCGTTTTTTTGAGAAGAATTGGCACATTACCAATGGGAGGTCGGCGCATCGAATTTTTGCACGCTATCAGTTCGTCGATGGTTTTGAATGGGCAAAAAATAGTCGGGTCAAGTTTTTTACCCAAAATTACCACGCCCAAAGTGAGCAAAAGGCGTGTGCCAAACACATAGGTTGCCGAAGGTTTTTCTTTCTGATCCACCTGCAGTGCGTAGAGCATTATTTTCTTTGCCGAAGGGTAATAATTTTGAACAAATACAAATTTTGAGCAGCGTTGAAAAACGCCCGTATTTCGGCTCTCTTTGTCGTCGGTTTTAGTTTCTTCTATTGCATAAATAGGGACATCGTGAGCGTTTGGCTGTTTGTCTTGATAAAAAACAAGAAAATCGGTAAAACTCGAAGAGCCAGAAACCGTTTTAAGAAAAATGCGATTGACTTTTGCGCAAGTAAACCCAACCACTTCGTAAGTGAAATCGAAACAGTTGTTTTTGTCAAGCAGCGGTAAAATGCGAATACTATCGCCAAAGAAGCCGCACCCCATATCTTTGGCAAAATAGGCAAAAATTTGTTCGAGAACTACCTTTTTCGGCCGTTCTTCGGTCAAAATCCAGATATTTTTTCTCTCTGCGCTCATTTGGTCAAAATATAAAGTTGTTCGAACACATGTTTTTTTGTTTGTGAGAGTCCGTTGTTATTGCTTTTGAAACGCGCATATTGGAACTGTTCCAATTTGACATTACCGCATTTCGAGAGTACTCCGATTATATCGTTTTGAGGCATTATTCCCTCTGAATTATAACTCATCACAAGGTATTTGCAGCGTGCTTTTTGTGCTACCAAATCTAAATCGCGCAGAGCAGTTTTGGCATTGCAAAACGAGGATTTTTGTCCATTATATTCTCTCATGCCAGCAACTCCGCGTATTGTTGGATTGTCGTATTTTGCAATGGTTTCGAGCAGATGATAATTTGGCAGATATTGGCGGTTGTTGTAAGGCGGATCGAGATAAAAAATGTCGGCTTCTATCTTTTCGAGCAAATCCAAACTATTGGCATTATAAACATAGTTTTTTTTCTTGTTGTCGTAGATTTTGATGGTTCGCATTTCGAGGCGTTTCACAGCGCGAGGGTCCCATTTTTTATGAAAAGCAGCATAAACGCCAGCAACATTTGCATAAAACGAAACTGTTTCTATCAAACAAGCGAGCAAAATGTAGTATTCATTTTCACACAACAAACCATCACAGTTCCATTTTTCGATTTGCTGGCGTATGGCATCAATTCTCAATCCATTTTCAGCACTGAAATACATACGCGGTTGTGGTAAATTTTTTGTTCCCTCTGGCGTATAATTGTTGTAGATAAAGCCCTGAACATCAGAAGTTTTGTTAAGAAAACCTACCACTATTTCCAATGGCGTTGCAAAAAGATGATTTACAGCCCTATTGGCAACTATTGGCATTAATTTTTCAAAAGTTGGTTCCTCGTTGTTTTCGATATAGGCCTTTTGTAAACAATACGACAAAAACATCACATCGGACGAAAATAGCGTATAACCCAACTTTTTATAATATCGCGCAACATTGGTTGTGCCAGAGAAAAAGTCGAAAAACGATTCTCCAACAACGCCATTTGCCACTAGAATTTGGTAAATTTTGTCGATGATATTTTCCTTGTTTCCAATGTAGCGCATCTTAAAAGTCGAGCGTTAATTGTGGTTTAACTGGGACATAATTTGTAATTAAAACCTCGTCAGTGGCGTTTGTATCTCTGTCGATGGTATGATAATTCGAGTTTGAATAGTTTTTATTGATGTGCGTTACACAAAAATTCTTTTCTTGCGCCCACTTCAGTAAAATAGAGTTTGTTTTGCCTTTATGAACAAGCACATTCGATAGCCCGAATTTGATATTTCGCTCATTCAAATTGGAGAGTAAAATTAACAATTTTTTTTCTTCTTTTTCGCTCCAGCCAGTGAAACCTCGTTTCCCATCGTTGTATGTGCCAGTAGTTATCAGATATGGTGGGTCGCAATATACAAAATCGTTTTCGGTAAGCGGTTCAAAATTAAAATCATCAAAGTTTTTGTTTGTAAATTCTATGTCTTTTGCGTGCAAAATATCTAAAAAATGGTTCAAATTGCTTTGCATTTTTGGATTAAAACTGCTCCTATCGCGCCCAAAAGGGTTGTTAAATTCGTGCGAATTATTAAATCTGATTTGATGATTGAACGAATACGCCACAAGCACAAACAAGTCCAATGGATTGCGGTCGGTATTGTATAGCGTTCGTAATTGTTTGTAGCCTGCTTCGTTGGTCAGCGACAGGCTAAAGCGTCGAATTTGATTTTCGATGTGTTCAAACACTTTTTCATTACTCAACTGCTGGAATGATTTGTACAAATCGATCAGAAAAGTAAGATTGTCGTTGAAAATGATATGTTTTGCATCGACATTTATTCCAACATTGCATCCGCCGCAAAATAGATCGACAAATGTTTCAATATTTTTCGGGAATAGAGGCAATATCTGTGGAAGTACCTTATATTTTCCACCGATGTAGTTCATTGGCGAAGGGACATATCCAAAGTGTGCCAATGGTTCTTCGGCAAACAAAAGTTGCGTTTCTATATCCGAAAAATAGTCGTGCATTTCGTCTATTTTTTCACCAATTTCAATACTTCGTCGGCGATGCGGCGGGCGGAATCGCGCTGCGCCAAAGCCGAAACATTGGTGGCGAGTTGGGCGAGGCGCGTGTCGTCGTTTATTAAGTGCAAAGCGTTGTCTATCAGACTGTTTTGTGCATCAGCGTCTTTTACCAGCACAGCAGCGTTTTTGTTGACCAGCGCCATGGCGTTGTGCGTTTGGTGGTCTTCGGCCACATTGGGCGACGGCACCAAAATACTCGGTTTGCCCAGCAGGCAGAGTTCCGAAATGCTGCTTGCGCCAGCGCGCGACACCACCAAATCGGCCACGGCGTAGGCTAAATCCATGCGGCTTACAAAATCGGTAACAATCAGGTGCGGATTGGCGAACGGTTCGGCGGCGCGGCGGCAGTCGTCGATGTAGAATTTGCCTGTTTGCCACAAAATCTGTATGCCGCTTTCGACCAACTGGGCGAGGTGCGCCTTCACGCTGTTGTTGATGGTGCGTGCGCCAAGACTGCCGCCAATGATGAGGAGCGTTTTACGGTCGGGCTCGAAGCCAAATTCGGCACAGGCCTCGGCTTTGGTGCCGTTCAGCAGGTTTTGGCGGACAGGATTGCCCGTGAGAATGATTTTATCTGCAGGAAAAAAGCGTTCCATACCCTCGTATGCCACGCAGATTTTGGCGGCATCGTTTTTCAGCAGTTTGTTGGTTACGCCCGCAAAACCGTTCTGCTCCTGAAGCAGCACAGGAATGCCCATGTGCGCCGCCACTTTCATGGCTGCGCCGCTGGCGTAACCGCCCACGCCCACTGCCACATCGGGCTGAAACTCTTTGATGACACGGCGTACTTGGCGCATACTTTTGAGCAGGTCGCACAGCACGGCGATGTTTTTCAGCGGATTTTTGCGGTCGAAGCCGCGCACAGGCAAGCCCACAATTTTGTAGCCAGCGGCTGGCACGCGCTCCATCTCCATGCGCCCGAGCGCGCCAACAAACAAAATTTCGCAATCGGGTTGCGCCTCACGCAGAGCGTTGGCAATGCTTACGGCAGGAAAAATGTGTCCGCCAGTGCCGCCTCCAGAGATTAGGAATTTCATAGTTATTGTTGATTTTCAGATTTGGTTATTTGGTTATTTTGGGTTGATTAGTTGATGAGTTGATCAGTTTAACGCATTAGTATTGGTCTGTGGGGTAAAATAATTTCTGATTTCTGGTTTCTAATTTCTGGTTGTCGGCCTCCAAAACGCCTCCAAATTTTGATTAAATAATTAGAAATTAGATAATTGGGTAATTAAAAAGTCTATGCTCTATGTTCTATCTTCTTAAAATCTATTCTTGCTACTTGCTACTTGCTACTTGCTACTATTATTCATTGTTAATTGTTTCGTCAGTTGGCAGGAGGTCGGCTTGTGCTTCTTGGTTGGCCGAGGCGTAGCAGGTTACATTGAGCAGCAGCCCGAAATAGACGCTTGTAACCAAAATGGAACTGCCGCCACGCGTAACGAGCGGCAACGGCTGTCCCGTAACGGGAATGAGTTGCACGCAGACCGCCATGTGAATCAACGCTTGCAGCACGACCATGAGCGCAACGCCAATAACCAGCACGGCAGGATAGACCGTGGTGGATTTGTAGGCCACGCGTCCTGCGCGGAAAAGCAGCACCAAATAGATAGCAACGACAAACAATCCGCCCAAAATAGAGCCAAGTTCCTCGACAATAATCGAAAAGACAAAATCGCTGTAGGCCTGCGGCAATTTGTTGCGCACCTCGCTGCTGCCAGGCAGATGCGGAAAAAATCCGCCGCGTGCGATGGCAATCTGTCCGTAAACAGGTTGGCGCGTGGCATCGTTGATGGTATATTCCGTTTTTTTCTCGTCGGAAAAGCGCGAAATGCGGCCTTTCCAAGTGTAAGCGCGCCCAAAAAGTCGGTAATAGCCCGCTTCGACCACATTCATATCGGTGCGCGTAGTGCCCGTCTGTTCGTCGATGAAATGGTCTTGCGGCACAAGCCACGCCAACGCCAGCACCAAAGCGACCACCGCCAGCACGCAACCGCACATGCTGAAAATGCGTTTCGCTGCGATACCGCCACAAAAGAGCATCGCCACGATGACGGCAAAAAGCAACGCCGCTGTGGAGAGATTGCCCGGAAAAATGAGGCCGCAAGTGAGCAAAATGGCGGCGGCAAACCATTTGAAGTATTTCTCCTCGAAATCGGGTTTGTTCGGATTTTTGGCGCGCGCCACCCAGTCGGCAGTAGCGACTATCAGACCAAGTTTGGCAAACTCCGACGGTTGCAAGCCAAACACCCAGCGCGCCGCACCATTGACACCACTGGCGCAAACAAAAGTGTAGAGCAGCAGAATGACCGCCCCAATCCAAACGGCCCAGCCAATCATGCGGATATGGCGGTAATTGACCGACAGGACAGCCACCATCGCCACAAAGCCCACCGCCAGATGAATGGCGTGCCGCAACAGCGGTTCGGCAGTAGAAGAGGCGCGTGCCACAAAAAAACTCTGTGAACTGAACCCCTCGACCAGCGAGATGGCCACCAACAGACCGTACAGCGTCCAAATGACGCGGTCGCCTTTGAGTTGATGTTTCAGAAATTCGTCCACGGTTGGATTAGTATAAAAGTGTGAAGGTGTGAAAGTGAGAAAGTGTGAAAGTTGTTTCTAGTTTCTAGTTTCTAGTTTCTAGTTTCTAGTTTCTAGTTTCTGGTTTCTGGTTTCTAATTTCTGGTTTTTTGATTAAAAAATTGGAAATTAAGAAATTGGGTAATTAAAAAGTCTATGCTCTATGTTCTATCTTCTTAAAATCTATTCTTGCGACTTGCGACTACAATTTTCTAACAGCATTTTTGAACTGTTCGCCGCGGTCTTCGTAGTTTTTGAATAGGTCGAAACTGGCGCAGCAGGGCGAGAGCAGCACGGTGTCGCCTTCGTGTGCCACTTCGTAGGCTTTGCGCACGCAGGCTTCCATCGATTTGACTTCGTACATGGGGCAGGTGCAGTGGTCTTGCCAAAAGTCGAACAATTTTTTGTTGTCCACGCCCAAAAAGATGAGCGTATGCACTTTTTCGCGCACCAACAGTTCGATTTCGGAGTAGTCGTTGCCTTTGTCGGTGCCGCCGAGAATCAGCACAACGGGCGTTTTCATGCTTTGCAGCGCATACCAGCACGAGTTCACATTGGTGGCTTTCGAGTCGTTGATGTAGCGCACGCCGCGCACCGAGGCCACATATTCCAAACGGTGTTCCACGCCCTGAAATTCGGCCAGCGACTTGCGAATAGTCTCTTTGCGAATATGCACCAACTGCGCCGCCAAGCCAGCCGCCATCGAATTATAAACATTGTGCGTGCCACGCAGCGCCAGTTCATCGACGGGCATCTTCAGGTCGTTTTCGGGTTCGGGCGACTTGATATTCAGGTCGTTCTCCTCGATAAACGCCCAAGTGGCTTCGGTTTTGCCGAGCGCAAAAGGCAGCAATTTGGCTTTGATGTCGCGTTTTTCGATTTCGGCTTTCAGCACAGGATCGTCGTTCCAATAGATGAACGCATCTTCGGGCGTTTGATTCTGCAAAATGCGGAATTTCGAGTTGATATAGTTCTGAAATTTATGGTCGTAGCGGTCGAGATGGTCGGGCGTAATGTTCAGAATGACAGACACATCGGCCTTGAAATTGTACATGCCATCGAGTTGGAACGAACTGAGTTCCAGCACATAGAAATCGTAGTCGCATTCGGCCACCTGCCACGCAAAACTTTTGCCCACATTGCCCGCCAAACCCACATTCAGCCCTTCGTTTTTCAAGATGAAATAGGTGAGCATCGTGGTGGTCGTTTTGCCGTTCGAGCCAGTGATACAGATTTTTTTCGCGTTGGTGTAGCGTGCAGCAAACTCGATTTCGGAGATGATGGGCGTACCCTGCTGGCGCAAAGCGCAAACCATCGGTGCAGTTTCGGGAATGCCAGGACTTTTCACTACTTCATCGGCGTTGAAAATCAGCGTGTTGGTATGTCCGTTCTCTTCGTAAGGCAGACCGCGGCGGTCGAGTTCGGCCTTGTATTCGGGCTTCAGCGCGCCCTTGTCCGACAGGAACACATCGTAGCCCTGTTTTTTTGCCAAAATGGCCGTTCCAACGCCACTTTCGCCGCCTCCAAGAATCACTAAGCGTTTCATAGTTGTTTATTTCAAATTTCAAATTTCAAATTTCAAATTTCAAATTTCAAATTTCAGATTTCAGATTAGGTTGATTGGTTGATCAGAAAATCAATCTTCAAATTTTCAAATAATTAAGTAATTGGAAATTAGGCAATTAGGTAATTGACTTATCTGATTTTCAGTGTGATGATGGCAAATGCTGCCAAAATGATGGTTACAATCCAAAAGTGCAGCGTGATTTTTGTTTCGTGATGCAATTCGTTCGAGCCTTTGAATTTTACGGTGCTCGTTGGGTCGGAATGTAATACCTGCTCCATCGAGGTGCGGAAATGGTCGTGAATGGGCGTGCGTTTCCACAGCCGCTGATGCACACCACGACGCTTCCCAAGTGCGTAATAGTTGCGTTGCAAAATCACCGAAAGGCTCTCGACAAGGAACACGCCGCAGAGAATCGGCAGCAACCACTCCTTGTGGATAATCACCGCCGAAACGGCTATGATGCCGCCGATGGTAAGACTGCCCGTGTCGCCCATAAAAATCTGCGCTGGGTAGGAATTGTACCACAAAAAACCGATGAGTGCGCCCACAAAAGCAGCCAAAAATACCACCAACTCTTCGCTGCCGGGAATGTACATCACATCGAAATAATCGGCCCAGACATAACTACCCGACACATAGGCCAGCACGATGAGTGCCACGCCGATAATGGCCGAATTGCCAGCCGCCATGCCGTCCATGCCGTCGTTCAGGTTTGCACCATTCGACACGGCCGCCACCACAATCACCGTCAGAACGACGAAGAAAATCCAACCTGCCCAGTATTTCATCGGTTCGCCCAAGAAATTGAACAAATCGGCATAGTTGAAGTTGTGATTTTTGAAAAACGGGATTGTCGTGCGCGTCGATTTCACAGTAGGCGATTTGTAAACCACCTCGGTGTTGTTTTCGATGCGCACCTCGACGGTTTCGTTCATCACCGTAGCGGGAGCGAAACGCAATGTTAGGCCAACAATCAAGCCGATAGCCACCTGCCCTGCGATTTTCCACCAGCCGTTGAGGCCATCTTTGTTTTTGCGGAAAGTTTTGATATAGTCGTCGGCAAACCCGATAGCGGCGAGCAGAAGCGTGGTTACAATCATCAGAATGAGATAGACATTTTCGAGTTTGCCGACCAGCAAGCACGACAGCAAAATGGCAGCAATCACCACCAAGCCGCCCATGGTCGGCACGCCCTTTTTCTGCGTATTGAATGGGTCGAGGCGTTCGTCGCGCTGCGTTTCGGAGATATTTTTGCGTTTCAGCAAGTCGATGAATTTTCGGCCAAACCAAATGGCAATAATCATTGCAACGACAGCCGCCAACACCGCCCGAAACGAGATGTAGCCGAACAATCCCGCACCGGGAAAGTCGAAAGTTTTGTCAAGATAAGCGAATAAGTAGTATAACATAGTTGATGAGTTGATTGGTTGATTGATTGATAAGTTTAACGCATTGACTGTGGTCTGTGAGGTTTATTTCTGATTTCTAGTTGTGGATTTGGTTATTTGGTTATTTGGTTATTTGGCTTTCTAACCCCTCCGCTTCGCTCGTCCCCTTACAAAGGGGACAGGGTTTGCGTCAAACAACACCACATTTTTAATTAAATGATTGGAAATTAGATAATTGTATAATTAAAATCTATGTCCTATCTTCTTCGGACGCACTCGGTGCGTCCCTACAATTTGAAATTTGAAATCTGAAATTTGAAATAAAAATTGTTTAGAAACAATTTTTTATCTCCTCTTTATCGTCAAAATGATGCTTTACGCCTTTGATTATTTGGTAGTCTTCGTGGCCTTTGCCAGCGACGAGCAGCACATCGCCCGACTGCGCCAGTGCGCAAGCGGTTTTTATGGCTTCGCGGCGGTCGGCCACCACAAGCGTGCGGCGGCGTTGGTCGGCATCGAGGCCTGCCAGCATGTCGTCGATAATGGCCTGCGGCTCTTCGTCGCGCGGATTGTCGCTGGTGAGAATCGTGCGGCTGCTGGCGTTCACGGCTTCGCGTGCCATCATCGGGCGTTTGCCTTTGTCGCGGTTGCCGCCGCAGCCCACCACGGTAATCAGATTGCCGCGACCGCCCCGAATGTCGTTGATGGTGGCAAGCACATTGGCGAGCGCATCGGGCGTGTGGGCGTAATCGACTATGGCCGTCCAACCCTGTGGCGCACGCAGCGCCTCGAAACGGCCGTTCACTGCATGGAGTGCACTCAAGCAGCGCAAAACCTCCTCTTCGGGATTGCCGAGCAACACCGCCGCGCCAAATACCGCCGTCAAGTTGCTGGCGTTGAACCGCCCAACAAACGGCAACGACACCTCGTGGCCATTCATTTCGAGCAGCATACCATCGAACGACATCTCCAAAATGCGTGTTTTGAAATCGGCCATGGTACGCAATGAGTAGGTTTTCTTGGTCGCGGCGCAATTTTGGAGCATCACCAAACCGTTTTTATCGTCGGCATTGGTCAGCGCAAACGCATCGGAGGGCAAATCGTCGAAAAAGCGTTTTTTGGCTTTCAGATAATTTTCCACCGTTTTGTGGTAGTCCATGTGGTCGCGCGTGAGGTTGGTAAAAATGCCACCACGGAAGCGCAATCCAGCAATGCGCCGCTGGTCGATGGCGTGCGAACTGCACTCCATAAAAGCGTATTGGCAGCCAGCCGCCACCATTTTGGCCAGAAGTGCATTCAGTTCGAGCGGATCGGGCGTGGTATGGGTCGCCTCCACTTTTTGGTCGTCGATATAGTTGCAGACGGTCGAGAGCAGCCCGACTTTGTAGCCAAATTGGCGGAAAAGTTGGTACAGCAGCGTGGCAATAGTGGTCTTGCCGTTGGTGCCAGTTACTCCCACCAAAGTCAAGTGGTGCGATGGGCGACCGTAGAAACTCGCCGCCATCACGCCGAGTGCTTCGGCACTATTTTCGACCTGCACATAAACCACGCCAGCCGCCTGTTTTTGGGGCAATGTTTCGCACACAACGGCTGTTGCGCCGAGTTCCACCGCCTTGTCGATAAAGTCGTGCCCATCGACTGCCGTGCCGCGCGTTGCCACAAACACATCGCCGCGTGCAACCTTGCGCGAATCGAAACAGAGTCCGCTCACAATCCCATGCACCACGCCGTTTTTCACGGCCACGCCCGACAACAAATCCACAAGTTCCATATCGTTCAGTTTCAAAGGGGATTTCTATAAATTCCTTTGTAGTGATTTTTGAATTTTGGGCGAACAGATGTTTGGCTTGAACGAAAGCGCAATGCGGTGGCATTGTAATTGAGTGAAAGTCAGACAGATGCAGTCCAAAAACAAAAAGCGCACAAAAGTATTTAGAAAACCATCATTTGTTATTTTTTTACAAAACGGGGAATTTATAGAAGTCCCCTTAAATCATTTCAATTCGAGTGTTACGGTGTCGCCTTTTCGCGCCACGCTACCCGCCGTTATCGACTGATTTACAACGCTTCCATTGCCGTACATACGCACATGCAGTCCAACATTTTCGAGCAGATAGACGGCATCTTTTGCGCCCATGCCCACCACATTTGGCACTAGTCCGGGTTTCACGCCAATCGGTTTCAGGTCGAAACTGTTTTGCCACTGCGCATACGCCCACGGCGAATCGTTTTCGGCGTAATCAAAATCGAGTTCGTCGAGCGTTTCGGCCAAAGCCGTTGCGCTGCCCGATTTCACTTTTGGTACATCGCCAACCACCAACTGTTCGGGCAGCGTGCGCTGCACCGTCTGCGAATAGATGCGCTCGGCAATTTTGCGTGCCACAGGGCCGCACATCGTGCCAGCATCGGCAGGTTCGATGGGTTTTCGCATCACCACAATGACCGAATAGAGCGGTTTTTCGGCAGGGAAATAGCCGCAAAAAGTTATCTGATGCCGCACTGGGCCGCGATTCCAGTATTCCACTTGGGCGGTGCCAGTTTTGCCGGCCAACGCCACATGGCGCGAATTGGCATATTTCGCCGTGCCATCGACCACGGTGGCACGCAACATCGCACGAATGTCGCGCAGGGTGTGCGACGAACAGATTTTCGAGTTGATGGTTTCGGTTTTGAAACTTTTCAATACGCGTCCATTTCGACTTATCGATTTCACCAAAAATGGCTTGATGTATTTGCCGTCGTTGGCGATGGCGTTGTAGAAAGCCAGCGTGTAGATGGGCGGCATGCCTGTTTCGTAGCCAATCGACATCCACGGCAGCGTCGTTTTCGACCATTTCACATCTTTGTCGTTGGGGTGGCGCACATTCGGTTTCGCTGCGTTCGGATAGTCCAAATCCATCGGCTTACCAACGCCCATTTTGTAGAGTGCGTCCACAAATTCGCCCGGTTTGTCGTGGTAGTAGTCGTCGATGACGCGCGACATACCAATGTTCGACGATTTGGCAATCACTTCGGTCATGGTCAGCACGCCGTTTTTGTGCGTGTCAGTCATTTTTCGGCCGTACATGTTCCACTCGCCTTCGCCTGTGTTCACTTTGTCGTCGGCTTTCACCACGCCATTTTCCAGCGCAACCATCATCGCCATAATTTTGAATGTGGAGCCGGGTTCGGGGCGCGTGGTGAATGTCATATCGTCGGCTTCGCTGTAGCGACCGTCGCTGCCGCGCATCATGTTCACGCAGGCTTTTATCTCGCCTGTATGCACATCCATCAACGCCACACAGCCCTGTTGCGGCGCATAGCGTTCGAGATATTCCATGAAAACGCTCTCGGCAATGTCCTGCATTTCGATGTCGATGGTGGTGGTGATGTCGAGTCCGTCTTCGGGGTCAATCACAGGCACATAGGCGGCGTAACTGCCCAAATGTTGGTACTGCGCCACGCCGGGCGTTCCACGCAGTTGCTCGTCGAAAGCCAACTCCAAGCCGCAGCGACCGCCTTTTTCGGCCTGTCCGTAGATGTCGCCAATGGTGCGCGACGCCAACGACCCAAACGGTTTGATACGGCGCACATGTTTTTCGGTAATCAGCCCACCGCGCATCTGTCCCATGCGGAAGAGCGGGAACTGCTTCACCTCCATCATATCGCTATACGAAATCGCTTTCGGATAGAGTGCCAGCCGCCGCGATTTCGCGTTGTCCTGTTTGTATGCCGTCAGAATCATTTTCTTGTAGTCCGCCGCCGAACGGTCGCCAAACTTGTGCGACAGCCGCCACGCCAGCGAATCGATGTTTTCGTAGAGGCGTTTGCCGCCCTTTTGGCACAGATATTCGGTGCGTGTGTCCATATAAATGCGGTAATAAGGCACTGTGCTGGCCATCAGTTTGCCGTCGCACGCATAGATGTTACCACGCATGGCAGGCACCTCTTTTTCGGGTTTCAGTTGGTCGAGTTTCATCAGTTCGGGCTTCCAAACGGTCTGAATCAGAAACATGCGCACCAGTACCGCCACAAACGCTCCCACCACCAAAATGAGAACGAGAGCGAAACGCCACATGTTCAATTTGTTCTGATTGGCCATCTTCTCCTTAAACTACTACTCTATCGCAACTGCGGGCTGCGACGAAAGTTTCAATGTGCTACCCTGCTCCGCCAGTTTTTCCATCACATACGACTGGCGGCTCATCTGCATCAACTCTTTCGATATGGTGAGCGACCTGTTTTTTACATCGGTCAATTCCTTTTTCAGCGACTCTATTTGGCGCAATTCCGCCTCGTGTGCAAACCGATTGTAAACCAGCAACAGCGACAGCACCACAATCAGCACCACAAAAGGCGTTTGGCGGCGCAGTGCCTCACGGCTCAACACATCACCAGCCATCACTTCGCGCCAGCCAACATGCGACTGACGCTCTTTGCGCTGCGCCATGCGTTCTCGTATTTTTGCGAACCATTTCATCGGTCGTTTAAGGGGATTTCTATAAATTCCTTTGTAGTGATTTTTGGAATTTGGGCTAACAGATGTTTGGCTTGAACGAAAGAGCAATGCGGTGGCATTGTAATTGAGTGAAAGTCAGGCAGATGTAGTCCAAAAACAAAAAGCGCACAAAAGTATTCAGAAATCCATCATTTGTTAATTTTATTGTTAAAACGGGGAATTTATAGAAGTCCCCTTAATCGTTCTGCGATGCGCAATTTTGCACTGCGCGCGCGCGGATTGGCAGCCACCTCGTCGTCCGAAGCCACCAACACCCTATTATTAACTGCGGCAAACGGCGAAAGCAGATTGCCATAAAAATCCTTCTCTTGATGTCCTTCGACATTGCCCGTTCTGACAAAATTTTTCACCATTCTGTCCTCGAGCGAATGGTAGGTAAGCACCACCAACCGACCGCCAACAGCGAGCGTTTGTGCCGATTGGCAAAGCAATTCGCGCAATGCACCCATCTCGTCGTTCACCACGATGCGCAACGCCTGAAACAGTTTGGCCATCTCTTTTTTCTCGCGTTCGCGTAGGAAAAACGGCTTTACCACTTCGATGAGTTGCGCTGCCGTCGTTATCGGAGCCGCAGCGCGCGCCGCCACCACCGCTCGGGCAATGCGCCGTGCTTGCCGCAACTCGCCATAGTTGAAAAAGATGTCGGACAATTGCGCTTCATCGTAACTATTCAGCACATCGGCCGCCGTCAGCGCAGCGCGACTGTTCATGCGCATGTCCAAATCGCCATCGAAGCGGAACGAAAAACCGCGCGTTTCGTCGTCGAAATGGTGCGACGACACGCCCAAATCGGCCAAAATGCCGTCCACTTTTTCGATATTGTGATAGCGCAAAAAGTTCGACAGATAGCGAAAATTGCTCCGTACAAAGGTGAAACGCGCGTCGTCAAGAGCGTTTTGCGCCGCATCTAAATCTTGGTCGAAACCAAGCAGACGACCGCCGCCGCCCAGCCGCTCCAAAATAGCGCGCGAATGACCGCCACCGCCGAATGTAACATCGACATACACGCCATCAGGCTTGATTTGCAAGCCCTCGAGCGTCTCATTCAACATAACTGGCGTGTGGTACATGATTTAGTGCGAAAGTGTGAAAGTGTGAAAGTATAAAAGTGTATAAAGTGTATAAAGTGAAAAGTTTGTAAAGTTTATAAAGTTGAAAGTTTTTTCATTTGAAGATTTGAAGATTTGAAGATTATTTTGCCTCGCAGACTTTCACTACTCACTGCTAACTTCTCACTTCTAACTAAAAACTCCTAATTCCTCATTATTCTTGCTACTTGCTACTCATATCTTGCTACTAGAATTGTCAATTCTCTTCGCCATTTTCTCCGCCAAGCGTTTGGCAAAATCGGCTGAAGTAAGGCGCGAACGCTCGTAGGTGGTTTTGTTCCAGAGCGCAATGCGGTCGAGCATGCCCACAAACAGCACATCGGCTTCGGCACCAATCTGCGACAGATAACGCCGCGGCACCAGCACACGCCCCTGCGCATCGATGTCGAGCCACTCGGCATCCGACACAAACTGCATCAGCAACATCTGGTCTTCGGGATTCCACTCGTCGAGTTTCTCCTTGAAATCCGCCACTTTGCGATTCCAAACCGCCTCTGGATACAAAATCAGGCACGCATTGTCGGGATCCATACGCATCACCAAACGGCGGCCAGCGCCATCGTCGGGCAGCAGTCTGCGGTAGCTCGACGGCACAAATACACGCCCTTTGGCATCTAATTTCGCCTCGCTATTTCCGATAAATGTGGACATATTTTTCTCGCTTTATTTCGGGTGTAAAGTTACAACAAATTTCAAATTCCCCACATCTCCCCACAAGAAACTTATCAACAACTTTTTCAACCGATTTTTACAAGAAATCAAAAAGTTATCAACAGCCTACCAACAATCAACAAAATCAACAACTTGCTAATTTTCAACAAATAATAAGCAAATTAAAAATTGAATGGTTGAAAGTGGGGAATTTTTTATCAATTTTTGTTAAAAAGCGGCAAAATAGGCACTCATTGGTGGCGGAGCGAACATTTTTTTGCCATCGTTTTGCATTTTTTTGTCGAAAACGATTGTCGTTCAGGAAAAAAGCCGTAAATTTGCACGCTTAAAAATTGAACAGCATTATTCACCGCAAATCCGCGCCAAGCGGAGAGGCGACAAAAACAGTCAAACCATTGATTATCAAGAAAAAAGACGAATCCGCGCACCGCATAAACGAACGCATTAGAGGCGTGCGCGAAGTCCGTTTGGTGGGCGAAAATGTAGAACAAGGCATCTACCCGATTGAACGCGCGATGGCGATTGCCGACGAACAAGGGCTCGATTTGGTAGAGATTTCGCCCAATGCGCAACCGCCTGTGTGCAAGGTGATAGACTACCAAAAGTTCCTCTATCAGCAGAAAAAGCGCGAAAAAGAGTTGAAAGCCAAGTCGGTAAAAATGGAGGTGAAAGAGATTCGCTTCGGACCGCAAACCGACGACCACGACTACAATTTCAAACTGAAACATGCGCAGGGATTCATCAAGGACGGCAACAAGGTGAAGGCCTATGTCTTTTTCAAGGGGCGTTCGATTCTGTTCAAAGAGCAGGGCGAGGTGCTGCTGTTGCGCTTTGCCAACGACCTCGAAGAGATTGCCAAAGTCGATTCGCTGCCCAAACTCGAAGGCAAACGCATGATTATAATGCTGTCGCCAAAAGGCAAAAAATAGACGCAACGCAATTCGCTATTTGGGAATTTGAAATTTTCTTTGACACACTTATTATTAACTAATTAAATAACAATTTTACTGAAATGCCTAAACTGAAGACTAATTCCGGTGCCAAAAAGAGGTTCGCCCTTACCGGAACAGGAAAAATCAAACGGAAGCACGCTTTCAAAAGCCACATTCTGACCAAAAAGACACTGAAACAAAAACGCAATTTGACGCACGCTGGGCTGGTTGATTCGGCAAATGTCAAAAGCGTTAAAGCCTTGTTGGCCAACCATTAAGCAAACATTTTTTTGAAAGCAAACAAACACAAGTGATTAACCGAATGTTTAGCACCGAAAAGTTTCCGATGGAACGCTAACATTCAAAAAAAACAGAAAATTATGCCAAGATCAGTAAATCATGTCGCTTCGAGAGCGAAACGCAAAAGAATTCTGAAACTCACACGCGGCTACTTCGGCGCACGCCGCAATGTGTGGACCGTAGCCAAAAACACATGGGAAAAGGGTCTGCTCTACGCCTACCGCGACCGCAAAAACAAGAAACGCAACTTCCGCGCTCTGTGGATTCAGCGTATCAATGCAGCGGCACGCTTGGAGGGGCTGTCGTACTCGCAACTGATGGGTGCGCTGCACAAAGCAGGTATCGCCATGAACCGCAAGGTGCTGGCCGACCTCGCCATGAACCACCCCGAAGCATTCCAAGCCATCGTGAAAAAGGCCGCCAAAGCGAAATAAACGCCGCAGCGAAAGATAAACTCAACGCCCAACTCTGCTGGAGTTGGGCGTTTTGGTTGTTGGAATCTTGTCGACGCTTGGATATTTCGGTTGCCCACTAAATTTGGGCTCACCCGATAAATCTAGGGGATTAGGCGTATAACTTTGTGAGTCTGAAAAGG
>CAVKTI010000011.1:0-44409 GCA_963659365.1 Acutalibacteraceae bacterium | reverse complement strand
TGATTTTGCTCACGCTCGGCAAATCGAAAACGAGTTTTCATTTGCGCTCGCTAACTCGCAAAATTGGTTCGTTTTTTTTTGGTCGTCAAAAGAAATGAACAAAAAAAACGAATGGCAAATCCTTATAAATATAGTGAGCATGGGATTACCAATCCCGCACGACGCGAAAATTGTTCGCACTAAAACAGATTTGCCATTTTGATGGCGGTAACAGCGCCCTCCACACCTTTGTTGCCGAGCGAACCACCTGCACGGTCGAGGGCTTGCTGCATCGTGTTGGTAGTCAGCACACTGAAGATAATCGGCACGCGGTATTTTTCGTCGGCGTTGAGCGCGGCAATGCCCTGCGTTACACCACGGCACACAAAGTCGAAATGCGGCGTATCGCCCTGCACAACGCACCCAATGACGATGACTGCATTCACCGACGACTGCTCGCGCAGTATCATTTTTGCAGCAAAAGTAAGTTCGAAAGTGCCAGGGACATGCTTTACCGTGATGTTTTCGCGCCGCACGCCGTTCTCTATCAGCGCATCAATCGCACCATCGAGCAGACGAAAGGTTACATTGTCGTTCCAGTCGGCCACAACAATGGCATAGTGCTGATTCTGAACCTCTTGCCTATCGGGCATGGCCTGCGCATCGTAATCGCTCAAATTGTGATATTTTGTTGCCATAAATCAAAATAGTGTGAAAGTGTGAAAGTATAAAAGTGAGAAAGTAGGGACGCACCGCGTGCGTCCGTTTCTCGCGCTACGCGCTGTTTCTATGTCTTTAAGTTCTTATAGTTGATTGTTATTTGTTGATTTGGTTATTTGATTATTTGAAAATTATTTTGCCTTGCAGACTTTTACTAATGCGTTAAACCAATCAACTAATCAACTAATCAACCAATCAACCTAATTTGTAAAAAAAATCCGCTTCGGACACAAGCCCAAAACGGTTTTCAAGTCTATTTTTCAGGCTTTTTTACTTGGCCAGCGCGTTGGCACGGTCGATATATTTTTCGATATCGACGGCCTCTTGCGACTGAAAATAGGTCTCTTTGATTTTTGTGTAGGCTTTGGCGGCCTTGGCGTATTCGCCCATTTTCTCGTAAGCCAAACCGGCTTTTTTCAGGGCTTTCGGTGCAATCAGCAGATTTTCGTGTTTCGCAGCCTTTTCAAAACATTTCACCGCTTTGCCGTACTCGTCGAGTTGCACATAGCAGTCGCCGAGCAACATTTTTGCGGCTGGAGCAAGGTTCACCGAGCGGTTATCAACGCCCTTCAAATAGTCGGCGGCCTCTTGGTATTCGCCCAAGTTGTAGGCGCACACACCAGCGTAGTAGGCGGCCAGTTCGGCGGCATCGGTCATGCCATATTCATCGACGATGGCGGCAAAACCGTCGTTTTCTTCGTCGCCACGCAGCGCCAACTCGTACTGGTCGTTTTCGAACGCAGCCACAGCAGGCAACATCGCCTCTTGCGCCTCCTCGTTTTTCGGCACCATGTAGTAGGTGTGAATGAGCAAAATTGCCACCACCACGGCCACTACAACGCCACCGACAATGAGTATTTGTCTGCGATATTTTTCGAGAAATGCTTCGGAACGGCTCAACGCTTCCTGCACACTTTCCATTTTTACATCTTCTTCTTGTTTCTTAATTTTCGCCATAATTGCTTGATTATTAAACTTTTACCAAACTTTTTCGCACAATTCGCTGCGCATTGCGTGCCATTGCGCTACCAGTTTGCAAAGGTAGTAAAAAAAAATCAGAATAAACTCGCACTGTGGCAATTATTTTTGCGAAAAGCGACGATTTACCGTTTTTTGAGCCACAGTTTTTCGACAAAATCGACTTTTTCGGCCATCGGCCAAGTGGCGTCGAGCCAGTTGATGGCAAAACCGCGCCGCTCCATGCCACGAAACCATGTCATCTGGCGTTTGGCAAACTGGTGTATCGCTATTTCGAGTTGCGCCACCATCGTTTCGTAAGTCAAAACGCCTGTCAGATAGAGAGTTACGGACTTGTACTCCAATCCATAGTAGGTCAGATTTTCGGGCGGAATGCCAGCCTGCAACAGACGCTCCACCTCTTCGATCATGCCCGATTCTAACCGTTGGTGCAGGCGTTCCGTAATTTTTTTGCGGCGCAGTTCGCGGTCGATGTTCACCCCAACGATGAGCGGGCGCAACCGCTCGCCAGTGGGCTGCAATTCGGGGTGTTGGCGGCTGTAATCGGCAATTTCGATGGCGCGAATGGCGCGTTTTGGCGTGTCGATGTCGGTGGTGTTGTGCAGGGTTTTGTAGCCGCGCAGAATGTCGGCAAGTTCGGGCAGCGTTTTGTCCGCCAGAGCGGCGCGCAGTTCCGCATTTTCGGGTACAGCCACCAGTTGGTAACCGCCCAACACCGCCTCGATGTAAAGTCCTGTGCCACCGCACAAAATCGGCGTTTTGTGGCGCGCGACAACCGTCTTGTACGCCGCCGCAAAATCGCGCTGATACTCGAACAGATTGTACTTGTAGCCAGCGTCGGCAATGTCGATAAGGTGGTACGGAATGGCACGCTCGGCGACGGTGTATTCCGCCAAATCTTTGCCTGTGCCAATGTCCATACCGCGATAAACCTGCCGCGAGTCGGCACTGAGAATTTCGCCATCGAACCGCGACGCCAAAGCCACAGCCAAAGCGGTTTTGCCCGAAGCCGTCGGTCCAAGAATGGTGAGTATGTCGTAAGCGTTTGCCATGCGTTTTCGGCGAAAAAGAACATCCAAAAACGCTAACGCTCTTGGATGCCTCTCCTAACCATTTTTTATCGAAGATGAATTTTTATCGTTGACGAGTTTCTATATTTCTAATTTCTGGTTTCTGGTTGCGCTGCGCGCAAGTTTCAGAATTTAAGAATTTAAGAATTGTCGGTAGCCGAAAGGCTGCGAGTATTATTCATTATTCATTATTTATTGTTAATTTTTCTTGTGGCCTCTTTTCCCATTTTCCCCGAAGGGGAAAAGCCTTTGGTTTTAGTCTTTGTCTTGATCTGTTCCCTATAAACTCTAACCTATAACCGCTAACCTTCTCGGACGCACTCGGTGCGTCCCTACAATTTGAAATTTGAAATCCTGAAATTTGAAATTCTGAAATTTGAAATTCTGAAATTGCGGCTTTGCCGCATCACTCCTAATTCTTCAGCAGTTGTTGTTCGAGTTCTTTTACGCTCATGCGGAAACTTTTGTCGGTGTCCATCAGGTCGTTCACTACGCCGCAAGCGTGCAGCACGGTGGCGTGGTCGCGGCCGCCAATCAGTTTGCCGATGGCCGAGAGCGAACTTTTGGTGTACTGCTTCGAGAGGTACATCGCCACCTGCCGCGCCGTAGCGATTTCGCGTTTGCGCGTTTTCGACATGAACGATTCGAGCGGCAGCGCAAAATAGTCGCACACCATATCTCTGATTTTCTCCACCGAAATGACATTGTTGGCGGGAGCCACCACTTTGCCCACAACTTTTTCGGCCAAAGCAAGGTCGATATCTTCGTCGGTAAGCGTGGCGTGCGCCAGCAGCGACACCAACACGCCTTCGAGGTTACGCACGCTGTCGGTTACATTTTCGGCGATATAGTCGATCACCTCTTCGGGCACTTCGAGTCCGTCTTTGTATATTTTGCTCTTCAGAATGGCTTTGCGCAGTTCAAAATCGGGCATCTCTATTTCGGCACTCAAGCCCCATTTGAAGCGTGTGAGCAGCCGCTCTTCCATGCCTTCGAGCGAACCCGGCGCGCGGTCGCAAGTCATGATTATCTGCTTGCCGTTTTGGTGCAGGTGGTTGAAGATGTTGAAAAATGTCTTCTGCGTACCCACCTTGTCCATAAATTCGTGGATATCGTCCAAAATCAGCACATCGATGTTGCTGTAGAAGTTCAAAAAATCGTTCGTTTCGTTGCGGCGCACAGCGTCAGTATATTGAATTTGGAACAGATTTGCCGAGACATACAGCACGCGTTTTTCGGGATAGAGTTGCTTGGCCATAATGCCGATGGCGTTTACCAAGTGCGTTTTGCCAACGCCCGATTTTCCGTAAAGAAACAGCGGGTTGAAGATGGTTTTGCCCGGTTCGTTGGCGATGCTCACGCCAGCGGCGCGCGCCAGTTTGTTGCTCGCCCCTTCGATGTAGGTGTTGAAACTGTAGGCGGCGTTCAACTGCGGATCAATCTCCTTTTGCACCACGCGTTGGAACGGGTCGTTGATGATGGAGCGCACCTGCTCTGGCACGGTTTCTACGGCATTTTGGTTGGCCGACGGAAGAGTTGTGGTCGAGGCTTTGTCCACACGAATTTGGTAGAGCAGTTTTGTGCCCTGCCCCACCTCGCGGTAGAGCGTTACGCGCAGCAGTTCGGCAAATTTCTCTTCGATATACTCGTAGAAAAACATGCTCGGCACTTGCAGCACAAATTCGCCGTTTTCGTACTTCAGCGGGACAATCGGTTCAAACCATGTCGCATAGGCGGCATCGGGTATGTTGTCCTTGATTACCTTCAAACATCTGTTCCACAACTCTTGGGGTGTCATCATCGTCCTAAAAAAATGTAGTGTTTGGTTGTTTATATCTTTTTCGAAATTTTATCAACAATTTTTCTGCTGCAAAGGTCGCACTCTTTTTTCAAACAAAAAAATGGTCAGATTTTTTGGGAAAAATTCACATTTATAACACTTTGATTTTCAAACGGTCGAACTGGCTTCTGACTTTCAGCGTTTTAGGCACAACTATCTGATAAACAGCGACTTATTTTTTCGTTTCGATTCGTCGCAAGGCGAACAAAAAACTCCCGAACTGCTTGAAATTTGGGCGGTTCGAGAGTTACAATTTTATAGTTGAAAATTATTTCATTTTTTTGCTTATTTAGATTCAGTCTAAATAAGAATGCGCTAAAATCGTCGCTATTTTTTCTTCTTTTCCTTGGCACCGAAGAGCGAAAAATGCACATAACGCTTCGGATTGGCCTTGAGGTCGATGACCAAATCGTTCACACTTGTAACGGTGGTGTTGATATTGTCGTAAAGGCCGTTGTCGTTCATCAGTTTGCCGATGGTGCCTTCGCTCGAGTTGAGTTTGTCGGAGAAGAGTTGCAGGTTGTTCACCGTGTGGTCGATGCGCGCAAAAAGAGCGGCAAATTCCACCTGTTTCAGGTCGCCAGAAACCTTTTTCAGGTCGCCAGTGATAACATTCACATCGTCCACAATTTTTGGTACTTGCGTGTTCATCAAGCGTTTGAGTTGCGCCGACGAGGTTTTCAGGTCGGCTGCGGCCGTTTCTATCGAGCGGAGGCTGTTTTTCAACTCTTTCGACGAGGTGATGCGGTGTACCGATTCGAGCACCGAATCGACGCGTTCGATAGTGCCTTCGAGTTTCGGCACCAGCGTGGCAATGGTCGCCATCAGCCCCGCATCGATGTCGGACGAAACGGTGTCGCCCGAAGCGTAGAACTGCGTGTCGGTACCGTAGCGCACATCTATCACCTTGCCGCCCAGCAGCCCATCGTCGCACAGAACGAGTTTCGACCCGAGCGGCAGGCGCACTTCGTCATCGACAAGAATAGTGATTGTAAACGGGTGTTCGCATGTAAAATCGTAGGCGATATGGCTCACCTGCCCAACTTTGTAGCCGCGCACCATCACATTGTTCGACACCACAAGACCGTCCAGTCGGTCGAATTTGGCGTAGTAGTGGTTGCTTGGCGCAAACACATTGATGCCTTTCAAGTAGTTGATACCCACCACAATGCAGACGATTGCCACGATGAACGACAATCCGATTTTCACTTCGCGCGTAAATATCTTTTTCATAGAGAAAACTTTTTTTTATAGGGTGTATGCCAATTTTTGTGCGGTTATCGCCGCGAATTTATCTCTTTTGCCTCTTGCAGCGTTATTTTTTTGCCGTTGTAGAATGCCACCATAAATGCTTGCGGAAATTTGCCTTTGATTTCGGCTTTCAGTTTCAACATAAAACCCAGATTCGCGTTGGCACCGTGCGTGTATTTGAACATGCCGTCCTCTTCGTAGTAGTCGCATGCCAGCCCTTTGAAGCGCGCGTCCGATGGGTCGTCGATTTTTTGGCTTGTGGTGAAAATTTGCAGTTTGTAGATGGCTTTCACGCCTTTTTCGTACTCCACCGAAAGTGCTGGTGCCGATTCAGTTTTGGGTTTTGGCGTTGTTTTTTCTGATTTTTCTGGCTTTGTGGTCTTTTCGGGCTTGGTTGGCGTGGTTGGTTTCACAGGCGCATCGTCGGTAGGACGCTCCACCACCGACACGGTATTTTTGCGGTCGTACTCGTGTTTGTAGCGTTCGAAAGCGCGGAAAATGGAGAGTGCCAACTCTTGCTGACCTTCGTCGGAGAGCAGATATTTCTCCTCTTCGCGGTTCGAGATGAAGCCCAACTCAATCAGCACGCTCGGCATTTTGGTTTGGTGCAGCACCCAAAAATTCTCTTGCCGCACGCCGCGGTTGTAGCGTTTCATTTCGATGAATTCGTCCTGCGTGTAGGCCGCCATTTCGATGCTTTGGTCGCTAAACTTCGACTGCATAAACTCGAACATGATGTACGATTCGGGCGAGCGTGGGTCGAAGCCTTGGTAACGCTCTTTGTAGCCATCTTCGAGCAGAATCACCGAGTTTTCGCGCTTCGCCACCTCGAAGTTGGCATCCGATTTTGACAAGCCGATGGTGTAAGTTTCGACTCCGTAGGCCGCGCTCGATTTCGAGGCGTTCACATGAATCGACACAAAGAGGTCGCCGTTGGCTTTGTTGGCTATCGTGCAGCGGTCTTGCAGCGGCACAAACACATCTTTGTCGCGCGTGTAAACCACTTTCACCGTGGGCATATTTTCGTTCACCAAGCGGCCAAATTTGAGTGCCACATTCAGATTGATGTCCTTTTCGCGTCCGCGTGCGCCCAGTGCGCCTGGGTCTTTGCCGCCATGCCCCGCATCGATCACCACGGTGAACGGTTTGGCCACAGCCACAAGCGCAGCAGCACAAAAAAGCAACAAATGCACAAAGCGTTTCATCTCTCAATCAGGCAAAATCGGATATCCGACTTGTGTAACAATCTGCAAAGGTACGAATTTTTGTTGAAAGTTGAAAGTGTATAAAGTTTTGGTTGATAAGTTGATCAGTTGATTGGTTGATTAGTTTAACGCATTGGTGATGGTCTGTGGGGCAAAATCAATTTCTAATTTCTGGTTTCAAGTTTCAAGTGGGGCGGTGAGCCTGTCGAACCGCAAATCTTCAAATTTTCAAATCTTCAAATTTTCAAATAATCACACAACCAAAGTTAAAATTCCTTTCTGTTAGTTAAAATTGCGGTGCGGCTTGGTCGGACGGGAAATTATATCTACTTTTGTCCGAAATCAGAAACACCGACTGCTATGAGAACATTTGCCACTACCCTGCTCGCTCTGCTGCTGTTGCACGCCAGCGCCACGCAGTACATCACGGTAAACGACATTCACTACCGCATCGACGAAACGGCCAAAACTGCCACCGTCGTCTGCCGCCAACACGCCAGTCAAACCAGTCCAGAAGATGGCTGGCTCTACTACCAGCCAACCGATTTGTATGTAGGCGACATTACGATTCCAGCATCGTTCGTCTACGACGAAGAAACCTACGCCGTTACGGCTCTCGGCGGAAGTGCCTTTGCCAACAGCACACTGATGACTTCTCTTGCACTGCCAGCGTCGGTTACAGCTACAGGCCTTGATCCTTTTTCGAAGTGCGATGCTCTAAAAACAGTTACTATCGATGCCAAAAATCCAAGATTTATTGTTACCGACGGCATTATGTACGAGCGTTCGCCGCTGGCTATCTTTTTAGTGCCACGCGCACTTGATGGCAACATTACACTGCCCGATGGACTGACCGAAATCAACGGATTCGCCTACAACAGCGGCATTGCCAGCGTAACGCTGCCCAACAGTGTTGTTACCATAAGAAACGGCGCATTTCAGAAATGCTCGGCACTGGCCGAAGTCAATTTTGGCACAGGTTTGAAAACGATTGAGCGCAACGCATTTACCGAGTGTTTCTATCTGCAAATCGCCAATTTCCAAAACACGCAACTCGAATCCATTGGCGCAAACGCATTCGACGGCTGTAGCGATTTGTCGTTGCTCTATCTGGGCAAAAGTTTGAGAACCATCGGGCGCAGCGCATTCGAAAATACGGCTCTATTTGCGCTCGAACTGCCAACAACGCTGCAATTGATTGAGGATTATGCGTTTCGTGGTTGCACCAGTTTGGCAACCATACTCAACCGCAGTGCGCTCAACATTGTGGCTGGTGACACTACACACGGCATGGTGGCCTACTACGCCACTCAAATCATCGATGGGCGCACGCCTACTGCGCTCGAGGCCAGCACCGAACTGCCGCAAATTACCGTTCACGGCCGCCAAATCAGCATAGCGCAAGCCAACAGCGCACCACTGACCATCTACAACGCCAGCGGCGCAATCGTCTGCCACGAAAAACAGGTTGAAAATCAGACCCTTACACTGCCAAATGCGGGCATTTATCTAGTAAAAATCGGCAACCACACGCACAAAATTGCGGTGAATTAGCATCTTTTTGCAAAAAAATGTCGATAAAATGCGTAGCGTTTTCTCTTTTTTTACTACCTTTGCGCTGTAAACCGACAAAAAAACAGAACAAACTATGGAAATTCGAGAATTGGCACCGAAAGCCCTGTGGAGCAATTTCTACAAACTGACGCAAGTGCCGCGTCCGTCGCACCACATGGAGGCAGTAACAAAATTTATGGTCGATTTTGGCCATGCGCTTGGTTTGGAAACCATCGTCGATAAGACAGGCAGCGTGCTGATACGCAAACCTGCCACGCCCGGCATGGAAAACCGCACACCAGTGGTGCTGCAAGCGCACCTCGACATGGTGCCGCAAAAAAATAGCGACAAACAGCACGATTTTGTCAAAGACCCCATCACAGCCTACATCGACGGCGATTGGGTTACAGCCGACGGCACTACACTCGGCGCTGACGACGGCATCGGTGTGGCAGCAGCCATGGCCGTACTCGAAAGCAAAGAGTTGAAACACGGTCCTATCGAAGCGTTTTTCACCATCGACGAAGAGACTGGCATGGTGGGCGCATTCGGCATGGAAGCGGGACTGCTGCAAGGCGATATTCTGCTGAATATGGACTCGGAGGACGAAGGCGAACTCTATGTCGGTTGCGCTGGCGGACTCGATGCTGATATGACTTGGAAATTCAACAGCGCGCCCGTTCCCGACGACGATATCGCACTCGAAATTCTGGTAAAAGGACTCAAAGGCGGCCATTCGGGGCTCGAAATCGACTGCGGTCGCGCCAACGCCAACAAACTGCTCTTCCGTTTTCTGAAAGAGGCGATTATGCAGTACGAAGCGCGTTTGGCATCGGTCGAAGGCGGCAATATGCGCAACGCCATTCCGCGCGAAGCCAAAGCCGTGATTACAATTCCTGCCGACAATAAAAAAGAGATTGAAAAACTGGCCGAAGAGTACGCCGAAACATTCAACGACGAATACAAAGCCATCGAAAACGGCATTTTTGTCGAAGTGCGCCAAGTGGAACTGCCCGACGCACTCATTCCCGAAGAGATACAAGACGACTTTGTGAACGCTGTAACGGCGTGCCCCAATGGCGTTTTCCGCATGATTCCAGAGATTCCCGACACGGTCGAAACCTCGACAAACCTCTCCATCGTTGTGGCCAATAGCACCGACATCAGCGTGAGATGCTTGCTGCGCAGTTCGGTCGATAGCAAAAAAGAGGAACTCGCTTCGATGATCGAGAGCGTATTTGCGTTGGCGGGTGCCAAAGTGGAATTTTCGGGCGGCTATTCGGGCTGGAATCCCAATATGGACTCGCCCATACTAAAAACGATGGCCGATGTCTATCAAAAAGAGTTTGGCAAGCCAGCCGTAGTGCGCGTGGTGCACGCTGGTTTGGAGTGCGGCATCATCGGTGCCACCGAGCCGCGTTTGGATATGGTGTCGGTTGGTCCTACGATGCGCCATCCTCACACGCCCGACGAAAAGGTGAACATCGCCAGCGTCGAACGCTTCTGGCGTTTCATCGTCGCCACCCTCGAAGCCATTCCAGCGAAAAGTTGAAAGTTTATGTTCAATACAACTTTAGAGATTTTTTTCTAAATGTATTGAACCATTTATTATTTGTCCGAACACTGGCTATCCGCTAAAATGTGTACTTTTGCTCATGGTTATCGTTTTTTTTTGCAATCCAAAGATAACCAAAAAGGGGCTGAATTCCAACGAGGAATCCAGCCCTGATTTTTTACCTCACAAAAAGTTTTAGCGGACAGTAATAAATTCATAAAAAGTTTATAATATGGTGAATTCATGAATATTTTTGTGCACTATTTGTTTTTTGACTGCATCTCTTTGATTTTCAATCAATTATAATGCCACCGCATTGCGCTTTCGTTCAAGCCAAACACCTGCTATCTCAAAAATCAGAAATCACTACAAAGAAATTTATAGAAATTCCCTGTAGTCTTTCAGTTATTTCGTTTTGTGCTACACAAACGAAGCGGCAGTGGTGGTCAACCTATATTGACGATGTAGGCGTGTTGTAGTGCCTGTTTCAGGGCGATGCCGTCTATTTGTGCATTTTCGACAAATTCTGCGTCGGTAGAGCCAAAACCGATGTAGCGTTCGGCGTGGTTGGTGTCGAATTTGTCTTTCAGGTATTTGCCGTTCCAGTTTGGGTTGATTTTGAATTGGCACAGATGCCAGCAGTCGAAATAGTCGGCGTTGTCGATATTGCGGTAGGTGATGGTGCCTTGGCGTTCGATGTGTGTGCTTTCCAGTTTGAGTGTTGTGATTTCGTATAAAAGTCCGTTGTATAGAAATTTGATTTCCATATTTCTGCACAGCAGCAGCCATTCGCATAGGTCGGTGTAGCCATCGAATTGCGCTTCGTCAATCAAACTATCGTCCCAGCCAAGTGCGTTTTGTGTTACAGGTGTGTATTTGTCCCACCAAAAGAGTATTGCATTGTCCATTTTGCCTGTTTATTTGAAAAATGCGATTGCTTTTTCTATGCGCCCCTTTTGTCTATGTTCTACCCTATATCTTCTATGTTTTATAACTTTGCATTATCAATTTATCAATCGTTCCACACGCTCCATGGCCTCTTGGGTGGCTTCGTGCGTGTTGAAGGTCGAAAGGCGGAAAAAGCCTTCGCCGTGCTGGCCAAACCCGACACCCGGCGTGCCGACCACTTGCGCAGTGTTTAGCAGATAGTCGAAAAAGTTCCACGAGCGCATACCATTCGGGCAGCGCAACCAAATGTACGGCGAATTGATGCCGCCGCTGTAAAAAATGCCCTTTCGGTCGAGCACATCGGTTATTGTCTTCACATTTTGCTTGTAGTAGGCGATGTTTTCGTCGGCTTGGCGCAGGCCGTCGTCCGACAGGGCGGCCTCCAAACCGCGCTGCGTGGCGTAGGGCGAACCGTTGTATTTGGTCGATTGGCGTTGTTGCCACATGCGGTTTAGGTTCATGCCGTCGCGCACAAGTTCTTTCGGCACAAAAGTCCAACCGCTGCGTACGCTGGTGAATCCCGCCGTTTTCGACATACTGCAAAACTCGATGGCGCAGGTTCGCGCTCCATCGATTTCGAAGATAGAATGCGGTTTGTCTGCCTCGGTGATGAAACGCTCGTAGGCGGCATCGTACAAGATGATTGCGCCGCACGCATTGGCGTAATCGACCCACGCTTTCAGTTGCTGATGGTCGAATGTGGCACCTGTGGGGTTGTTGGGCGAGCAGAGGTAAATCATATCCGACGGAAAATCGGGCGGCGTGGGCAAAAAATTGTTTTCGACCGAACATTCGAGATAGGTCAAACGCTGACCGTCCATTATCGAAGTGGCTTGGTAGAGCGGATAGACGGGATCGGGAATCAGCACAGCGTTGTCCGACGCAAACAGGTCGGTGATGTTGGCCAAATCGGAGCCGATGCCGTCGCCGATGGTCAGTTCGTCGAAATCGACCGCCACACCACGGTGCGCGTAGTAGCGTTGCACGGCGGCTTTGGCAAATTTGTAGCCGAGTTCGGGACCGTATCCGCGGAATGTCTCGGCGTGTTTCAACTCCTCGTTGGCACGCATCATAGCGTCGGCCGCCACCGCAGCAATGGGGCGCGTAACATCGCCAATGCCAAGTTTTATCACATGCGCCTCGGGGTGCGCTTTCTGGAAGTTAGCGGTACGCTGCGCCACCTCCACAAAGAGGTAATTCTCCTCCAATTTTGCGTAATTCAGATTGATTTTGGACATATTCCTTATTATTTCTTATTTCTAGTTGTCGGTTTCTATGTTTCTAAGTTTTTCGCGCTGCGCGCTGTTTCTATGTTTCAGGTTGTCATAGTCTATGTTCTATATTCTATGTTCTTAAAATCTATTCTTGCTACTTGCTACTTACTACTTGCTACTATCAATTATCATTGCGGTGCTAGTGCCGAAAAGAGTTCCACTACCCTACCCGAATAGATGGGCGAGATAGGAATGTCGTCGATGCCGTCGGCGTTCAGTTCGGCGAAAAGGCCGCTGCTGAGGTGCTTTATCAGTTTCACTTTTTGCAGATTGATGTAGTACGAGCGGTGGCAGCGCACTATCTGGTTCGCCTCGCAGGCCGCTTCGATGCCTTTCATCGAGTTGCGCAGACTGTAACGCGCCATTTTCCCGCGATTTTCGTAGCAAATATCGACATAATTTCCCGCCGATGCAATGTAAAATAAGCTGTTTGTATCGACGGCGAGTTTCACATTGCCTTTGCTGTCGCAGAAGCGCACGGCATTTTCGGCCGCATGTTCTGCGCCCGCCTTCAGGTCGGCAATGAGCGCGGCATTTTCGGTTACCGTGGTGTCGCTTTGGCTTTTTTCGCCCGCCAGCCACAAAATGCCGTAGGGAATCACCAGCGACAACGAAGCGCACATCAGTATTTTTGGTAGCAGGTCGAAATAGCCGCAATGCGCGTGTAATGCGAGAAACAGGTCGCAAAAGAGGCACAGCACAATGAGTTCGCACAGCAGCCAAACGATGTGTTCGAAGATGGTCAAGTGGTTGTGGCGCGTGCAGAAATAGAGCAATAGGCGGCTCACCAGCGTTACGCCAAAGACGATGGCGGTGAGTATCGAGATGCGGAAGGTGGCGTGCGTGTCCCAAATAACTTCGTAAGACCAACCGAATGTAGGCATATAGATGACTGGGAAAAGTATCGTCCAAAGGGTGATGCAGAGCACCCAAGCGAAAATAAATTTCCACGAATAGAAGGCGTTGGCAATTTTAGTCATGGTGCGTGTCGGTTTTGCTCGATTTTGACCCTGCAAAGGTACAAAAAAAGTGTCGAATTTTATCACTTTTGATACCAAAAAAGTGTGATGAAAGTAAAAATTTTCGATTTTCGTCCCTAAAAACAGCCTTTTCGATACCAAAACAAGGTTTCTGCGTCATTTTTCGCCATACATCACTTTTCTTTGGAAGCGGCAGGCAAAATCTCTATTTTTGCAGCCAGAATCAATCTGAAAATTTTCTAACTATGGCAAAAATTCTAACATTCGGCGACTCGATTATGAAGGGTGTAGTGGCCGACCCACAACTGCTTGACAAAGGTGTGGTGAAATACAAATTGAGCGACAATTCGTTTGTGGCGCGCTGCGAGCGCAAATTCGGTTTCCCAATCAACAATTTGGCGCGCTTCGGCAGCACCATTATAAACGGTATGAAAAGCCTGAGTATGAACAGCACAAAAATAGCGCAAGGCGACTATGTGGTGCTGGAATTCGGCGGCAACGACTGCAACTTCGATTGGGGCGCTGTGGCAGCCGACCCCGAAGGCAAACACCAGCCGTTCACAACGCTCGAGGCGTTTCGGCAGACCTATATCGAGGTGGTGCGCAAGGTGCGTGCGCTGGGCGGTCGGCCTGTGCTGCTCTCGCTGCCGCCCATCGATGGGCAACTGTTTTTCGACCATGTGTGTCAAGGGCTCGACCGCGCCAAAATCATGCAGTTCATCGGGCAGAATGTCAATTACATTCAAAATTGGCACGAGCAGTACAACCTCGAAGTGTTCAAAATTGCGGTGGAACAACGCGTTCCAGTCATCGACATCAGCAGCGTGTTTCTCGAGCAGCGCGACCTGAGCGACTACTACTGCCCCGACGGCATGCACCCCAACGAGGCGGGACATCAACTCATTGCCGAGGCGATATTGAACTACTGCCGAATTGCTTGATTTTCAATAAATTAGGGCTTGTACTTTTGCAATAGTTCATCGACTAATTGCGGCACGCCCACCGAAGCCGCCGCCCGAATGTGCGTGAACGGATTGGTGATGGCGTGCGTGTCGGGATTGCCTGGATCAACCAAGTAGATCGGCACGCTCGGGCGGACATAATAGACCAGCGAGGCGGCAGGATAGACCGCCAGCGAAGTGCCGACAACGATGAAAATATCGGCCTGCTCCACCTCCTCGATAGCGCGCGGCAGTAGCGGCACCGACTCGCCAAAAAAGACGATGAACGGCCGCAGCAGCGACCCATCGGGGTGGCGCGCATCGAGCGGTTGCTCCCACCCTTCGAGCGGCACAGTGGCCAGTTCGTTGCGGCTGCTGCGCAGTTTGGTTATCTCGCCGTGCAAATGCGTAATGTGCTGACTGCCAGCGCGTTCATGCAGATTGTCGATGTTTTGCGTAACGATATGCACATCGAACTGCTCCTCGAGGCGTTTCAGCGCAAGGTGCGCCGCATTGGGTTGGGCAGCCAGCGTCTCGCGGCGGCGTTGGTTGTAAAAATCGATGACCAAAGCGCGATTGCGTGCCAGTGCTTCGGGCGTGCAGACATCTTCGATGCGGTAGCGCGCCCAAAGGCCGTCGTTGTCGCGGAAAGTGCCCAGACCGCTCTCCGCCGAAATGCCCGCCCCAGTGAGAACTACGATTTTTGGCATTTTAGTCGTTGGTTTTCAACATTGCTAACGCAATTTTGGTTTCTAGGTTTCTGGTTATTTGGTTATTTGGTTATTTATTGAATCGTTGAACTGTTGAAGCATTTCGGACGCACTCGGTGCGTCCCTACAATCTATGTTCTATAAACGATAACCTCTAACCTATAACCTTTCAAAATTTTTTGCTACTCTTTCACATCTACTTTCAGTTTCAGTTCGTCGAGTTGGATTTGGTCGATGAGGCTGGGAGCACCGAGCATCACATCGCGGCCTTGGTTGTTTTTGGGGAAGGCGATGCAGTCGCGGATGCTGTCCAGACCAGCGAAAAGCGACACGAAACGGTCGAGTCCGTAGGCCAAACCGCCGTGTGGAGGCGCACCAAATTTGAAGGCGTTCATCAGGAATCCGAACTTGGTTTGTGCCTGTTCGGGCGTGAATCCGAGAATTTCGAACACCTTTTCCTGCAATTTTGCATCGTGTATGCGGATACTGCCGCCACCCACTTCGACGCCGTTTATCACCATATCGTAGGCGTTGGCGCGCACGCTAGCTGGGTCGGTGTCGAGCAGCGGAATGTCTTCGGGTTTGGGCGCGGTGAATGGGTGGTGCATCGCCATCAGGCGGTTCTCCTCGTCGCTCCACTCGTACATTGGGAAATCGACCACCCAGAGGCAACTGTATTTGTTCGGGTCGCGCAGTCCGAGTTGGCGTCCCATTTCGAGGCGCAATTCGCAGAGTTGTTTGCGCGTTTTCATGGCGTCGTCGCCGCTCAAAATCAGAATCAAGTCGCCTGCTTCGGCGTTCATAGCGACCTTGAGTTGTTGCAGCACCTCTTGCGTGTAGAATTTATCGACGCTCGATTTCACCGTGCCATCGGCTTCGATGCGAGCATAAACCAAGCCTTTTGCGCCAATTTGCGGACGGCGCACATAGTCGGTCAGTTGGTCGATTTGCTTGCGTGTGTAGGCGGCCGCCCCTTTGGCACAGATGCCGCCGATGTAGGCTGCACTGTCGAACACGCCGAATCCGTGGCCTTGCAGCACCTCCATCAGTTCCACAAAACGCATATCGAAACGCGTGTCGGGCTTGTCGCTGCCGTAGAATTTCATAGCGTCAGCCCATGTCATGCGCGGCAATTTTGGCAGGTCGATGCCTTTGATGGCCTTGAACAGATGGCGGCTCATGCCCTCGAACATGTTCAAAATATCTTCCTGCTCGACGAACGACATTTCGCAGTCGATTTGCGTAAATTCGGGCTGACGGTCGGCACGCAGATCTTCGTCGCGGAAGCACTTCACAATCTGAAAATAACGGTCGAACCCGCTGACCATCAGCAGTTGTTTGAGTGTTTGCGGACTTTGTGGCAGGGCGTAGAATTGTCCTGGGTTCATGCGGCTTGGCACCACAAAATCGCGGGCACCTTCGGGCGTAGAATTGACCAAAACGGGCGTTTCCACCTCCAAAAATCCCTGTTCATCGAGGTAACGGCGCACTTCGAACGCCATTTTGTGGCGCAGTTCGAGGTTTTGGCGCACGCACGCACGGCGCAGGTCGAGGTAGCGGTATTTCATGCGCAGGTCGTCGCCGCCGTCGGTTTCGTCCTCGATGGTGAATGGCGGCGTGGCAGACTCGTTCAGCACATTCAGTGCCGAAACAATGATTTCGATGTCGCCCGTCGGCATGTGGGCGTTTTTGCTGTAACGCTCGGCCACCGTGCCTGTGGCTTGTATCACAAATTCGCGTCCGAGGCGATTGGCGCGGTCGCACAAGTCGGCATCAACCTCCTGATTGAAAGCCAGTTGCGTAATGCCGTAGCGATCGCGCAAGTCGATGAAAGTCATACCGCCCATTTTGCGGATGCGTTGCACCCAGCCGGCAAGGGTTACCGTTTGTCCTGCGTTGGCGGCGCGGAGTTCGCCGCAAGTTACTGTTCTGTACATATTTTATTTGTTTTTCTTATTGTTTCAAGTTTTAGAGTTACAGATTGGGGTTGATTGGGGTAATTGGTTGTTGAAGCGTTTAATCGTTGAACTGTTGAATCGTTTCGGACGCACTCGGTGCGTCCCTACTTTTCACTTTTCGCTTTATAGACTTTCACACTGATTTTGTCTATGCTCTATTTTCTATGCTCTTAAAATCTCTACTTGCTACTTGCTACTCACATCTTGCTACTAAAAATTTGTCATCGCGGCTCTGCCACATCACAACTCCCACGCCAGTGCGCTTGCACCGAGAATGGCGGCGTCGGACTCTTTTAGTTGCGAGAGCAGCACTTTGATTTTGTTTTTCCAGAGTGGCATCACATTGGCGTTCATGCTTTCGACTACAGGTTTCATGATGAGGTCGCCCGCTTTGGTGAGGCCGCCAAACAGCACGATGGCTTCGGGCGAACTGAATGCCACAAAATCGGCCAACGCCTCGCCGAGCATTTTGCCTGTGAAAGAGAAAATTTCGCAAGCCAATTCGTCGTCCTGCTTTGCTGCGTCGAACACATCTTTCGAGGTGATGTCCTCGGGCGGAATGTTGCGCAAAAGGCTCTGACGGTCGGTCGTTTCGAGCAGTTCGCGTGCGGTGCGCGCCACGCCTGTGGCCGATGCGTAGGCTTCGAGGCAGCCCGTTTTGCCGCAGCCGCAGAGGCGACCGTTGTTGCGTATCATAGTTACATGCCCAAGTTCGCCAGCAAAACCGTCGTGGCCGAGCAGCACTTCGCCATTCACCACAATGCCCGAGCCAACGCCAGTGCCGAGCGTTATCATGATAAAATTTTTCATGCCGCGCGCCACGCCGTAGGTCATTTCGCCCACTGCGGCGGCGTTGGCATCGTTGGTAATGCGCACTGGCAGACCGATACACGCCGTCATCATCTCCGAAAACGGAATGATTTTTGCACCGCCCCAAGTGAGATTCACCGTGTTTTCGATGGTGCCTTTGTAGAAATTGGCGTTGGGTGCGCCAATGCCGATGCCGCGAATTTGCGACAGGCTGTAATTTTGCTCCACTATTTTGCGCACAGCGTCGCATAAATTGTCGATAAACTGCTGAGCGTCAGTGGTATCGTTACTGCGAATGGCGGTCTGCGCCAGCACATTGCCGCGCATATCGACGAGCCCAATTTTGGCGGTTGTAGCACCGATGTCGATGCCGACTACATAAGGTTTTTCCATAATATCTGGGATTTTCTGTTTATTCAGTTTTGATGTCGGTATTCACATTTTTCGAGCCAAAAAATGCGTAATAGACAAGGTAAAGCATACAAATGGCCAGCAGTCCGTAACTCTGCAACGAGCCGATGTGGTCGGCCAGCAAATTTTGCAAAAATGGGATGATGCCGCCGCCGCAAACGAGAGTCATGAAAATGCCTGATGCCGTGGCTGTGTAGCGTCCCAAACCTTCGGTGGCGAGGTTGAAAATTGCGCCCCACATGATGGAGGTACAAAGTCCGCAAAGCATCACAAAAACGAGTGCCAGCGGGATTGTTTTGCCAAACAGCGAAACTGTGATCGATTCGGGCAAGAACATAATGCAGAGGCAAAAAACAATGCCAAGCAAGGCGGTGGCCGCCAACATCGCCCGCGACGACACTTTGCCGCCAAGCAATCCGCCACAAAGTCGGCCTATCATCATACAGAGAAAATAGCCGCTAATCATAGCACCTGTGAGTGCTGGACCAATCCATTTTATTTCAGAAAAATAGACATTTGCCGTGTTTGGAATGCCGATTTCCAAGCCCATATAGAGGAAAATGGCCACTGCTCCCAACACAAAATGGCGGAACGAAAGTGGGCTGTGTTCGTCTTTGACAATGCGTCCAGCCTTGCGAGCGGCACGCTCTTCGGGCGTTTCCATGTGCGGTTCTGGAATTTTTGTAAAACCGATGATGACCGCTGCAAGCGCAAAAATCACCATAGCGATAATCATGGCTGGTGCCACATCGCCCACCGAAGCGTTTTCGAAATTGCTACCAATCAGATAGCCTAGCAAAACGGGGGCAAGCGTGCCGCCAATCGAGTTGCACGAACCGCCAAACTGCATCAAGCGGTTGCCTGTGTTGCCGCCGCCGCCCAGCGTGTTGAGCATTGGATTGACCACGATATTGAGCAGACACATCGAGAATCCGGCAACGAGTGCGCCAATCACATAGACGAGAAACGACTCGGCAGGCCCCGAAATCCACTGAATGGCGACACCCACCAAACCGATGCAAACGGCCAAAAGTGCCGTAAATTTGTAGCCGCGGCGTTTAAGAATGAGGCCGCCTGGAATGCCCATGCAGGCGTAAGCGATGAAATTGGCAAGCGAACCGAGTTGCGAAAGTGCCTTCGCGCTACTGCTGTCGCCAAGGAACTGATTTTTTACAATCACGCCCATCGAACCCGCAAAATGCGTAACGAAGGCAATCATAAAGAACAGGCAAAACATCACAGCGATGGCCAGAGTGTTGGTTTTTTGATTTTTCATGGTAAACTTTTTTTAATTTCAGATTTCAAATTTCAAATTAGGTTGATTAGTTGATCAGTTGATTGGTTGATTGGTCGTTGAAAAGTTGAGAAGTTTAGCGCGTTAGTGAAAGTCTGTGAGGCAAAACAATATTCAAATTTTCAAATTTTCAAATAATTGGTCTTTTGTCTTTACTCTATCTTCTATAACCTATAACCTATAACCTATAACCTATAAACTTTTTCTGGCTGTTTGGGTTATTCTTGCACAATGTGAGAACTTTGAATTATGCTTACTGTACCTGCCAATTCAAAGTTGATACGATGCAGTTTCTCTATCAAAATATCAATGTCTTGCAGGGAGCAAATCACAACTCCATCGATGCCAATAACATCGCCCGATAGGATTTTTTCCTTAACCTTTGCACCTTCGTTTTCTTCCATTGTCAAGAGAAAAGATTTGGCTTTACGGTGTACATATTTGAGTGCAATCGACTCTAAATCAGCCTGTTTGTAGCGTTCGCGCAGACTCGTTTTTAGCGAAAGGCTTATCGGACCATACTCCTTGCTATACAACAAAATATCGAAATTAACATTTGGCACAAACGCCACTTTTGCCTGCAAATAAAAGGGGAGAAGATGCTCTCTATACAACAGTGTGCTGATAAGAATTTCGAAAAATTGTCCGTTCAAATTTGGCTTCCCTTTTCGCACAAATTCGTCCCAATATATTTTGATATATTGCGATGGTTTTTCATACGAAATATCCAAAAATGTTTTGTTCGGAAATATGTTTTCGAACAAGATTCCCGCTTGTGTGTCGCCAGAAACGACAATGTGTAAATCTTTCAAAATGCTCATGTCAGTTCAGTTTTATGCGGTTAATAATTTCTTGGGCGGTGGCTTGAATAGCTGGCACAGCAACTGAATTTCCGAATTGCTTATATGCAGATGCATCGGCTACTCCGATGATGAAATTATCGGGAAAACCTTGCAAGCGCGCCCACTCGCGTGGGGTCATTTTGCGCAATCCTTGGCGATTTACTTCGCCTTTGATGTGCGTAACAGGCGTAAAATCTTCCAAACGATTGTCTATCACAAGATTGCGTTCGCGCCCCATACCGCCCACGACTATGGCGTTTGCGACACCGTCGTCGGGAATTATTTCGTAGCCAAAGCCATTGCCTTTGGCGGCGTGGCGTTCTTTGTGTGCCACAAGCGTCCGCACATATTGGGTCGATAGGTAGTATTTGGCCGAAACCACACTCTTTTCCTTTACATCGGCAAATGTTTTCGATTGGTCGGTTGGTGTGGGATAGGCAAATTCGCTCACATTTTGGTCTTTTCTGAAACCAACGATGTAAACCCTTTCGCGATGTTGTGGCACGCCAAAATTCATTGCATTTACAATTTGTGGCGTTGGAACATAATAGTCCAAATCGTCCCTCAAAACTTTCAAAATCGTTTGAATAGTTTTGCCTTTGTCGTGAATGAGCAGTCCTTTAACATTCTCAAGAAAAAAGGCTTTAGGACGCTTGCGGCGAATAATTTCTGCCACATCAAAAAAGAGCGTGCCGCGTGTTTCTTCAAATCCCAATCGTTTCCCCGCCAAAGAGAAGGCTTGACAGGGAAAGCCAGCGCACAGAACATCAAAATTGTCGGGAATGAACGATTTTGTCGATTCTTTTGTTATGTCGCCAAACGGAATTTCTCCGTAATTGATAAAATATGTTTTTTTTGCCTGCTCGTCCCATTCTGAAGAGTAAACGCATTTTCCGCCAATGTTTTGCAGCGCCATTCTGAATCCACCGATACCAGCAAACAGATCGATAAAAGTGAATTTTGGATTATCGACAGGTGCAAATGGAACATTGAAAAATTCGGGGAATAATCCATATTGTACCATTGGTTCGGATGCGATGTCGGTTGTTGCACGCTTCTCTGTTTGGCATTTGTCAGCCAACAGTTGTTGCGCAACAACGGCATAAGGCGTTGCAAAAACCGTATCCCGATTTTGCAAATAGTGGGAAATTATTGCCCCATCGTCATTTAGAACCAATTGCCTCCTCATTGTCCCGTTTTGAATCGCTGAATTATTGAATGTTTTTGTTTCGGACGCACTCGGTGCGTCCCTACTTTTTTACTTTTCACTTTCAACTTTATTCACTTTCCCACTATTTTAAGTGTTGCTGCAAGAAGCGTGTGCAGCGTGTGTAGAGATGCAAGCGTGTTTCTGCGCCGAGTATGCTGTGGTTTTTGTTGGGATAAAATTGCATTTCGAACTGTTTGCCAGCCTCTACCAATTTTTCGATGTAGAGCCACGACTGCTGCGTATGCACATTGTCATCGGCGGTGCCGTGAACGAGCAGCAGTTTGCCTTGCAAGCGGTCGGCTTTGTCGAGCAGACTGGCCTGCGCATAGCCACGGTCGTTCTCCTGCGGACGGTTCATAAAACGCTCGCCGTAGGCTGTGTCGTAGTAGTGCCAATCGGTTACAGGCGCAATAGCAATGCCCGCTTTGAACGCGCCGCCGCCGTTGGTGAGGCAACTCAATGTGATGAATCCGCCGTAACTCCAGCCCCAAATGGCAATGCGCTCGCTATCGACAAAATCGAGCGTGCCGAGATATTGTGCGGCTTCCACTTGGTCTTTCGTTTCCAATTCGCCGAGTTTTTTGTAGGTGCAAGTGCGAAAATCGCGGCCGCGTGCGCCAGTGCCACGCCCATCGACGCAGGCCACCACAAAGCCCATCTGCGGCAAGTAGTACTCCCAATCGAGATGAAAACGATTCAACACCTCTTGCGAATTGGGACCGCTGTACTGCACCATCACCAGCGGTAATTTTGCGCCAGTTTCCACAGTTTTGGGCTTCACAATCCAACCGTTCAGCGCAATGCCTTCCGATGTTTGGAAAGTGAAAAATTCTTTGTGTGGCAACTCCAATTCGTCCGTCAGAGTTTTGAGTGCAGCATTTTCTTCGAGCGTGCGCAGTGTTTTGCCTTTGCTATTTATTATGGTGTAGCAGTTTGGCGTTTCGGCGTTGTTGAATTGGTAGATGGCATAGGCGAACCGCGCCGAAAACTCCGCACTGCAAATGCCCACGCCCGTGCCAATGCGCGACAAATTGCCTTTGGCATCGGTTCGGTACACTTCGCGATTGATAGGCGACTCTTTGGCGGCTTGGAAATAGGCGGTTTTCGTCTGCTCGTCGTAGCCGTAGAAGTCGGTTACATCCCACTTGCCTGATGTGATTTGCCGCAGCAACGAACCATTGGCATCGAACAGATAGAGATGCCGCCAGCCGTCGCGCTCGCTCATCGCCACAAAACTGTTGTCGGCATTGAAATGCAGGCTGTTCAAGTTGGCATAATCGACAAAAACTGCGCCCGATTCGCTCAAAATGCGGCGTGCCACGCCCGAGCGCGCATTGAACGCCAGCAGGTCTAACTGCGTCTGCGAGCGGTTCAAACGCACGGCCGCCAGCGTATTGGCATCGTTTGTCCAGCGAATTATCGGAATATAGATGTCCGCATCGCTATCGAAGTGCATCTGTTTGGTGGTGCGGTTCTGCACATCGTACACAAGCAGTTGCACGCTCGAATTTTTGCCGCCAGCACGCGGATATTTGTACGAAATCGAGGTCGGATAGCCGTCGGCAAAATTTTGGAAAGTATATTCGCCAACTTCGCTCTCGTCGAAGCGCACATAAGCCAGCAGTTTGCTGTCGGCACTCCACTCGAAATAGCGCGTTTTGCAAAATTCCTCTTCGTAAACCCAGTCGGGCGTGCCGTTGATAATTTTGCCTTTTGCGCCGTCGGTGGTGATGGCGAGTTCGGTGCCAAAATCGAGTTTTTTCAGAAACAGATTGTTGTCGCGCGCAAACGCCACAATGCGTCCGTTGGGCGAGAAACAGGCCTCTTGCGCCACATTGTCGGTATCGCTCAACGGCTCTATTTTGTTGCGTTTCAGATAATAGACATAGTACGAAGCCGTGACCGAGCGGCGGTAGATTTTGTGCGAATCGGTATGCACGAGCAACCGCTCTTCGTCGGCCGAAAAGGTGTAACCTTCGATTTTTGCAATCGGGCAATCAGCAATTTTGTCGATGTCGAACAGCGTAGCAACCGCCTTACCCGACGCATAGTCGTAAGCCACAATGCGTTTGCCGTCGTCGCTCAGCGACGCATAACGCTGTCCATCGTTCATGTGATAGACCTCGGTGGGGCGTTTTGGCTTGTAATCGCCGCGCGTAAACGCCTCTAAATAGGCTTGTGGCTGCGCTCCAAACGACCATACAGAGAGCCACAACAAACAAAACGATAGAAGATACCGCATAAGAGTAATAATTTGTTGCAAAAATAGAAAAAAAAAAGGAGATACGAAAAAACAGTTTGTGCAAAAAATAAGTATCTTTGCAGACAAGTAGCGAGTAGCAAGAAGCAAGTAGCAAGAGGAGATTTTAAGAAGATAGAACATAGACAAAATTTAGTTTGAAAGTGTATAAAGTTGAAAGTGAAAAGTAGGGACGCACCGAGTGCGTCCGAAACGATTCAACAGTTCAACGATTAAACGCTTCAACGACTAATCAACCCAATCTGAAATTTGAAATTTGAAATTTGAAATTCCGATATGAAATCCATTCAAATGGTCGATTTGCGTACGCAATACGACAAAATAAAGACAGACATCGACAGCGGCATACAGGCTGTCATCGATTCGGCGGCTTTTGTGAAAGGAGCGAAAGTTACCGAATTTCAGACGCATTTGGAGCAGTATCTCGGCGTGAAACATGTTATTCCTGTGGGCAACGGCACCGATGCGCTGCTCATCGCCATGATGGCACTCGACCTCAAGCCCGGCGACGAGGTTATCACGCCCACATTCACATTCATCGCTACGGCCGAAGTGGTGGCACTGCTCGGACTTACGCCCGTGGTGGTCGATGTCGATTTCGACACATTCAACATCGATATCGAGGCGGTGAAACGCGCCATCACACCACGCACCAAAGCCGTTGTGCCTGTGCATCTGTTCGGACAAAATGCCAATATGGAACAACTGCTGGCACTGGCCAACGAGCATCACCTTTATGTGGTCGAAGATGCCTGCCAAAGTATCGGGGCGGAATACACTTTTGCCAATGGACGGCGCGCAAAATCGGGCTGTATGGGAAATATCGGCTGCACCTCGTTTTTCCCATCGAAAAATCTCGGTTGCTACGGCGATGGTGGTGCGCTCTTCACCAACGACGACGATTTGGCGCACAAAATACGCATGATAGCCAACCACGGCATGGAGGTGCGCTACCACCACGACCGCGTCGGCGTCAATTCGCGCTTGGACAGCATACAGGCCGCAGTTTTGGACGCCAAACTGCCGCACCTCGACCAGTACATCGCTGCACGCCAAAAGGCGGCCGCCTACTACACCGCCGCTTTTGCCCATTGCGACAAGATTCTCACGCCTGTAGTTGCGCCGCAAACCACGCATGTGTTCCACCAATACACCTTGCGGCTTGTCGGTTGCGACCGCGACCGTGTGCGCCAACACTTGGCCGACCGCGGCATTCCATCGATGATTTACTACCCAGTGCCGTTGCACCTGCAAAAAGCCTACCACGACCCGCGCTACAAGGCTGGCGATTTTCCTGTGGCCGAGCGTTTGGCGGCGTGCGTACTTTCGCTACCGATGCACACCGAACTCGACGATGAGCAGTTGGCATACATCACAAAAAATGTGCTGGAAGCCGTCGCAAATGGCTGATTTATAAGCAAGAACGAAAAAAGTGCCGTATAGTGTTTGCAACTGACATTTTTTTTGTACCTTTGCACGCGAAAATAATCGGTATGTTTCCGTAGCTCAGTTGGTAGAGCAGCTGACTCTTAATCAGCGGGTCGTGGGTTCGAGCCCCACCGGGAATACCACTGAAAATCAGGGAGTTACAAACAAAAACTGCCTGATTTTTTGTTTGTAGTGCAAAAAATGGCAGTTTCGTAAGTGCTTGATAATCACTTATACGCAACTTATCAAAAACTAATCAAAAATAAAATCCGTGCAAAATCCGTGCAAGTGCACGGCAAAATTCTGTAATTATTTATGGCAACAATCAACATTTCACTCGACCGCCGAAGCACCAACGCAAACGGACAATATCCCGTCCGTGTGTGGATACGAAACGCAAACACCAGCGCAAGTGTTGTTACAGGCGTTGCAGCAACCGAACAACAATTTGACGGACGCGACCCTGCGCATACTGTAACAGCCAACACGCCCAACGCGCGAACAATAAACGCTGGACTGTTGAAAATTTATACCGAATTGCAACAACTTTCGCTGGACTTGGTAAGCAACGGACGGCAGAACTTGACGGCAAAGGAAATAAAAAAAATTTTTGAAAGGCGGAGGCTTCTTGCCGATGAACGCCCCGACGGTGTAACTTTCACGCAACATTTCGACGAATTGGCACACAAAAAAGGGAGCGGCAAACACGCGGCAACCTTTAAGTACGCCGACGGCTGGATAAAAAAGTTTCACGCTTCGCCGCTCGACTTTGCCGAAATAGATTACAAATTTTTACAGCGTTTCGATGAATTTATGCGCGACAACGGACTATCGGCAAACACACGCGGCATTATCTTTCGAAATATGCGTACCGCATTCAACGATGCAATAAACAACGATTTAACAACAAATTATCCGTTCCGCAAATTCAAAATGCCACACGCACAAAAAGAAAAGGAGTATTTATTGATTGACGATTTCCGCCGACTGCTCGACTACCAACCACCCACCTATGGGCAACAGGTGGCAAAAGATTTGTTTTTGCTTTCTTTTTACTTTTGCGGCGCAAATCCGATTGATTTGTTCAATATGCCAGCCGCCCAACACGGACGGATAAAGTTTGTACGAACAAAAACGCAAAACAAGTCGCAAAGTATAATAAAAATAAAGATACAACCCGAAGCCGCCGAAATAATATCAAAGTATAACACTGCCAGCGGTCGTTTGCTCGATTGGTGCAACAGTTATTTGAATTACGAAAACTTTTACCACTTTATGGGGAAAAAGGTGCGCGAATTGGCAAAGGCACTTTCGATTGATGGGTTGTCGCTCTATTGGGCGCGGTATTCGTGGGCAACATACGCCAGCCGTGTAGGCGTTGATGAAAGTGTTATCGGACGCGCGCTGGGGCATTCGCCGTCGTCGCTTGCAGGGCGTGTTTATATCACTTTCGATTGGGAACGCGTCGATGCAGCCAACCGCCGTGTGATAGACTATTTGAAAAAGGGATAAAAAAAACTGGCTGTAAGCCAGAAAAAACGAGCTCGGTATCTTACGTTTCCGTTTTCGAAAAGCGATCCGCAGGAGCGGGGTCTACTAACAACTTCGCCTCAAATTTTTTTTTGGGTGGGAGGGGAAGAGAGAATAAAAAGATAAAAAATATCTACAAAAAACTCTTCGAGAACTCCGCTGCAAATATAGTAACTATTTTTTTAACCACCAAATTTTTTTTGAAAAAAAATACATTTTTTTCTAAATACTCAAAAACCGCTTATTATCATTGATGATGGCATAATATGTTCGACAAGTACAATATCCCTATATATATTGTAGATTATAGTGTAATTTTTGAAAGTTATACAGTATTTTCCCCATCTTTGCACACACTCGTACTCGCTTGGAGCAAACATTCCTGGCATAAATTCGAGTTTATCAACAACATACAAGAACAAATCGTCAGAGTATTTTTGTGCTAAATTATAGGACTTACTTATCAAAAAAATTTGTTTAGATAGATAAGATAAATCGTCTATTGCTGTTACTGAAAATATAACCCTAAACAACCCCATTTTTTTTATCAAAATGCTCTTTTATTAGTGCGTTCATATATTCACGTGCTTCTTCTACTGTATAATAACGCTTCCCATCTATCCAAATAAAGCCCTTTGGTTTTTGTACCATAACAGTATATTTTTAGTGTTCGCTGCAAAGATAGTTATTTTTTTGATACAAAAAAATTAAAACGGCACTGCCGTTTGGTTGAAAAGAAATTGCGCATCCATATTTTGCAAAGTGCTGAACGCAACGGCTGGACTGTTGTTTTCGCGCAACGCGTCCAAAATACCGTTTTTCAAAAAATAGTCGTCTTGTCCGTATTGAGCCAACTGCTCCGCCAGCCGTTCGGGCGTGATACCGTTGTTGTTGTCTATTATTTGAGCGTATGCGCGGCGTTCGCCAGCCGACCGCTTCACGCGCTTGTCGAGTCCCTTTTTGTCGTTACCGAACAACTCTTCCTTCAAGCCGTGATCGCCCTCCCAGCGGAATTTGCCGCCCTCGCAAATATATATCAACGCCGCAACATATCCGTCGTGTTCGGTGTGTAGGTCGCGCATATCGCCGCTGGACAGCATATTGTAGGCGCGTTCCATCGTTTGGCGGCGTGTTTGCTTGCGGTTGGGGGCGTTTTCGGTTTTCAGTAGTAGAATTGTGCCGTCGTCGCGTTTCGAGGCTGAAAGCGCACGGCGGAGTTGTGTTTGGGTGGTTATAATTCGTGGTAAGCCTGTTTTTGTTTGCAGACCAGCCGAAAGTGTATAAAAGTCGCCGCTGCCGACAATTTCGCCGTTATTAACATCAATATCGATTTCGGATTGTAGCAACATCGGCAGCGCGTCCTTGATAGATAGCGCAACGGTTTTCATAGAGGGCAGCAAGTTTTCGATGCGCCCTATTTTGTTCGCATCTTTTTCCTCTTTGCGCTTTTTCAACCCTTGCAGAATTTTGTAGCCCAAAGTCGCCCAAAAAACTATTTCGCTCGCCTTGCTCATCTTTTTTTAATACATATTGTGTATAAGTTTTCCGTTTTGATAAATTTCAAGTTTTGGGTGTTTGTGTTCAAAAAACATTGCATACATCATTCCTGTTGCTTCGTGCAATGCTTGTTTTGTGCTGTCGCAATAGTGGCTTCTGACAAATCTTTTTTGCGAAGTTGGATACAAAACAAATTCAAATTCTCCGCCGTCAAAATTTTGGTTTATATCTCCCGAAATTGTGCGCCGTCCGTAACTTTCAATAATTCTTCCTATTCCCATATCCATAACCTAAAATTTTATTTTAACCACTTTACGATTTTGATTGTTATATACAACAGCAAAAGTACAGAAAAAACAATACCAATCCAAAAAAACGAGCGTTGCCAGTTGTTCATTTCTGCAACTTTAACCACTTGCGTTGTTGCTATACTATCGAGCCGCACAACTGTGTCGGCTTTATAAATTTCTCTATAAGTTGTTCGCCACTTTATATTTTCGACAAATACAGTATCGCCGCTGGTGCGTTCGCGCACGGTATCGGTGTAGTGTATATAGATGCTGTCGCGGCTGTGGGTGCGCACGGTGTCGGTGCGCTGCACCACCCTTTCGGGGGGTAGTACTGTTCGGCAGCCGCTCAAACTACCAACAACCAACGCAACGAGTGCCAACAGAAATACCCACATCAAAAAACGGTACAAGTCGCCGCCGTTGTTATTTTCCGCCGTTGTCGTCATTTTTCTTGCGTTTGCCTTTGTTTATCTTTAAGTCCTTGAAATCAAAATTAAGTTCTATACCAACTATTGCTGCTGCCAGCACCAGCAATTCGCCGCTGGCAACAAGAACGCTTTGCGAAATTTCGCCGTAAGGCGGCGCAACAAAACCCCAAAATAGCAACGCAACGCCTGTAAGAAATGAAGCCCAGTATTTAAGTTCCGTTTTTGCCATCTTATTATTCTACAATAGTAACCGTCCAGCCTTTGGCTTCCGCTGTGGCGCGGAGCGTGGCACTTGCTTCGGTGTTGTCGGTGGTGAGCGTGCCAGCGTCGGCAAAGGTGGCAAAGGCGGCATTTAGTGCGCTGTATATTGTTGCGCTGGTGTTTGCCGCACCTATATTATCGAGCGTTCCGCTAAAATTAAATTTTGTTACTGACGGCGTATTGCTGACATTGAGCGAAGTTAGTAGTTCGCTTTTTTCGCATTGTAATTTCATCAACGCCGCATTGTTACTAACATCGATAGTTGTAAGTTTGTTCGCACCACATTGTAGGTCTTTGAGTGCGGTATTGTTTGCTACATCGAGCGTTGCAAGTTGGTTCGCCTGACAATAGAGCGTTACCAGCGCGGTGTTGTTTGCTACATCGAGCGTTGTAATTTTGTTTGAATTACAGCGCAAATCTTTTAGTGCGGTGTTGTTTGCTACATCGAGCGTTGCCAGTTGGTTTTCCTGACAATATAAAGCGGACAAGGCTGTATTGTTGCTAACATCGAGCGTTGTAATTTTATTTGTGCCGCAGCGTAAATCTTTGAGTGCGGTGTTAGTTGTTACTTCGAGCGTTGTAATTTGGTTTGCCTGACAATAGAGCGTTTTTATTGCTGTATTGTTGCTAACATCGAGCGTTGCCAGTTTATTTGTGCCACAATAGAGCGTTACAAGTGCGGTGTTTCTTGCTACATCGAGCGTTTTAAGTTGGTTCGCCTGACAACTTAAAGTTTTCAAGTCGCTGCAACCGCTTAATTTAAGTTCATACAGCGCGCCATTCGATGCGTTTATTTCTGTTATATGATTTTGCCGTGTGAAAAGCAACCGCGTAAATTTGGCGGAGTTTGTTGTTAGTGTAGTGAATTCGCCGCGTATTCGGCTGCCTGTGCCGTTGTCGGGTTGCCAACTAACAGAGTACGAAGAATTTGTTTTGTTGTATTCTGATTTTGCGAAACGCAGCCGTCCGCCTTTTGTGTATGTTATATAAAAATTTCCGTTTGTTTTCAAATAGAGTTCGCTGTCGTCTTGTCCGTAGGCGGTAGCCAAAACAACGCCGTCGGCAAGCGTGTTCGCCGACTGAATTAGTCCGTTTTGGTGCATTCGTCCGTTGATAAGCATTTTATCTATTGTCTAACAAAATCAACGCCGCAAACATAGCAACAGCCCCTGCCACAGCGTAAGGTTTCCAATTTACTTTTTTTTTATTTCGCCGCTGGTGGTTTCTTTGATACCCAGTCGGTTGTATATTGCGGTGCGTACTTCGCCAACGGTAAGCACGCCGTCGCGGTTTAGGTCGTAGCCGCTATTTTGCTTCGCAATAATTCCTGCCGAAAGTTTGGCGGTGTGCAAAGTCCAGTCGTCGGGTTTCCCAATCGCCGCTGGAAAGAAAACGGCAAAATAGACATCGGCAAGGCTCTCCATTGTGCCAGCGTACGGCTTTAAGTAGGTATAAACATAGTCGAGTTGTTGCAAGCCGTCCATCGCGTACAACTGTTGTACGCTTGTGCCGAGTGCGGTAGCCGTGTTTGGCATAAACTGTATAAGCCCTGTGGCGTTGGTAGTGCGGTTCACGGCTTGCGGATTCAGGCTGCTTTCGAGCATCATTGTAGCCATCAGCCAGTCGGGGTTGATAGACAATTTCACCGCCAGCGTGCGCACTTTCTGTTCAAACGCTTCGCGGTCGCCTTTGTATTTATCAAGGAACAGCATAGTGGGGGAGGGTTAGTTGGTTGTTGTTTTTTTCTTTTTTCTCCTAAATTGTTTTTTCGTACGTTCTAAAAATTTGCGCTTTTCTTCGCTCAATTTGTAGAAAGTTGTAGGATCAACAAGGTAATTCATTCCTTTTACCTTTGCAGTATATGTTTCATTGCCAACATTGACAAGCCCGACAGCACTTATTTTGCCGCCCGCCATCTTCATTATTTCGTCAAAGGAAAAAAGTTTTGGGGTGTGATATATAGTTTCCCCTTCGCTGTTTTTGGGCAGTTCATTCTTTGCATTATTTTTTTTAATCAAAAATAGGGCGGCAACGGCTGTAACAAAAAATAGAGTTTTCATTATTCTATATATTTAAGTCGTGTAACTACTACTTTCGGCGCGCTGCCACCTGCTGTTTTGTCGAACAAAATACGGATCTGCTCGTCCCAAATAACCGACGGCGCAAGTTGTGTGTAATCTACACCGACAACAGCACTATCGGGCGAAGTCAGTACGCCGTTAATAACGGCTGGTGTATCTCCAACATTGACGGCTTGCCAGCCGCCGTAATCTTCGCTCGGAAGTATTGTGTTGGTCGTGATAGTATCAATTCGTGTTTTTACTTTCATAGCGTTTTATTTTGAATTTGCAAAACCAAGTGCCGAAATTATAAGCAATAAAATACTTGTTTTTGCTGTTGTACTTTTTTCCTCGTCTTCTTCTGCTTTCTTTTCGGGGTATATTGTAGGATCGTGCCAGCGGAAGGCACCGGGGCGAACAAACATAATTTCGCGTTTCAATCTGCCGCCCTGCCATAGTTCGTTGTAACTATTAAGATAATCCATAAGTTTGCTGGACGGCAGTATTGAAATAAGTTTCTTTTTGCCAAGCACGCGCGCAAGACTGTACCCACAAATATCTCTTTCGGGCGAAAACCGCATTTGGTTGTATTGCACTTTTATCGTTTCTTTATGCCCGACAACAACAACGCCATCTTCGCGGAGTTCAAAAATTTTTTTTCCGTCGCGGTTGTAAAAAATTGCATACTTACAACGCATTCGCGCTTCGAGCCGTGTATCTATCGGGAAACAGTGCAGTTCGTCCTTGTTAAATCCGATATCACTTTTTTGAACGCCGTATTTGTCGGTATCCCATCGCAAATTCTTGTGTTCGTTGCTGTAATATATTCTGCCCTTGCTCATCGTTTAACAAATTTATAAACACCATACGCAGCACCAGCACCGAGAAGCGCATAAAGCAAGAATTTAATTTTACCGCCAAAAGCCCCCAATTTTGATGTTAATTTTGCCTTTGTAACAAGTCCTGCCGTTTCGCTTTTTAATTGCGCATACTCTTCATCGGTCAGTTTTTCGGATAGTATTTTGGTTAATTCGTTGGAAAATTTTACATCATCGACGCTCTCGTTGTAGTAGGCTTTATAGGCAAAATAAGCCGTTGTCCCCATACTTGCAACAACAATCGCCGTTATAATTATCATCGCCGTTGTAGATACTACAATACCGATTTTATTTTCGTTACAAAGTGCTTGCAGGTCGTCGTAATACAAAATATAACCTTTGGGATACGACTGTTTCAAATCGCCCAAAACACCGCTATCGACCAGCGCACTATTGCGCGCTTCGAGCCGCTGTTGCAGTGCGGCAACCTGCTTTTGTTGGCTGGTTGTTAATTTTCTACGAAACCGACCGCAAAGCAAATTGTTTTCGTAAATTGCTCTGTTGTTGGTAATTATGCCATTTACCAACGCTTGCGCCTCGCGGTTGCTATAACTTGCGTATTGTGCCGACGACAATGTTATGTTGTCCGAAGCAATAATCCCCATCGTTGGGTCGCTCTCTATCTGACAAATAGTCCTGCCCAGCGTGTCGGTTACATACCAACCAGTCAAAACAGCATAGTCGCCTGTGCGCAAAGTGCCGCCTTGTCCGCCAACCAAACGCGCCCACTGTGCGTTGTCGTTGGCTGCAACTGCCTTGTGTCCTGCTATTGAAGTATCGAATTTCATATCTCAACATTTAGCAATAATTCTTTCACTTTGTCGTAATTCAGCGAAATGCCGAATACCTTTATTTCTTTGCCACTTTCGGCAAATTTTACAATTTTGTCGAGCAGTGCCGTGTAGTCCTTTTCGTCGGCTTTTTTCCACCGACCGCAAAGTTCGAACAACTTGTCCGCTTCTTGTTCGTTAAAAATCTCCGCCGTTTCGTCGGTATCTGCCGCTGGTGCGTAATCGTCGGGATCAAGTCCTGCAACCATTGCTGGCGCAACTTCCGCCGCTTTTGGCGCAATTTTATTAAGATACGGCAACACCACTGGGGCGGCTTTCTCTACAAGCAAGCCAATAACACCGTCGCGCGCTTGCTGGAACTCTTTTTTTTCGTTTTTGAACTCGCGCCGCTCCGTTTCAAAAGCCGCTCGCTCTGCCTTAAATTGTTCGCGCGCCACCGCATCGGCAACTGCTGCATCTATTTGTCGTTTCAACTCCTCCGGACCCACATACCCTATCGGTGCGGAAATAGGCTGTTGAATGCCTGTAATTTTTTCGGGGGTCTGCTCTCGTTGATATATGCGGAAGCAAGCGTCGTAATTGTTTTTTGCATTGGTATTGTCGCAACCGTGTATGTACAGCGTTCCGCTTTCGATTGTATCTAACACGGCAAACATCGATTGTATATTTGGATCAAAACCTATTTCGGGGTTGCTCTCCCAAATTTTCGCATTTGCGCCTCGCTCGGCAGCCGACGAAACAAACCACTTCTGCGCATTGTTTGCACGCAAAAAGTCGGTTATTTTGTCCCTATCGTATTTAAGAATTGCAGCCATAGTTGTATTTTTTAGTTGTTATCTTCATACACAGCATTTAGCAAAACGCTTTTACCGACTAAATCGGCACTTGCTGCTTGTCCTATCGACAAATAACTGTTGGTGAAATCGAAAATGATATTTGCAAAATCAACACTTTGCAACAGCCCAAGTTCGTAAAATTCCAACAGCGGCAGCGCGTCAATTACTCTGTAATTTCCCTTTTGCAGCGTTACAAATATATTGCGCGCCTGTTCGTATGTTACGCCCTCCGTATATGTTGGCAAGTGCTTTTGAAATGTTACAGAAATGCGCCGAAAGCGTTTGCCCACCATCGTACGGTTGTCGGGCATTTGGTTTTTGTCGGTAAGGCTGACAATTTGAGTTTCCCAGCCGTCGGTGGATACTTCGTCGGTTGTGTTTCGGCTGCTGTACTCGTGTAGGTCGTACCAAAAAACCAACAAAACAGACTTTCCGACGGCTGCTTCGTCGGCAACCAACAAGTACGAATTTTGCAAACTTACACGCTGCATTATTGGTTTTCTGATACCCAAATTCTCCTCAATATCAAAACGCTTCAACGGCTCATCTTTGACAAAATAAGCGTTTCCCGAAGAAACCGCAAGCGACAAAGTTATGCCGTCGGAACTTGCAACGGGTGTATCGGTGCTGTTTGGAAATGAATTAACAACAACGAAATCAATATACTTTACAAATCTGCCATTCAAATACTCTACATAGGGCAAATAATTTTTGCCCAAACTGCTGATCGGAACGACAACGCTTTTTGCACCTGATACTTTTTTGTTCATATCTTAATAATAAAATGTTAATAAAATGTTTGTCGCCTTTTCCGTTTGCGCTGGATAAATTCTGCTGTTTCTGAAATCAACATCGAAATCGCCCAACAACAACGGCTGGCTGTGTGATGCTCTCTTGTAACTATCGAACAGCTGGCTTGCAACCATACGGAACACGCGTTTGTTGCGTGTTGACAAATCCAAATAATAAGGGTCGGTTGTGTCTGTTTCTATCGCTTTAACACGCCCACCAATGCGGCGGATATAATCGTCGATATAGTCCGACAAAAGTATGCTGTTTGTCCCTGCTGGTATTGTTATTGTTTTTGATACGCTATTTTGCGGCAATTCTGCTGCTTCTTCTTCAATTTCACTATCGTAACAAACATAAAGCAATACACACTTCCCTGTTAAATCGTCGTTTCCTGTATATCTTAAATTTGACAATTTAAGGCTTATTTTGCTGTTGATAGGAAACGGCGCATTTTGATACGCGTTGCAACTTAAAGCACTGACTTGATCGAAAAATACTTTGCGTTCGTCGTTTATCAACTCCAAATAAAAGTTGCTAAATTGCTCGGCTGTGGCAAGTTCGCGCCCATCGAAAGGCGAACGCCCAACTACTCCACTTCCGACAAAAGTACCGTCAATTAGTCCCTTTCGGTTGTAGTCGGCAACTATAAAAATTTCCTCAATGATTTTGTCCCGAAAATCTACATTTTCGGGCAAATAAAATTTGCCGTCGGCGTTGTCCAAATTTATTTGAACGAGATCGATATTGTTACGAACTTTCCACATATCAAAAAAGTAATTGTAGGCTGCGGACAACCCAATGTCCGCAACCTTGTTTTTTACCACTGACCTATTGCAGTAGCGTTCGGGTTTTTGCTGTCGTAAAACTCGCAACCGCCCTTAATCAAGAATCCGCCCATATAGAACACCAATACTGGCGTGTAACCATCGGTGCAAGCAAACGAAAGTCCGCTCGCGTCGAAGTTAATAGTAATTTGGTGATCGCGCGTGCCTGCAATCGTCAATTTCGGCAACAAAACATCGCTCATCGCATCAATATCCCATTCTGGCAAAATCTGTTCATTTACAACGCTGCCGTCGCCTTTCAACAGAATTTTGCCTTGCGTTTGCGGCACTTTCAGGAAACGCTCCGTTGGGTACGACCCCATCAGAACGCCGTTATCAACATTCCAAATCAGTTTGCCGTTGTAGAGCGCAAAAATGTCGCGCGTTTTAAAGCCAACTTCGTGAACCGACGGGTCTGTGCCGTCAGCAATCGCTGGGAAAGGCAACAACACTTCGGTCGAGGGTTTCGTGGTGCTTTGCAGTGCCAAGAAAATACCCAAAGTCGTCGGGATAAATACATCGTTGCGGTCGAGAGAAACCTCACGCTTATTGCCCACAATCTGTTTTTTAATATCGATTGTGTATTGTCCTACGCCGTCGAGAATAGGCGTTTCGATGCGGAGTTTTGAAATTTCCGCATACTTTTTTCCACCAGAGTAGCGTTTGTATTCGTCATTTACTTCTACAAAACGCTCTCGCATAATGTCTGCTACTTGCATAATTTTTTCTATTTTTTTTGTTTAACAATTAACCTACCATATCGGAGGTGCCACTCATTTTTGCGCGCCGCGCATAGTTTGCATTTTTCGTACGGATACGACCAACACGACCAACCACACCGTAAGGGATGCCACTTGTTTTGTCGCCTGTGCCTGTGCCGTTGCCTGTGCCTGTGCCGTTGCCGTCGCCTGTGCCGTTGCCGTCGCCTGTGCCTGTGCTGGTGCTATCCATAATTGATGCCAAATAGTTGGAAGCACCTACAACGCCGATGCCATCGAGGGCGGCTTTCAGATACTTATTGCCGACCATTGCAGAACCAATCGAACCACCTATGAATTTAACCAAATTCACGGTATCTGCTTCGATTTTCGTTGTTGCGGTTTTGTTGTACTCTGTAACCGCGTAATCAATAGCAACATTCGATGCGCCACCGATGCCAACAGAAACAACGGTGTCCATCACATTTCCCTTTTTGAAAGGATTTTTAACTCTTGCCATAGTTTCTATTATTTAAATCCTGCTATACGCTTGGATAATTCCTGACTTCGTTTATTCTCACGACGACGACGCTCGTTCTCTTTTTTCACGTCGTTTGCCCTTTTCAGCCAATTTTCCTTTGTGGAAAGCGACGAACTCGCCTTTGGCTTTTTAGGGAGTTTTTTCATTTTCAACGCCATAATTAGATCGTTTTAATGTTGAACTTGTCCGTTTTTTGTACGGCAACGGTTACGCCGTTTTATTTTCGTTTCTTTTTGCTTTCTGTATCTATTTTTTTGCCTCTATCTTTTGCCAACAGTGCCAACAGTGCCACGCCGCCAATTATGCCGAGTGCCGCCTTTGATATGCCGCTTTCAGCCTCAGGCTCGAAACCATCATCGACTTGATTTACTTTTATATCGTCTTCGGTTAAACGATTTACGCCAAAGAACGCCAGCAATTTTTCGAGAAACGACGAAATTACCGTTACCCAGTCGGCGGTATTTTGCCAAATTGTCGCCTTGTTCACATCAACGGCGTTTCCGTCGGAGGCAACACGCGTCTCGCCTGTTGTTATTGCCCGAACTTCATACAGCCCTGTTTGGTCGTTCAAAATGCTGCTGTATGTTGTATTCGATTTTTTGTCGTAATATGTTTTGCCTTCGAGATACACCGACCCCATATTTTTTTGCGTTCCGTCGGCGTTGTATTCGTAATTGGCTTGATATATGTTGCAACTTCGGCTGTATGTTTTTTTCGTGCTTCCGTTGTAAATATCGCCTGTTTTTGGATTCACAGAGTAATTGCTTCCGTCGCCGAAAGCGGTAGTGCCTTTTTTTATTGCCCCTATACCAAAAACACCCTTTGACCAGTTTTTGCCTTTGACTGTTTCGCCACAAGCCAATTTATAAACAACATCGGCTGGCGACATTCCGTAAATTTCGCGGATACACTGCTCTACATACGCCGTAACTTCCGACATTTCGCATTCGGCTTGCCGCGAAACATTTTGCATAAACTGCAACTGGTTAGCGCGTTTTTTTGTTATAATTGGTCGGTATTTGTCGGACAAATACTTCAAATTATTTTTGCTGATCCACGCATAAATCAAATTACTGCTTGCGCGTCGCAACTGTTCTTGATAGTTTGAATTTAACGCCATATTGTTGTTTTTTTAGTCGTTGTCTTTGTCGCTCAAAAAGTATGCAGCCGCCAAACCGCCGCCAATCAAAAGAAGGGTGGTTGTGCTTGTGCTGCTTTTTTTCTTGTCGCCCCAGTCGGGCGTTTCGGGGATACCGCTCTCCTCGTCGGCTGGCTTGCTGTATTTCGCGGTTAGTTTTATTTGTACAATAGTTGTTATAAGTGTCAAAATTGCCACCAGCACAGCCGCAACAGCCGATATAATAGCCGCAACAACTTCGCCCACCTTTCCGTCGCTGTATAATTCGTTTAATTGCGCAATTTTCGCTTCGGGGGTCATTCGGTAGTGCGTAATCAATCCGTTGCGTATCAACTGCAACACCGTAGCTTCGTCGTACAAGCCGTTACAGTTGTCGCAGCACCATTGATACATTTCAAGTTCCTTGTTGTAGCGTTTTTGTATTGTGCTGTTGTACTTTCTTATTTCGTCTTTTGGTATAAACAAATACAAGTAATAGTCGCCAGCATTTTCTACATACTCCGAAAAATTATTTAATTCGTTTTCGTCGTCGCCGCTGACCTTTGCCGTTTGTGAAAAAAATTGCTCAAAGCGTTCTTTTTCGTCATCGGTCAATAGGTTAAATGTATTTGTCAAAATATATTTGTCCCACCAATCGGTAAATGCGTTTGTTGTATAGGTTGCGTCGCTGTTGTAAATTCGTTGAAAATCTGCAATAAGTGTATCAAGATTTTTTGCGCGGCTTTCGTCGTCGATAAAGTTTGCCGAAAACATACCTTCGGAAGCCATCAATCCAATAATACCGCCAGCACGCTTTAATTCGTTGCTGTTTTGTTCGCCGACAAAATCAAGTGCTTCGAGTGAAACGACATACATATCCAGCTCGTTCATTCGTTGCGCAATCTCTGCTTCGTCGGCTTCCAAATAAGCAATCTCGTACATCATTCCGTTTGCTTTCGCCAGCAGAAAGTTGTAGGCGCGCGTGTTGTTCCACTCTTTTGTTCCGTTCAACCAATAGTGGTAACGCCCGACTTCATCGACTCTGCCGAGTTTATCGTCGAAGCCCGTACAGGCATATATGTTCAAATTTCCTTTCATTTTTTAACCAATAATATCGAGGTTCATCGTATATTTTCGTGCGTAATTATATATCGGTTCGCCGTTGGCGTTGCGCTCTACCGCATCAAAAATTCGTTGCGCGCTGGTGCCTGGATTTGCTACTACATACACATGCGACCAAATGGGATCTTTTGTGAAACTTACAAAACGGAAAACAAACGGAATTCCTAAACATTTCAAGTGCGCTCCTATAAAAATTGAGAAACTTTTACAATCTCCGTATCCGTCGGCTTGTAGTGCGCCAGGCTGTTTGCAATACTGGTTGTTGCCAGGGTCTTGTACATATCTAACATTATCGACCAAACGGTGCCAAATATAATTGCAAATTTCGTCGTAATTCATCTTTTCGCACGCTACATCGATGCGGTCTTCGAGCGGCTTCCACCAAAACATTGCATAGGTGCTATATAAATCATCTACAACATTTCTATTCGTGCCATTTCGGTGTAGTAGTATTTTTTTTCCGTCCGCTTTCATTATTTCCCGAAAAAGTCGTCGAGCGTAAATTCGTTGTATATATTTATTTTTTTGCCGTCAATCGTAACCATTCCGTCCATCGCAAGTATCATTGCGCCGTATGCGCCTGTAAGTGGGTCGGCAAAATAGTTCCAAACAGTCGCCAGCGTTTCGCGCGCTGTAAGTTCGAGCGCAACATTGAGCGTAATAGTTTTGTGCGCCGCAAGCCGCCTATTGATAGGACAAATAGCTCGTCCGACCTTTTCGCCGTTCAAATACAAATCAGTGTCGAATTGCGAAATTATAAAGTTATATTTTGTCGGGTTGGTAACGGCAAAGGTGGCGCGCAAAACAACACTTTCGGCGGTGTAGCCTTGCACACGCCAGCCGCGCATTGCTACACGAATACGGCTGTAGGCAAATTTGGCACGTAGCGCAAGAAATGCGCAAACGCCAACGCCGAGAAGTAGTAAATTTTTTGCTTTCATTTTTTTTACGCTCTGCTGTAATCGCCTATATTTGTATAACCGCCTTCCGATCCCATATAGGTTACATTGCCTTTTATCTCTTTGAAAGTAATTGCTTTATCGCCAATACCAAGCACTGATGCAGGTTGCAAAATAACGGTTGCTGTGCCTGCTGTTGTTGCTTCGCCAAAAATTCCCCGCTTCGACCACGCCGACGTCCAGTATTTTTTGCCTGCAAAACTTGCCCACTCTTTGAGCAATTTTACAAACAAATTATGTTTTATCAATTTTACTCTATTTTTCGACGCTCCTACAACTATTTTTGTTGTACTGCCCGCTGGTAGTGTGAAATAACTATTGTTTTTAATAGTGCAAGCGACCTCGTTATACAAAAAGAGTTGCACATTCACGCCTGTAATTTTCCATTCCGTGTTGCTGGTGTTTTTTACATACAAATGCAATTCGTAACAACACGCGTAACATCTTTCCGCCTTTTCCTTGTCCGTATTTCTCACACGCAACGACCACACAGTGGGCTGGAGCGTTTTGTAAAATAAATTTGACTTCTCGTCTATATCGGAAAGTTTGTTGTCGTAATAACTGCGGTCGTTTTTTTGTGTTTTTTCAAGTTCCGCCAATTTTTCCTCTATCTTTTTCTTGTACGACGAAAAAAGATACCAAACCAACGACCCAACGCCTATAATTACTCCTTTGTTCATTTTTTTGCTCTGTTTTGCGCAAAGGTATATACTATAAACACGCCCAGAAATATATTTGATTGTTTTTGATGATTTATGATTACATTTGATAATTTATGATTAATTTTTGCGGCTGCCAATATGTTATAAAACACAAAAAAAATACCGCTTGCGTTGGCAAACGGTATAACAAAATCTTATAAAAATCGTTTTAATTTATATTCAAATTATAAAATTCGGCAAACATTCCTATCGTAATAAACTTTTTGCGAAGTATTGTTTTGCATTTTTTCAGCCGTCGGTAAGCCGTCGGGCGGCTCACACGCATTATTCGCTGTATATCTTTCGCGGTTATTTTGGCATTTTCGTGTTCCATAGCGTACAAATTTGGGGTAAAACAGTATCAAAATTCGCACAAATTTACGACAAAATTTTTACAAAACAAATACAAACGCATTTTAAGCCGTTTTTAAGGCGTTTTTTTGTCGGTTGGTAGTTGGTATTGTTTTTGTGGTTTAATTTGAAATTTGGGGTATTTCTGAAAGCGTGGGGGCGTTTATATCTTTGCGGCGCGTTTGGCGCGTGCCGAAAGTATGTTTTGCAGGTTGGCGCAGTCGTCGGGCATCGGTACTGCTGTTTGCGCTGCTTTTGTGCGCCGCTCGTCGGCTTCGGCTTGCTGTTGGCGTTCTATTGCGCGCATTCGCTCGGCGTACTCGTCGGCGCGCTGTTGGTCGGCGGTGGCTTGTGCGTTGCGCTGCTCGGCTTCGCTCACTTCGGCAAAGTGTTTCAGAAACCACGACGGACGCGCGACAAAACGGCTCTTGCTTGTGCCATTCAGCGTTTTGGTGGCAGCGGCGTAAGTTATAACTTGTTGCACGCGCTCTGCGCCGTATTGCTCCAGCACGGCTTGCAGGTTTTTGCGGTCGGTAGCCGACAGCGTGGGTTCGCCGCTGTCGGGAAAAGATTTTTTGAAAATAGATAAAAAACGACTGACTGACTCCGCGCTTCGCGCGTCTGACTTGCTTACGCAAGTAAGTAAGTCATTTTCATTTTCATTTTCATTTTCATTTTCATTTTCTTTATGTATTCGTTCGTATTCGTTCGTATTCGGTCGTATTCGGTCGTATTCGGTTGTATTCGGTTGCGTTTCGTCTGTTTTTTTATTTTGTTTTTCCCAGCGTTTTTTGATAGCCTCTCGCGCTTTTTCGCACTTTTCTTGGTACTTTTTTTCGTTATCTTTTATTTCTCTCAAAAGTATTTGTAACGCCATATTTGCCAAAGGGTCGAGCGTTGGGGGCGGTGTATTTGGTTCGAGTTCTTGCAGATAGATAGTGCGCAAAATTTGTCCCAGTTGTTGGTCGGTAAGGTTGCGTAAAATCTCGTAATTGTTATAAAACATCAAAAACGCTTTCATAAGATTTTGTTATTAAAATAGTTTCAGTTGTTGGTGCGTTATAACTTTTTGCACTTTCGGCACAAACAGCCGCTCCACCGTCTGTTTGTTATTGTTGGTCGCCGAAAACACGCACCGTTTGCTCTGTTCTGCAACGCAAACAAAACGCTCGGGCGGCATCCAGTATTCCGAAATGAACACTGGCACGCTTTGGCTTTCTGCCCAATCGTAAAACGCCTCGTGGTCGAACTGCTCGCCGTTGTAGACGTCGGTGTTTCTGTAGGGTATATCACAATAAACCACGCAATCCGACGGCAGCGGCACGCTTCGGTAGTCCCCTTGCATAATTTGGAGGCGTTGGAGGCTTTGGAGGCTTTGGAGGCTTTGGAGGCGTTGGAGGCTTTGGAGGCGTTGGAGGCGTTGGAGGCTTTCGAGGCGTTGGAGGCGTTGGAGGCGTTGGAGGCTTTGGAGGCTTTGGAGGCTTTCGAGGCTTTGGAGGCTTTGGAGGCGTTCGAGGCTTTGCCAAAGGCGGTGCAACCCCACGACTTCGTTGTAATCTTTGTCGAGTGCTGGCATAAACGCCTGCATCTGCTTGTAGTACTCTTCGGTAGGGAACTCCCACTGCGACCGCCCGAAATAGTGCCCAGCCATCTGTGTGCCAAGCCGCCGCTGCACCTCCGCTTGCGTCAATACAGACGAACGCAGCCCCTCGAGCAAGTATTGCCGCAGCGTTTCCTTTTCGGTTGCCACACGCTGCTCGTCTGCAGCAATCAACACTTCAATTTCTTGCGGCGTGTATTCCTGTTGCTGCAACCACCACAGCGTATATTTTCGTTTATATTCGTCGTAGTGCGCTTCCACATCACGCAGTGAGCCGTCGCCGTCGATACCAAACTCACGCAAGGGGTAAAAGTCCCCACACACACGAGCGTAGTGCAGCGCACGCTTCCACGCCTCAATTTCTTGTGCGTACATATAATTTCTGCCATTGTTACCAAACGACCAACAGTAGCGCACATAGGGGTCGCTGTCTTTGAGTTCAAAAAAACGCTTTCGGGAAATCCAAGTCCGCTCGTCGGCATACTTTCCCGAAATAGCATCGGCAAACAGCGTCGGCGCGTCCTCAATATCATTTGCAACAAAACGCCCAAATTTGTGCGTCAGCATTGCGGCGTGCGTAACAGCGCAGCCGCCAGCGAACAAATCGACAAAACAGCCAGCCGCTGGCAGTTGTGCAACCACCCACTCCGCAATCGCATTTTTGCTGCCCTTGTAAGGTACTCCGTAGTTCATAGTATTAGCATTTTTTTTTCGACCGTCGGCGTGGTAACGCTCCACGCTTTGCTTGCGGGCTTTTTTGGGAATGCGACACCGTGCTGTGGCACAGTGGGTAGATTTTTTGTTCCTGCTGGGGCAACTTTTATCCCAACATTTCGACGGTGCTGGTCTTTCCCAGCGGTCATCCTACATTTCAATGCGACTTGCGATTCAAGTCTGTATTCTTACTGGTTTTTGCCGAACCATCTACAAATTTCAGAATTTCAAATTGCGCTTCGCGCGTTTCTATGTTTCTATGTTTCTTGCGCTGCGCGCTGTTTCTATGTTTAATTTGTTGATTTGGTTATTTGTGGCCTCTTTTCCCGTTTCCCCCGATAGGGGGAAAAGCCTTTTGTCTATGCTCTATGTTCTATCGTCTATGTTCTTAAAAAAATACCGCACGCCTTTACGAGAATTATATGCAGCGGCGCGAGCCTTACGGCTTCTTCACTGTCTTATGCGGTGGCTTACCAGAGCCTTCGGGTATTTTGGCGATACCGACTAATAGATTTCACGACCCCCTCTAATCCCCCAAGGGGGAGGCTTGGGTCTTGCTACTTGCTACTTTCAAAAATTAAGTGTGATAAATTCCACGGCGTTGGCCAGCAGTTCGCTTTTGGTGCAGAGTCCTTTGTTGTTGAACATAAGGCGCACAAGGCTTTGTTTTTCGTCGTCGTCGAGCACATACTGTTCGTCGGCCATTGCGTCAATCACATCTTTAATCACGATGGGAGCGCATACGAATGTGTTTTTGTTGATTGTCATAATTGTAGGGTTTTATTGGTTAGTAATTTCAAATTAAGTTGATGAGTTGATGAGTTTAACGCATTTGTAAAGGTTTCAGGTTTTCGGCATTTGAAACGCCGCAATTTTCAAATAATTAAATTCACTTCTCACTTCTAACTGCTCACTTCTCACTATTCTTGCTACTTGCTTCTAATTTCGATGCCTCCATTGCGCAGGGCAAAGGTGCGAATTTGTCGTTTTTGCGGGCTGGTGTCGTCGCCACGCAGTGCCAGTCTGATGGTGGGTTGGCTTGCTCCCAGCGTCTGCATTATTCGTTTGCGCAAGCCGTGTTCTGTAAGGATTTTTGTAGCCATTTGGTGTTTGATTTTGTCGTTTTTTTTGATTACATTTGCCGTGTTTTTCATTATTGAAAAGTGTATGAATTAAACCAAGGTTTATTTGCTACACTTTT
>CAVKTI010000010.1:0-45429 GCA_963659365.1 Acutalibacteraceae bacterium | reverse complement strand
ATGCTGAAATATGTCAGTTACGATATTGTCTTTCAGGAGATTCCCGACGAGGTTACGCTGGCCATCAACTTGAGCCGCTGCCCCAACCGCTGTCCGGGCTGCCACAGTCCGCACCTGCGCGACGACATCGGCGACGAACTCTCGGCCGATCGGCTCGCTGTGCTGATAGACGAATACCGAAACGCCGCCACCTGCGTCTGTTTCATGGGCGGCGATGGCGACCCTGCCGAAGTGGCGCGGCTGGCACGAATCGTAAAGCAAACCTACGGCTTGAAAAGCGGCTGGTACTCGGGTTGCAACGCACTGCCCACCAATTTTGCCACCGACGCCTTCGACTATGTGAAAGTAGGCGGCTACGATGCGCACTGCGGCGACCTAAAATCGCCCACTACCAACCAACGCCTCTACCGCATTGCCGACGGCCAAATGCACGACATCACCAGCCGTTTTTGGAAGAAATAGCCCGCTCTCTGATATCGTAAGGGGGGAAGAAATTCTCGATTTCTACATTTCCATTCGATTTATATAAAAGGGAAAAGTCTGTAAATTGACCCTCGTCAGAATATGAAACCAACTAAAAATAAAATTTACTGCTATGGTTGCCGTAGGTCTAAAATGCTTTTTGAATCGCAGGCCAAAGCAAAAAACTTCATAAAATTTAATGCTGATGCGATAAGAGAAGAGACAGGAGTTGCGCCCGTTAGAATTTACTATTGCGCCTATTGTGCTGGTTATCATGTAACAAGTTGTGAATCAGCCGAAATTGGGATAAATTTAGACAAAAAAGACCAAAAAGCAATAGCGCAAATACACGAGCAAGAAGAGAGAGAAAATGCCGTAAAAGAGGAATTGATAAAAAATCACGAAGCAGTTGCAAACAAAATAACACAAGCCTACGAATACCTATATATTGGGAAATTTACAGAAGCGAGAGAATGCCTCGACTCCATCTCCACAAAAATAAACGAGTTGTCAGAGAAAGCACAGAGGCATGGCGACAACAGCAAAATCAGACTATGGTGGAAACAGGCTCCCGATAAAATCAATGCGATACGCTCCGCAATGAGCATTATTGAACAAAAATCATCGGACAAATTAGAGCCTACAGAAAATAATTTTGTTAACTATGGCATAAGTTTAAGCGACATAACATCGAATATCGAACTATTAAAACAGATTGATTCGATTATTGAGCAAAACAACCAACTAATTCCACGAGGAGAAAGAGGCGAAATAAACGACAACAAAACAACATGTCGCGCATTGCTGCAAAAATTAGTAGGACTTGGTATAAAAAAAACTGTCCGCACATACAACGCCAAATTAGAAGGACAATATAGCCAAGCCTGCCGCATAGCGAAAGCACTCGCGCCTATATGCGAAGATTTTGGGAACGATACACTGCAAATTTAGACCTATAGGTCATGTTTTTTGCACAAAAAAAAGTCCGACTGTTGTAATCGGACTTGGCACAAAAAGTATGTTTGCGCTTATTCGGCAGCAGGTGCTTCTTCCGTGTTGGCGGCTTCGGCAGGTGCTTCTTCGGTTTTGGCTTCGGCAGCCAGTTCGGCAGCGGCTTTGGCGGCCTCGGCTTCGAGCGCTTCGGCTTTTTTCTTTGCCAGTTCGGCGGCTTTTGCCTTGTTTATCTCTTTTTCGGCTTCGAGGCGTTGTTTCAGCGTTTCGGCCTGTTTCGAGGCGTCGGTGTTTCTGATAGCTTCTTTGGCTTTTTCGCGGTCGGCTTTCCAAGCCTCAAATTTCTTGGTGGCTGTTGCCTCGTCGAATGCGCCTTTTTTCACACCGCCTTGCAGGTGTTTCATCAGCAGCACGCCTTCGCCCGAAAGAATGTTGCGTGCGGTGTCGGTGGGTTGCGCGCCCACATTGAGCCAATAGAGCGCACGGTCGAAATTCAGCACGACAGTGGCTGGATTGGTGTTTGGGTTGTACGAACCGATGCGTTCGATAATTCTGCCATCGCGTGGCGCACGGCTGTCGGCTACAACTACATGGTAGTAGGCGTAGTTTTTGCGACCGTGTCTTTGCAATCTAATTTTAGTTGCCATGTTTTTTGTTTTTTGTTGGTTAAACCTTAATTTGCTTTTACTCGAAAAGCGGTGCAAAGGTACAACTTTTATTTTGAACTGCAAAATAATTTCAGATTTCCCCCCCCTCTAATCCCCCAAGGGGGAAGTTTGCTGCGCGGAAGCACAGCAATTTCAAATTTCAGAATTTCAGAATTTCAGAATTTCAGATTGTCTGTAGCCAAATCGCCTTAATCTTCAAATAATTTTGTCTATGTTCTATCTTCTATGTTCTAAAAATCTTGTCTTGCTACTTGCTACTCACATCTTGCGACTAACTATTTCACCATCAGTCGGCAGGTTTGGTCGAAGCCGCTGCCAGTGATTTTTACGATGTAGGCGCCTGCTTGCACATTGCCGAGATCGATGTCGATGGTTTGCTGCGTGCTGACGCTACCGATGTGGCGTGTGTAAACTTGCTGACCGTTGGCGGCATAGACGCGCACATTCACGGCATTGTCGTTCTGTGTGAAGAAGAGTTGGAACGCGCCGTCGCTCGGGTTGGGGTAGAGCATGATGGCTTCGGGCAGCCCTTCGAGGTTTTTCACGGCAGTTGTGCCGAGAACATATTGCAGTCCTGCATACGCATCGATTTTGCCGTAGCCCCATGTGTTATTCGGCAGCGAACTGCCTGTATTCGAGTCGGCTATAGAAGTTTGTGCAAAGACACTTTTAATCTGCTCGGGTGTGAGTTGTGGGTTGGCTTGCAGCCAAGTAGCCACTACGCCAGTAACAAACGGCGTTGCCATCGAAGTGCCGCTCATGTAAGCCCAATAGTAGGTGGTGCTATTGACGGTTTTCGATTTTTTGCCATAAGCATTCTCGGTTACGCCGCTCAAGTCGGGAATCGACGACATAATAACATCGCCCGGAGCAGCAATTTCGGGTTTCAAGCGTCCATCGGCAGTAGGGCCAAGGCTCGAGAATGGGGCGATTGCGCCTTGTGTCGTACCCTGTGAATAATAATTAACATTGGAAGTCCATGCGCCTACGCTGATAATGCCGTTGGCCGTGCCGCCTATTTCGCCCACTGTGTGCGTGGTGTTGCCATTGTTCCAATAGCATTCATAGCCATCGGCCCACGCCTGCACGGTGCAGTCGTCTGTGCCTATGAAGCGCACATTGAGCACATACCCACTTTTGAGCGTAAAGCCATTGTACGAATCGTAAAAGATAGATACATTGCCTTTTTGGTTTACGCTATTTTTTTCTGAAGATATCTCCAAACCGCCCGATGCTCCAGTGAATGAACTATAACTTTTGCTTTTGGTCGTGTTTGCAGCAAAAATATCGCTCGTCCAAACATCACTACCGTTTTTTGTGATAACTACTTGAATGGAGTAGTCTTTGTTGGCTTCGCCCCAAATGTCAATTTCGGGCATATAGTAACTCTCACCATACGAATAGGAGTGTTTAAGTGTTAATGCTTGTGTGGTGGTAGTCTCGGCTGTAAGTGTTTGCTCTGTGTAGAGTTTGCTTTTGCCTTCGTTGCCAGCCGCACCGCACACAATGCGTCCTGCACCTACCATGCCATCAAGCGTGCGGTCGAATGTGGAGGTGCCGTCGTGTGGACCGATGTGTGTACCAAGGCTCAAGTTTACCACGGCAGGTTTGCCCACTTCGGTAGCGTAGTCGAATATATATTTTATGCCATCGGCGACATCGGTGTTGCCTGTGCCGTAACTTACCATCACAATATCGGCATCTGTGGCCACGCCGTAGTAGTCGTTGTCGCTGTAACTGCCTGCCGCAATGCCCGTAACATGCGTGGCGTGTCCATCGGTATCACCTGAATCGTCGTATTTTGCCGATTCTATGGCCGATTGTGTTGTATATTCCTTTCTTGTCTTATAGCCACTCGCTCTGCTTAAATTCGATTGCCGCAATACGCGTTTCACACGCAGTTCCGACGAGTTGTTGGCATCATAGAAGTTGATGTGGTTGTACTGGAAGCCAGCATCGACCACGCCCACAATGACACCAGTGCCCAAAAATGGTTGCGAAAGACCTGTTCCCGCCTGCACTTTGTCCACATTGGCAGCGGTGCGCGCTTTGTTCATCTTGTGCCGTATAGGCGTGCCGATTTCCACCAATTTGATGTTTTCGTCCTGCGACAGTGCTTCGAGGTTTTCCACTGGAATTTGCGCTGTTACAAAATCGCCAAAATCGTTGTTTATCAGTGCGCCGTAGTTTTCAATCACCGATTTGTCGGCATTGTCGCTGTAGAAATGCACAAATGCCGAAACATACTCTTGTTCGTTTTCAGCCACTTTCAACGCAAAGTTTTTGCGCAGATTGGTGCGCTGTTCGGTGGTTTGCGCCGTTTTGTTCGCCTCGATAAATGCGCGCGAATAGTTCGAGAGTTTCGACTCTTGAGCAAACGCCAAAATTGCAAAGCAGAGCAGTGCTGCCGTCAGGTTGTTTTTTTTCATTGTGTATTGATTTAGATTCTCTTAAGGGGACTTTTATAAATTCCCCTTTAATGTTTGCGTAGATAGACTTTTTGCGCCGCTTCTACCGACACAATGCCGCGCACTTGCCACATTTCGGGCAGGCGTTTCAGCGGCATTTTGAAGGTCGAGGTGGTGCTGTCGATACGGTTGAGCGTGCCGCCAAGCGCCACAAAAGCGGCTTCGTCGAAGGTGTCGTCGGTGGTCAGAAAGCCCGAAACGACATACGCGCCCTTGTGTTCCGAAACGGCTGCGTTTTCTAGCAGTTTGTCCGACGGCTTGTACTTGTCGAGCGAACGCACGCGTTTGGTGTCCTGCACCAGCGCGTCCCAAAACATGCGAAACGAGTTCGAAAAGTTGATGTTTTCGGGCAGTTCGCCTACGATGGAAGCGTGGTGTGCGGCGTTGTTGGCGGCTTTTTGCGTGCCGCAACTGCACAAAAACAGCGCACCAGCAATCCATAACAGGCTTGTAACGAGTGTGATGACATAGCGTTTCATATCGTTCAGGGTTTTAGGAACGACAAAGATACGCATTTTTTCGGAAAACGAGGTAGTTTTATCGGTAGTATGTCAGTTTTAATGTCTTTTTTGTCGATTTTGTCAGACAAAAACGGTTGTCGATGCGCAGCCCGACCACCCAAATTATCTTGCCGTCCGAGGTCAAAATCCACGCATTTTCTTTGTCGAAACGGCTGAGTTTGCAATCGACAAACAGGTCGCTCACCTTTTTGCGCCCCATCATGCCGAGGGGAAAGAACGAGTCGCCTGTCTGCCAACGGCGTAGCATGAGCGGAAATTTCACCTTGTCGGCATCGAAATAGGCGATGTCGGGACTCTCTTCGAGGCGTGGCAGCGTGTAGTCGAAATGGTCGATTTTCAGATGAATGGGCGATGTTATTTCGGCTTTGTCGCGCTGAATTTGGTAAATCGATGTGCTGGCGCGCCCTTGCGCAGCGATGACGACTTTGCCGCGATTGACGAGCAGGCGGTGGCTCGGTGTGTTGAATGTTTTGCCGCTGATACGCCCAAGACTGTCGAAAATGGCGTCGGCCATGTCGCTTTTGACTTGATACGGTTTCAGCAGTTCGAACAGAATGGTGCGCGGTGCTGACTGGCGAAGCAGTTGCGCCGTGTCTATCTCGATACAGCCGTTTTGGTCGGTTTGGCATATTTCGCGCCCCACTTGCGCAATGTGTTCGTGGTAGATGGTCGCCACATCGACCATGTTTTGGGCGTTGCTGCGCATGGTGGCCACAAAGGCTGGATTTATCTGCTCGAACAGCGGCATCAGTTTGTGGCGCACAAAGTTGCGGCGAATTTTGGTGTTGTCGTTCGTTGCGTCGAAACGGTGCTGCAAGGCGTGTCGTTCGGCATAATTTTCGATGGTTTCGCGCGTAACGCAGAGCAGCGGGCGCACAATGTCGCCATTCACCGCTGGAATGCCCCGCAATCCGTCGATGCCCGTGCCTCGCGCCATGTTGAGCAGTATGGTTTCGGCACTGTCGTTGGCGTTGTGCGCTATGGCTGTGGCTGCGCACTCCTCCTCTTGGCGCACCTGTTCGAACCATGTGTAGCGCAGGTCGCGTGCGGCCATCTCGATGGAGATTTTGCGCTCTGCTGCCACTTTTTTTGTGTCGAAATCGGCGCGCCGCAGCGGAATGTCGTATTTTTGTGCCAATGCCTCGACAAACTGCGCATCACCGTCGGAGTCGTCGCCACGCAGGTGGAAGTTGCAGTGCGCCACAACGCACTGAAAGCCAAGCCTTACCAGCACATCGAGCAGCACTACCGAATCGATGCCACCGCTCACCGCAACGAGAATTTTGGCTGGTGGCGCAGGCATTTTTTGCGTGCGCATGTATGCCGCAATGGTCTGTTTCATACGCAACGAGTGGCAAATTTAGGCTTGTCCGCCGCCGAACATCGGCAGTGGCGGAACGAATGTGCCGCCGTTGTCGGTTTTTATTGTGCCGTGCTGTTTTTCGTATCGTGCAATGTTCTCTTGCAGTGCGCCGAGCAGGCGTTTGGCGTGTTCTGGCGTGAGTATGATACGCGATTTGACATTGGCTTTCGGCGTGTTCGGCATGATGCGCACAAAATCGATAATAAACTCCGAATTGGAATGCGAAATAATCGCCAAATTGGAGTAGATGCCCTCCGCCACTTCGGGCGTCAGCGCAATTTCGAGTTGGTTTTTCTTTTCGTCCATAATTATTTCAGATTTCAGATTTCAGATTTCAGAGTTTCAGGTTTCAAATTTCAGATTGCGCTTCGCGCAGGTTTCTAATGGTTTCTAGTTTCTCGTGCTTCGCACTGTTTCTATGTTTCTAGTTTCTATGTTTCTCGCGCTGCGCGCTGTTTCTAGGTTTAATTTGTGGATTTGGTTATTTGGTTATTTGGTTATTTGGTTATTTGTTGATTTGCAGTTGGTTGTGGTTGCCGAATAATTCTTAATTATTCATTCTTAATTCTTAATTTTCTTGGTTATGGCCTCTTTTCCCGTTTTCCCCAAAGGGGAAAAGCCTTTGTTTAATTAAGAATTTTGAATTATTTGCGATCAAAAACACCGCAATTTTCAAATAATTAAAATCACTGCTCACTTCTAACTGCTCACTACTCACTACTCACTTAGTACTGTTCCTGTTCGTTGGGGAAGTTGCACGATTTTACATCGCTGATGTAGTGGTGCACGGCTTCGCTCATCACGGCGTTGAGGTCGGCGTAGCGGCGCAAGAAACGCGGCGTGAATCCTTGCGTGAGTCCGAGCATATCGTGCAGCACAAGCACCTGCCCATCGACTGCACCGCCCGCACCAATGCCGATAACGGGAATGGTCAATTCTTGCGCCACGCGTGCCGCCAGTTTGGCAGGAATTTTTTCGAGTACAAGCGCAAAACAGCCAGCCTCTTCGAGCAGTTTGGCGTCGGACACGAGTTTTTCGGCCTCCTCCTCGTCCTTGGCGCGAACCGTGTAGGTGCCGTATTTGTTTATCGATTGCGGCATCAGCCCGAGGTGTCCCATGATGGGAATGCCAGCGGCGAGAATCTTTTTCACTGCATCGATAATTTCGGCACCGCCTTCGAGTTTCAGTGCGTCGGCGTGAGTTATCTTCATCACTTTTATGGCGTTCTGCACGGCTTCCACATCGCTGGTTTGGTAGGTGCCAAACGGCATATCGACCACCACGAGCGCGCGTTTCACGGCACGAACTACCGATTTGCCGTGGTAAATCATCTGGTCGAGCGTGATGGGCAGCGTGGTTACATTGCCAGCCACCACATTCGAGGCCGAATCGCCCACCAGTATCACATCGATGCCAGCCTTGTCCACAATTTCGGCCATCGTGTAGTCGTACGAAGTGAGCATACTTATTTTTTCGCCGCGCTGTTTCATCTCGCACAAACGGCGAGTAGTAACTTTGCGCACATCTTCGGGAGTGTGTACGGACATTTTTATTTCAGATTTCAAATTTCAAATTTCAAATTTCAAATTTCAGATTGGGTTGATTAGTTGATGAGTTTAACGCATTAACGAAAGTCTGTGAGGCAAAAATCAATCTTCAAATTTTCAAACGAAAAAAACTTTTTACTTTCAACTTTATACACTTTCTCACTAATTTTGTCTATGCTCTATATTCTATCTTCTATGTTCTTAAAAAAGTCTTCGTCATAGTCAAAGTCGATAAACAAAATGGCACACTTGTTTTGATGCGCCATTTGTCTGTTTTTCGTTCGATTGCGTTGCGGCGAATCACGATTCTTGGTCGAATGCTTTTATTTGCGCCACCACTTTTTCGTACTGCTTTTTCAGTTGGTCGATTTTTTTGTTCATCTGTTCTACCATTGAATTGGCAGTTTTTGTGTTGGCAAAAAATCCGATATTGTTTTCGTAGGTGGCAATTTCCGATTTCAGACGGTCGTACTCTTTGAGCAGTTTGCTGCGCTCGTTCGACGGCTTGCCATCGCGCTTGCCACGCAGCAGTTCGGCGTGTTTGTCGGTGGCGGCTTTGAACGCTTTGAACAGTTTGTCCTTGTCGCGATACGGCACAAATCCAATTTTGTTGTACTCCTCGACCATGGCGTTGAGTGCAGCCGCATCTTGCTTGTTGTCGCCTGTTGGCGTGTAGGCGGCAATTTTTTCGATGATGGCTTTTTTGGCTTTCAGGTGCGCTATCTCTTCGGCATACTTGTCGTTGCAGTTGGCGGCTTTCTGCTCGAAAAAGTGGTCGCATGCGCCGACAAAGCGTTTCCAGATGGCGTCGGACTGTTTGCGTACCGTCGGTCCCAGTTTTTTCCACTCTTTTTGCAGTTCTACAAATTTTTCGGCGGTCTCTTTCCACTCGGTGCTGTCTTTCAAGGCTTCGGCTTGCTCGCAGAGGGCTTTTTTTGCATCGAGATTTTTCGAAAGTTCGCCTTTCACATTCTTGTAAAACGCCTTTTTCTCGTTGAAAAATTTGTCGCAGGCAGCGCGGAAGCGTCGGAACGCCTTGACGGCCGCTTTGTACGACGGCACACCGCCAATGGCTTTCCATTTCGCTTGAATATCAATCACTTCCTTGGTTTTTTCTTCCCACTGTTTGAAAGTTTTCAAGGCGGTGTAGTCGATATTTTCGATGAGTTCGCAGAGGGCGGCTTTTTCGGCCACAAATTTTTCTTCTTGCTCTTTGATGCTCTCGAAATAGGCTTGGTGGCGTTTGTTCACCGCAGTCGATGCGGCTTTGAAGCGATCCCAAATCTCTTCGCGCATTTCGCGTGCCACGGGGCCTATTTCGCGCCAGTCGTCGTGCAGTTTTTGCAGGCGTTTGAAGGCCTCCACGGCATCGTCTTGTTCGGCCAACTGCTCGGCTTGCTCGCAGAGTGCGGTTTTGGCTTCGAGATTTTTCTTGAAATCGTAGTCGCGCAGGTCGTTGTTTATCTTTATCAGGTCGTAAAATTTCTCCTGATATGCACTGTAGGCTTTCCAGAGTTCGGTAACTTTTGGTGCTGGCACCTGTCCGATGGCTTTCCAGTCCTGTTGCAGTTTGCGGAAGGCAGGAATCACCGACGAGAGATCGTCCGACGAGTTGGTCAGTTTCTCCAATTCGTCGAGAATGCGCTGTTTTGCAGCGAGATTTGCCTCGTGTTCGGCTTCGGTGGCGGCGTTTTCGGCGGCTTTCAGTTCGCGGTATTTGGCCAGCAGTTCTTTGAAAGTTGCCTCCGATTTGTCGGCTTCGGCGGGCGCATTTTCGGGTTGCACTTCGCTGTCGGTAGGCTCGCTCAATTTGGCTTCCATCTCGGCTTTCAGTTTGCGATAGAAGTTCTGTTTGAGGCTCTCGACCTGCTCTTTTGCGTCGGTTATCGGCTTGGTATTCAGCAATTCACGCAGTTTTTCTATCATCTCCTCGCGTGTGAGATTGTAGAATTTGTTGGCGTGCTGCGCCACTGTTTCGACAACTTCGGCCAGTTTCTCGGAGGCTGGCTGTTCGACCGTTTTGTTTACTTCTGGTTCTTCCATAATTGTTCCAAAAAGTTACGCGGATTTGCTTGCGCACGAACTCCGCACGAAAAAATTTTTACAAATGTAGCAACTTTTTCTCGAATGTTCCAAATAAAAAAGCGAAAATTTGCCTATTTCTGCGTTTTTGTGCGCATTATTTCCATTTTACGCGCTTTTTTCGCCCGAAAATGAGCAAAAATAGCGTGATGAGCGGCAGGAAAATGTCGAAAATCGGAATGGTGAAATAGAAGTGCCGTTCGCCGAGTTGCGTTGCCGTTTTGTTGATGATGATTTCTTGAAAAATCAGGCGCAGCAGATACAAACCGACGGCGCAACCCACTGCAAACCAGCCAGATAGGCAGCAAATAGCCACTGCTAAGGCGTAGAACAGACCGCGTGTGGCAGGTTCCGCGCCCACCATGCGCCGACTTTGTGAGGAGTAGAACGGAGCGGCGGTCAAATGGCGGCTTTTTTGCTGGCACCAGCGCACAAACGATGTTTTTGGTATGGATTGTGTGCTGCTTTGCGCCGTGGTAACGATGCGTGTGTTTGCGCCGTTGGCCAGTTTGTTCACCAGCAGGTCGTCGTCGCCCGAGGCGATGTGGAGCATGCCAGCGAAGCCTTTGTGTGCAAAAAACGAACTGCGGCGGTAGGCCAAATTGCGCCCAACGCCCATGTAGGGCTTGCCGCGGTAGGCAAATCCGAGGTATTGCATGGCGATGGTGAGCGTGTCGTACGAGATGAGGCGGCTCAACAGCGTGTTTTGCGGAATGTAGCCGCCGTAGCCAAGCACAAATTCCGTGCCGTCGTCGAAAGGAGCGACCATTTCGGCAATCCATTGCGACGAAACAGGGCGGCAATCGGCATCGGTAAAGAGCAGAATCTCGTTTTGCGCCGCCTTTATGCCGATGGTCAGCCCCAACTTTTTGCGCGACACCACATCGGTCTGTTCAGGCGTGTAGGTGTGGCGCAGGTGCGGATAGGTGCGCTCCAGTTGCGCCAGCAGCATTTCGGTCTCTTCCGATGCACCGTCGTTTACCACAACCACCTCGTAGTTGAGGTAGTCCTGCTCCAAAATCAGAGGCAGAAACTGTTCCAAATTTTCCGTCTCGTCGCGGGCGCAAATCACCACCGACACAGGCGGCTGGTGGCGACTTTCGGCAGTTTTCGGGCGGTTGTGCCTCATCACGCCCATATAGTAGTAGGCGTAGATGAAGAGTTGCGCGCAAAACACCACCAAAAGCAGTGCCAACAAAATCCACTCTACAAGCGTGGTTTGCGCAATCAGTTGCTGAAAATCTATCATTTGGTGCGAACGATTTGTATCAGAAACCACAAAATTACACTTTATCTGCGAATTTTTGAGAAAAATAGGGCAGAAGTTATCAACAAAAACGCTATCTTTGCACTGAAATAGTGAGAAGTTAGTAGTTAGAAGTGAGAAGTGAATTAGAACGCTGACAAAGACAAAGACCAAGACTAAAACTAAGACCAAAAGGCTTTCCTCCCTATCGGGGGAAACGGGAAAGGGGGCGATGGCCAAGACAAATTTCAAATTCAATTATTAGAAACTTAGAAACAAAAATTGCGATAGCAATTTTGAGAAACTAGAAACTAGAAAAAGGCAGAGCGATGGTTGTTTTTCCGAATGCAAAAATCAATTTGGGGCTGAATGTGGTGGTGCGCCGTGCCGACGGTTATCACAACATCGAAACCGTTTTCTACCCGATAACGCTGTGCGATGCGCTCGAGGTGTTGCCTGCCGATACCCTTTCGCTGCAATTTTTGGGAACGCCAGTGCCGGGCGCGTGCGACGACAATCTAGTAGTGCGCGCTTTCCGCCTGTTGCAGCGCGATTTTTCGCTGCCCGAGGTGGCGATTACGCTGCTCAAAAAAATCCCGATGGGTGCGGGACTTGGCGGCGGTTCGAGCGATGCGGCGTTTATGCTTTCGCTGCTCAATCGGCAGTTCAGCCTTGGGCTTCCCGACGATGCGCTCGAACGCTATGCCGCACAGTTGGGAGCTGATTGCGCCTTTTTTGTGCGCAACCGACCCATTTTTGCCGAGGGCATCGGCAACGAATTTTCCGACATTGCGCTCTCGCTCGCTGGCTGGCACATTGTGGTGGTGCTGAAACCCGATGTGCATGTTGCCACGGCCGAAGCCTATGCGCACATCACTTGTCGGCGATGGGCGGTGCCGCTGCGCGAAGTCCTGCAACGCCCTGTGGCTGCGTGGCGCGACTGCCTTTTCAACGATTTCGAGGCGAGCGTTTTTGCGAAACACCCTGTGTTGGCCGAACTCAAACAGCAGTTGTACGACAGCGGCGCGGTGTATGCCGCCATGTCGGGCAGCGGCAGCGCCATCTACGGCCTTTTTCCGCCCGACGCCCTGCCGCCCGCCCACATAAACGACCACTTTTGCGGTTGCCACCTATATAATATGGTGTTGCGGTAGATTTTTAGTATAAAATAGTAGTGGACAAATTTCAATATATATATCGTATTCCATCGGCGCGCGCTACATTTCATAATTATTGTGGCGGCATCTATTTTATTACTATTTGTACCCAAAATAGAGAATACTATTTTGGCAAGATAATAAACAGTGAGATGCATTTAACAGCAGTAGGACGACATACAGAGGCTTGTATTCAAAATATCGAACATTTGCACAATGGTGTATTTGTCCCGATATATGTTGTTATGCCCAATCATGTACATCTGATTATTATTATCGATAGGAAAAATTCTACACCGTCCCCTGTAGAGACGTCACAATGTGGCGTCTCTACAATGGAATTACAATGTGGTGTTTTTACAACGGAAAAAGATAAAAAATCGAAAAAGATGCAGCAAATTGCATTGAAATGTGGTCTGTTGTCACATGTTGTTGGCAGGTTCAAAGCCGCTGTTACACGCTTCGCACGCCAAAACAATATCGATTTTGCATGGCAAACACGCTTTCACGATCGTGTGGTGCGCGGTGGAAACGAGTTGAATAGCATTGCAGAATATATTGAAAACAATATAGTTAATTGGCAAAATGACGAACTATTTGTAGAACGAATTTAATAGAAAACAGAAAAAAACTATTGCTCAAAACAAATAAACGAAAATGGGAGAGGACAATTTTAAGTATGTACTGATTATAATCATCGTATTTGCTGCTTTTCTTATATTGAATTTTGATAACTTTTTTCGTCCTAAAATGACATTAAAGGAGAAAGCTCAACTTTCAAAAATTATAGAACAGCAAAATGCTGATTTACCCTGCGAAATAGGTACAATAGGGTATTTTGATAGTATTTCATTTTCGAATGACACTATAACTTGTTATCTTAAAATAAAGGGTGGTGATGAATATATGCAGTTATATCTGGATAATTACGATGAATTTAAGGATATGATGAAGTATTCAATTCTCAAATTAAATGGACAACGAAATATGGGAACTTCATTTGCACACTATTTAGATGACAAAGGCTTGAATTTGTGTATAAGGGTTTATTCTGAAGATAATAGGGTGTGTGTATCGTGGAATCATACAGGTAGAGATCTTAAAAATTTTATTGATTCATGCAGATTGTCTCCCACTGCGGCATTACGAAAGGTAATAGACATGCAGATAAAAATTGCAAATTTAACTCTTCCGCTAACGGCTGACGATGTAAAACAAACATCAGGTGTTTATTTGAATAGTCTTATTGGGGAGAATATTGATAAAAGTTGCTTACTCCAATCGGTAAAACAAGTGGATAGTGATGTCATTTTCGAATATAGAGTGTATGAAAATCATTTAAAGACTTATGAAGAAATGCAGAACAATCAATTTGATTTGAACTTTATGAACGCCTTTGCAGAAATTCTTGCTGAAGATGAGGATATGCTAGAGTTTATGGAAGCATTAGCCATATCTCGCTCCAATTTAGTAGTAATTTTTAGGGGAGATAAATCGAATAAGTGTGCGGAGATTAAAGTGCCGTATTCTATTATTAGAAAACATTGTAAAATACCATCTGAATTATTGTACAATCATTAAAGTTCATTGTTATGGAACTATCTTTATCTCTTTTTCTTTGTCTTGTGCTTGGCGTTTTTTTTATTTGCACAATGAAAAGAATGGCCATTTATAAACCTGACGAAACGATTTCTCAAGAGCACAAAGTTTTGAGAATAACAAGTATTATTTTTTTGCTTTTAGGCGTTCTATTTTTTGTTTTGGGTATGTTTGTATTCCCATCAATTGATTTGAAACTAGTGGCTACTAATATAAATTTTGCATTTTCGAGTCTTGCTTTAGCTACATATTGCCGTTATTACAAGAAATCTAATAGAAAATGGTGGGGTAAATTATTTAGATTTTTCTTTGGTTTATTTTTATGGGCCTTGTTTATTTCTGCCACAAATGTCAGTAATTTTACTGAATTAGAAGTAGTGATAATTGTCCTTTTCCTTTTAATGTGTTGCTATGTTTTTATTTGTTCTGGTATCTCCAATAGGGAGAGAAAGAAAACGAAAGAGCAGCAGGTTGCGATAAAAAGCGAGAATGAACAGAAAATAGAAACAAATTCGACAGTAAACAATGAAAATCCGACTCGGTTTATGCCACCAAATACAGTCGAAGAATCTAAAAAAACAGAAGAAAAACAAGAAGTTTCTATAGAACAAAGGGATTGTATTACAACTGTTTCTCCCAAAAATGAACTTAATGTAGAGCAAAAAATAGAGCCGATAGAAAATAAAAAGTTTCCGAAGTATTGCAGACACTGTGGAAGAAAAATTGAGGATATTAATGCTGTGTATTGTAAATATTGTGGGGGAAAGTTGTGATTTTTAACAAAAGGGAGAGAATATGAATCAGAAGCAAGTATATTGTCGTTATTGTGGTAATTTAATAGATGAAGATTCTGCTTTTTGTGCATATTGTGGAAAGAATCAATTTGATACGAAGCAAGATGATACACTCAACATTAGGGGGAGAGCTGTACAATATATAGAAGTCATATTATCTTTGTTGTTGTCTATAATTATGTCTGTGATATATATTGTATGTGTCCCTTTTAGAATAAATCACAAGTTATATTCTAAAAAACAAAGGAAGCATAATGTGTGAACCCTCCTAAAACTTGTCTTGATTGATTATAATTCCCAAAGGCGAACTGTTTTGGGTGAACCAGTATTGGAAAAGGGATAAGCCGCAATAACTTTCCCCATTCACGCCCCATCAAACTGCAACCAGTTACAGCCCCGTAGGCGTCTTTCCCCCGAAAAAAATTATTGAATTATTGAGTTATTGAATTATTTTCTAACCCTACCCCTGCCATTCGGCAGGTACTCCCCTTGAAAAGGAGAGAGGGCTGAACCAACTTGGGTGCGAATCTGTCCCCTTTGCAAGGGGACGAGCGAAGCGGAGGGGTTGGAGAACCAAATCTCCAAATCTACAAGAAATATAGAAACAGCGCGCAGCGCGAGAAACGGACGCACTCGGTGCGTCCCTACTTTCGCACTTTCACACTTTCACACTTTATACACTTTACAAACTTTTTACTTTCAAACTAATTTTGTAACTTTGCGGCGCAATTTTTGGGGGTGCCTTTATAAAAGGCTGAGATTATACCCTTTGAACCTGCGCAGGTAATGCTGCGAAGGGAAAAAGCGTTGTTGCGCCCGCTCTTGGGCGGCCTCCAAAATGGTGTGAAAACAATTTTTTGGAGGTAAATATGAAAAAATCAGCACTATTTTTTTGTACGCTTTGCGCCGCGTCGCTTTCGGCGCAGGAGGCGGTCGATTCTGTCGCATTGCAGGGGGAATTGGAAGAGATTGTTGTGTCGTCGATACGGCTCAAAAACGAAACGCCGCTCATCACGCAGAACTATTCCGAGGCGCAACTGCAACAGCAAAACACAGGCGTGAATCTGCCCTATCTGCTCACGCTTACGCCATCGTTGGTGGTTACGAGCGACGACGGTTTGGGCGTTGGCTACACCTATTTTCGTGTGCGCGGCACCGACCAAAGTCGTATCAATATGACGGTGAACGGCGTGCCGCTGAACGATAGTGAATCGCAGACTGTGTTTTGGGTGAATATGACCGATATGGCTTCGTCGATGAGCGAAGTGAGTGTGCAGCGCGGCGTTGGCACTTCGACCAATGGCGCATCGGCGTTTGGTGCGTCGGTGAATATGCTCACCGAGAAGGCGCAGTCGCGGCCATACGCTTCGCTGGCGTTCAATGGCGGCATGTACAACACATTTCGCGAGAGCGTGAAGGCAGGCACAGGCCTGATGGACAACGGCTTTGCTTTTGATGCGCGCGTGTCGAAAGTGAATAGCGATGGCTACCTCGAGCGCGCCGCCTCCGACCTCTTTTCGTACTACGCATCGGGTGCATGGTACGGCGAAAATACGATGGTGAAACTGCTCTTTTTCGGCGGAAAAGAGAAAACCTACATGGCGTGGAATGGTGTCGATAGCGAAACGCTCGCAACAAACCGCCGCTACAATCCCGCTGGCGAATATACCGACGACGAGGGCAATACCGCATTCTACGACAATCAAACCGATAACTACGCCCAACAACATGCGCAACTGATTGTTTCTCAACGATTTACGCAAAATTGGAGTCTGAATGCGGCACTGCACTACACGCATGGTGGCGGCTATTACGAGCAGTACAAAGTGAACAAAAAACTGGCCGATTTCGGTCTTGAAAATTTTACCGATACAGCAGGAAATGTGGTAAAAAAGTCGGATATTATCGGGCAAAAACATCTGAACAACCACTTTTATGGCGGCGTACTGGCGGTAAATTTCGAGAATCACGCCGTGCGCGCCACGCTTGGCGGTGCGGTGAACAACTACCAAGGTGCGCACTGGGGAAATGTACTGTGGGTGCGCAATTACAACAGCAGCATTCCGAAGGATTTTGAGTACTACCGCAACAGTGCCGATAAGTTCGATGCAAATGTTTACCTGAAAGCGAATTGGCAGATTATCAGCGGGTTGCAACTCTACGGCGATGTGCAGTACCGCTATGTCGATTACAAAATCAGCGGCATCAACGACGAAGATTTGCAGGAAATTCCGATTCATCAGAAGTTCCATTTTGTAAACCCGAAAGCGGGCATTTCGTATAGCAACAGCGGCCACAATGCAAGTTTCAGTTTTGCCATTGCCAACCGCGAGCCGACACGCAAAAACTACACCGAGGCGGGACCGCACGATGCGCCGACCTCCGAGCGGCTCTACGATTACGAACTCGGCTACAACTACACGCACCGCATTTTTCACATCGGCGCAAACCTCTACTACATGGACTACGACAATCAGTTGGTGCTGACTGGAAAATACAGCGACACGGGTGCTTATCTGACCAAAAATGTAGACAAAAGTTACCGCATGGGCGTCGAACTGCTGCTGGGCGTAACGCCGTGCGACTGGTTTCGCTGGGACGGCAGTGTAACGCTGAGCCGCAACAAAATTCGCGATTATGTCGATTGGGTCGATGATTGGGACGCCGATTGGAACGACGAAACCGTGGTGGCAAACGGCGGCCAAGTGCGCGTGGAGTACGGCAATACCGACATCGCTTTTTCGCCGAGCGTAACAGCGGTGAGCAATTTCCAGTTCGACATAAAAGGCTTCAACGCTCTATTTCAGACCAATTATGTGAGCAAACAGTACCTCGACAACACGCAAAATTCGGCGGCGATGCTCAAAGGCTATTGCGTGAACAACCTGCATCTGTCCTACAAAATTCCGATAAAACGGGTGCTGAAAAATCTGACCGTTTCGGTGCAGATAAACAATCTGTTCAACACGAAATATGTGTCGAACGGTGGCGCATACGGCTATTTTTCGGGCGTGAAAGACGACCAATTTACTCCTGAAAATCAGCAATATACGCCGTGGTACTACGCCCAAGCAGGCATCAATGTTCACGCTGGGCTGGTTGTCGATTTTTGAATTGTTTTGGCTGTTGCTCCATTCCCCATTTTCCCCGAAAGGGTTCTCAATTCCCCATAAAAAAACGAACGCTCCCCAAGCGATTGGAGAGCGTTTGTTTAGTGGTTGTGCGCTGATTAAATCAGGTTCAACTCTTTGAGTGTGGCGACATTGCCTTTGACCGATTTGGCGCTGGCGGCGAATTTCTCTTTTTCGTCGGCAGTGAGTTCGAGTTCGACAATGCGTTCGATGCCGTTCTTGCCCAAAATCACTGGTACGCCGATGCAGAGGTCGCTCTCGCCGTATTCGCCTTCGAGCAGTACCGAGCAGGGAATCATCTTCTTCTGGTCGTGCAGAATGCTCTCTACAACATAGGCTCCTGCCGCTCCCGGTGCGTACCACGCCGATGTGCCGAGCAGACCAGTGAGTGTAGCGCCGCCAACCATGGTCGAGTGCACCACTTCGTCGAGTTTTTCGGCACTCAACAGCGTTGATACAGGAATGCCTTTGTAGGTAGCCAGACGCGCCATCGGAATCATGGTGGTGTCGCCGTGGCCGCCGATAACAAAGCCTTCGACTTCGCTGGGGTTGCAGCCGAGCGCTTGGCTCAAAAAGTATTTGAAGCGCGAACTATCGAGCGCGCCGCCCATGCCAATCACGCGATTTTTGGGCAATCCGAGCGATTTGAGCGCAAGGTAGGTCATCGTGTCCATCGGGTTCGAAATGCAGACCAAAATGGCATTTGGCGAGTATTTCAAAATGTTTTGTGCAACGCCTTTCACAATGCCAGCGTTCACGCCGAGCAACTCTTCGCGCGTCATGCCCGGTTTGCGCGGAATGCCCGATGTGATAACAACTACATCGGAATTGGCGGTTTGCGCATAGTCGTTGGTGCAGCCCACCACTTTGGTATCGATGCCGAGCAATTGCACGGTCTGCATCATATCCATGGCTTTGCCTTCCGATACGCCCTCTTTGATGTCGAGCATTACAACTTCGTCGGCTATCTCTTTGAAAGCCAACACATTGGCACAAGTAGCACCCACATTACCTGCGCCTACAACGGTTACTTTTGACATAATTGTATTGTTTTTAGTATGACTTGTTTTCGATTTGCAAAATTACGCATATAAATGGAGATGGCGAAATTTTAATCAGACAAAATGCGATTTATTCGCCGAAATCGTCGCCGCCAAAGTCGTTTTCGGGGCTGCTGCCTTGCTTTTGGCCGTTGTCGTCGCGTTTTTTGCGCTCTTTCATATTGCCAAAATTATAGGTGAGCGACAGCGTGAAGCGTTGTCCCGCTGGTTTTCGCTCGAAATCCTGATAAAAAGTGTCGCTCCAAGTCCGTTTGCGCCAGCCACGCGAGTTGAGCAGGTCGCGCACGGTGAACGCCAGATTGAGCGTGCGATTGAGAAACGATTTGCGCAGCCCGAGATCGATGCTGTAAAAATCTTTGGTTTTGCCCTGTGCGATGACGCGCGGCGAGAAATAGGCGGCGGTGAGTTGCCCCGTGAATGTCTTGGTAAAGAGAAAGTTAGCCATCAAACGCACATTCCACGAAAAGCCCTGCGAGGCATCTTGCAGGTGTGTGCCTTTGTAGTCGATGCTGCTCATCTGCTCGTAGAAAGCGTTGGCGGTAAGCGTGGTGTTGAGCCACGCCGTGAAGTTGTCCTTTGCCACCACTTCGAGGCCGACCGACTGGCGGCTGGCGACATTGTCGTAGGTCTGTTCCATCACATTGGGATTTTCGGGCGACTCGAACTGCACACTTTGCACCACATTGGTGCTGTAGCGGTAGTAGATTGAGGCCGAAAGCGTGTGTTGCTCCCAAGTTTTCAGATAGTTCAGTTCCAAAGCATTGGCAAATTCGGGCATCAGATTCGGGTTGCCATACGAGATATTGGTCGAGTCCGACACATTGCGATATGCGCTCAACTGCCGCCCACGCGGACGATTCACACGGCGTGTGTAGTTGAGTTGCAGTTCGTGGTTGTTGGGAAATGCGTACGACAAATAGGCGGTCGGATAGAGTTGAAAATAGCCTCGATTGTTCACCGTGTAGTCGTCGGCAGCGGCATCGCGTGTTCCAACTTGCGTGTGGGTGTATTCGCCGCGCAGTCCAGCCGAGAAACTGAATCCGCCGAATTTTGCGCCGTAGGTGGCGTAGGCAGCGGCAATCCACTCGCGGTAGGTGTAGTCGTTGTAGGCCGATTGCACCGTGCTGTCGGCTTTCGGAAAATCGTTGGTGTATGAGTTCGAAAAGCGATCTTGCCAATTCACCGAAACGCCCGCTTCGACTTTCATATTGTCGCGGATTTTCTGCACATAATCGGTCTTAAATTCGGCGCGCTGGTTCACAAATCCGTTGTACTGAAACTGCTGGTAGGCTGTGGCGCGACCGCTTTCGACGGTCTGGTTGTAGTCCGAATTTTGGTCGCGGTCGTTGTTGCTGTACGAGAGCGAGGTGCGAATTTCGGAGCCGCGTTTGTCAAATTCGTGCAGATAGTCGAGTTCGATGTCGTACGACAGGCGTTTGGCGGTCTGGTCGGTGCGATGGTGGTAAATCGCCGTATCGGAGAGCGCGTAGCGTTGCACATTGTAGTCGATTTCCGCCCAGTTGGTGTTTTCGCGCGTGTTCACCATGCCCGACAGGCTGAGCGTGTTGCGCTCGTCGATGTGCCAATCGAGGCTTGTGCGCCCGAAAATGCCCCAGCCTTTGCGCCCATCGCGGTTGTCTTGGTGCATCAGCGATGTGGTGTCGCCCGCATTCAGCGACCAGCGGTCGGTGTAGCCTTTGCCGCCGTGGTTGCGCTGGCGAAAACCCGCGTTCAGCGAAAAATCGATTTTGGAACTGCTGTAATTGAAATTTGCGCTGGCGTTGCCGCCCACCTTGTCCACAATCTGATAATCGACGGCGCCCGACACGCTGCCAAAAAATCCGCTGCGGCGGTCTTTTTTCAGCACAATGTTGATGATGCCCGCCGTGCCTTCGGGGCTGAATTTGGCCGATGGATTGGTGATAACCTCGATGCTTTCGATGCTGCCAGCGGGCAACTGCTCGAGAAATTGCGCGCGGTTCTCCTCGTCCAATCCCGATGGCTTGCCGTTGATCCACACCTCCACGCTGCTGTTGCTGCGCAGCGAGATGTTTCCGTCGTTATCGACTTCGATCGAAGGGATATTTTCCAAAACCTCCGATGCCGATGCGCCCGCCGCCGCCACATTCTGATCGACATTGAACACTTTTTTGTCGATGTCGAAACGCATTTGCGACCCCTGCCGCACAATCTCCACCTCGCCCAACATCTGCGAATCTTCGTTGAGTTTGATGGTGCGCAAGTTGAGCGTTTGGTTTAATTGTCGTATCGTAATTTCTTGAGAATAAGGCAGATAGCCAACAAATGAAATTTCGATTCGATAGGTGCCAGCAGGCACTGCTTCGAAACGGAACTCGCCCTGCAAATCGGTGATGCCGCCGCTGACAAACTCGTCGGAGCCAGCCAGTTTCAGCACCACATTCACAAATTCCAACGGCGTATCTGCCGCATCGACCACCTTGCCAGTCAGCACAGCAGCGCGAGCAGTCGAAAAGCAGAACAGTGCCAGCGCAAGGGCGAGAAAAAGGTGTTTCATACGCTCGAAATAAGAAAAAATGTGCCTCATTTTTGCCCTTTTATTGCCAGCAGCGCCTCCACAGCCAGCCGATACGAATCGAGCCCGAAGCCCACCACAACGCCTGCCACCACAGGCGACAGCAGCGATGTGTGGCGCACCGCCTCGCGCTTAAACACATTCGACACATGCACCTCGACCGTCGGCGCAGGCACGGCAGCCACCGCATCGGCTATCGCCACCGATGTGTGTGTGTAACCGCCAGCGTTCAGCACAATGCCGTTGCACGCAAAACCCACGCGCTGTATCTGGTCGATGATTTCGCCCTCGACATTCGACTGAAAATAGTCGAACACAACAGTGGGGAAGCGTTGCCGCAAACCATCGAGACAAGCATCGAAACCGACCGTGCCGTAGATTTCGGGTTCGCGCCGTCCAAGCAGGTTGAGGTTAGGACCGTTGATAACCGCAATTTTCATAACTTTTTTCGTTCGGGCAAAATTACAAAAAATATCGCAGCACAACAAATGCCGAAAAAACACTATTTTTGCGCTATGAAAAAGTTAGTGATTTTCGACCTCGACGGCACGCTGCTCAACACCATTGCCGACCTTGGCATGGCGACGAATTATGCGCTGCAACAGTGCGGTTTTGCCACGCACGACTTGGCGGCGTACAACGCTTTTGTGGGCAACGGCATCAACAAACTGTTCGAGCGCGCACTGCCCGAAAGCGAGCGCAACGAACTGAATATCAAGCGCATTCGCACGCATTTTCTCGCCTTTTACGATGCGCACAACTGCGACCACACCGCCCCTTACGACGGCATTCCTCGTCTGCTGGCGCAACTGCAGCAGCGTGGCGTGATGCTGGCCGTGGCATCGAACAAATACCAAGCCGCCACCGAACGGCTGGTGCGCCATTTTTTTCCAAAAATAGCGTTTGTGGCGGTCTTTGGGCAGCGCGACGGCGTGCCACTCAAACCCGATCCACAAGTGGTAGCCGACATTTTGCAGTTGGCGCACTGCACCCCCAGCGACGCACTCTATGTGGGCGACTCGGGCATCGATATGCAGACAGCGCAAAACGCAGACATCGAGGCCGTTGGCGTAACTTGGGGCTTCCGCCCACGCACCGATTTGGAGCAGTTCGCCCCCGCCCACATCGTCGATTCTCCCAACGAGATAGCGGTGATTGCAAGCCGCTGAAAATCAAGATTTTTGGCTTGAGAAATTTGCTTCAAAACTCAATGAATCTGCTTGCCACGATTGTCTATCAGTGTGCCAAATTCGCTGGAATGTTTGCCGAAGGAGGCAAAAAACACATACTTTGTCTGTGCCTCTATGGAGTAAAACAACGGCGGAGTCAAAGGTTGGTAGTATCTATCCATTAACCCTTTTTTTCCATTATAGGAGGCATATACATAACAACCTGTACTCTCGTCGATGGGGTCGCCGTTGCGGTCTTTTTTCCCTGTGTCGTAGGTCAGTTCTTGAATCGACTTGTAGATGTTGGCGTATAGCAATTTGCCCTCGTAGTCGAACAGGCGTTGCGCACCGCTGTATTCAGTAGCCACAAGCCCTTCCGTCCAATCAATGTCGATTTGGCGATAATTGCCGTTGAGTATGGGCTGCAAATCGTACGAATAGACGGTGCAGACATCGCCTCGTTTGACACTGTAGAGATTGTGCTGGAAATCGTTGTTGATATAGGTAAACTCGGGCGGCAACAGCCATTGCGCAGCGGTATCGAGCAGACCAACTTTGTCGTCGGCAACTTTCAGAACAAGTCGGTCGTGATAGTAAACCAATTCGTGTTCCTGATCGTAGGGAAACGGCGCGGTATTCACCTGCGAACCATCGCGACGGAAGATATAGACACTATCATTTTTAATCATCACGCCCCGATTCGAGCCGAAAATCCACGCTTTGTCGAACTCCAATGGCGTCAGCAACTGTGCCGTATTGAGATTGATATAGGCGCGCCTATTTTGTTTGGCGACAATGCCAATCGTGTCGTACGACTTCGTATATAACCACTCGATGCTGTCCAACAGTATTTCGCCAGTTTGTGGGTTGTAGATACACTCACCATATTTATAGCGTAGCCCTTCTCTGCCGATACTTTCGCTATAGCGCGCCATCGACACACCACTTTTTTTTGTTGCAGTGCGATGAAGAGCCGCCACCGCCACCATTGCCAACAGCAGGCCAACAACACTCAAAATCATTTTTTTGCGAGTAAAATGCCGTTTCGCCCAGCGCAGACAACCTGCCAATTTCTCTTTTTTTGCTCCCATAACCGTTATTTTTTCTTTTTCGATGCAAAAATAACAGGCAAACTGCGCTCCAGCAAGCATTTTCGGGAGCATTGTACGAAATACCCCTTTGAGTGTACAAAATGCCGTCTAACGCTCCATTTCGTACAAAATTGCGGCAAGCAACATTAGAGGGGACTTCTATAAATTTGGCTCTATAACATTTCGACGACGGCCGCCTGCTCAACTACGCCTCGTACGACGAAATAGTCCGCTGGACAGCAACCTTCAAAAAGTAGGGCGGCTGTAAAACATCAAAAAAAAACTGTAATTTCAGGGGAAGTCGTTCGCAAAAGCACTTACAAAAGTTGAGCTTATTAGTTATTACCATCTGCTAAACTTTTTGCCCCCCCCCCAAAAAAAACCATCGGGCTACGCCAAGGCGCAGCCCGATGGTTCGTTTATGTACGATGCTTTACTTTGCAGCGTCGTGTAAAATATCGAAATAAATCGTACAAAAACTTGTAATTTATCGGAATGAGTACGGCAAAAACTTACTTTTTCGATTAAATATGCATTTTTGCTTTGTCAGAATAAAATTATTTTGTACTTTTGTCCGATATTTTCTTACTTTCGTAGATATTGACAAAAAATAGGGACACTTTAGCACCAACCGCACTATGAGCCAAGAAACAAAAATCGAACAGACAGAAAACAACCTGTTCAAAAAAAACCAAGAGTTATACGAAGCATTGACGGCTTTCGAGCAAAAGTCCGAAGAGTTGAATAACGAGTGTTGGCAAAACATAGAACGACTCGGTATTGGACAGTTCGAGGTCAACGAATCGAAAAGAATAGAAGAGAGCGGAAATTCCTACAGGCTGTATATCGACCAAGTAGACAAAACTTTCGCCGAAAATGTGGAACAATGGCGTAAAACCAAGTTCGATGCACTGAAAAGCGAACACGACGAACTTGTAAAAAACGCTATACAAGCAGAACAAGAAGCGGAGAGATACAAAAACACGCCCGAAGAGGAGTACTCCGACAAGCGACTGAAAAAAGAGGCACGACAATGCGCCGCCTGCACCAACAAACTACTCCCTATGCACATCGTAGCCAACATTATCGGTCTATGCCTTTTGATATGGCTGATTTACGGTTGCGTTACAACGAGTTTGGCTTCGGAATCGCTCTTGAGCGTCCTTGCAACCCCCATCACTTGGGGCAGTCTCTGTGGCATAGCACTGCTGGCTATCGTTATGTACATTTGGGGCTACAAATCGGAATATGCTTGGCGAGCCCAAATAAGAAAGCAAAAAATAGCCAACTACGCCACCGATGCAAACAATGCCAAAGCGATATACGAAAACACTTTGAAAGCCATTGCCGACTGGAAAATCACACACGCCGATATACCAACCAATAACTCGGAATGGCTTGCAAAAGTAACCGACATCAAAATTCCGCGTGCCGTAGCCGACCAACTATTGCAAAATACCATAAACAGCATAGACCCCAACCACAAACATTGGGACTACCGCTTTCAAATAAACTATAATGGACAAGATTGTATTTGATAAAACACAAACGCCATGACATACTTGAACATCGCCAACAAAGAAGAGTGGTTGAACCAAAAACTCGAAGAGGAGAGAAATAACATCGCAAAGGCTCTCGGCAAAAAAGGGGAAGAGAAAGCGAGAGAGTTACAAAACTGCGCAAACAAGAAGAAACAACTCAGAAAGGCTTTGGACGAAGCGCTGGAAAGCGCATACAATGCAGCCAAACAGAGTTTTGTGCTGATGCCGCCCTACGCCACACAAAAAAAAGAGGGTGTGGAGTGCCTTGTGATTGAAAAAGGGAAACTCCCCAACGCAGATTTAGAAGTCGATTTGAACGACTATAAGGACAATGAGGGAAAAATAAAAAATGAAGCGAAGTACAACGAGGTATGTACGTCGCTTTACCAAGAACTTGGGCAGCAACAATGCCGTACCCACCTGCCCGCACTGCCATTAGGTATGCGCGAAACAGTAGTAGATGGCCAAACATACTACACACCATATTATATAGAGTGGCAAGGCGAGAACGACGACAAACTCGCTAATCTCTATATAACCTACGAAAAAGACAAGACAGGCAGTTGCCAAGACCAAGCCTACGACCTGCACAATGCCATACTTATGCGCATAATGGCTGCTTTCCCAACAGGAAAAGTGCGGTTCACATTCGTCGACACAGAATCGACAAGCGGCAACAACTGGCTCATAAGCCGTTTCGGAGAAAAAAATAACGAGGCCATAAAAATGCTGTGTGGCGGCATACACCACTTTTCCGAGAATGAAGCCATCAAAAAGGAAATCAAAAGACTCAAGGAGCAAATAGACGACAGAAGCAAACTATTTGGCATAAGCGGCGTAACGGAAAAATGTCTGCGCCAATACAACCAAATAAAACAAGAGATAAACAAGCCTTATGAGATTGTGGTTCTCTACGAACCCTTTGTGGGGAACAACAACACTGCGTACATAAAAGACTTGTGCGATATGGTGATAAAAAACGGCGAAAAAGGTGGCATTTATTTCGTGATTGTGCAAAATAATGCAACAAATATGTTGCTTTCCGACAAACGCAGCAATGAATTCGACAACATAGACGATACCATTAAAGAGCGATTCCAGCACATCAACTGTTTCGATAGCGATAGAAATCTTTGTGAGTATAACGGCGACATATTCACCAACATCGCCTATTTCCACACAAACGAACTTTCCGACGCATTCTTTTCTGTAAAAATAGATGGGAACGGTGCAAGGAAAAGGGAAAGCAGTTTGGCTGAAGCCTATTTTGCGAAATTCGATGTCGCAGTAGAAACGGCGAAGAGAACAGACCGAGACACTCGCCGTGCGCCAGTAGAACAGTGGGAAGCCGACAAGAAAGCATACAAGAGCTTCGATAAAGAACTCGTCATTCCGATTGGACGGTCAAACAACGAGCCTGTCAACTTTGTTCTTGACGATGCCAACCATGCACACTCGTTCATAATGGGTGCGTCTGGTTCAGGCAAGAGCGTATTCCTCGAAGACTTGATAGTCTCCGCCACCATGAAATACAGCCCCGAATCGCTGCAAATCTACCTTATCGACTTCAAAGATGGTGCCACTTTTAAGCCTTATGCCCATCTACCGCATGTGCGTTGGTGTGTTGGTGCCAACGACAAATCCATATTGTATATGATGCTCAAACAGTTGGCAGATGAGCGAGAAAGGCGTCAAAAACTAGGGAACATACAAAGTCTGCCCCACATATTGGCTATTTTTGATGAATTTGGCGAGGTTTTTAACCAAAGTATCGACAATAAGGCAAACAATAGCGGCAAGGATCCATTACAAGATGCCATCACTGGTATTCTCGAACAATTCTCCAACCTTGGTCGTAGTGCACGCGTCCACCTTGTAATGGCCACCCAAACCATCAACCAAATAAAAGCAGATGCGTTAATTGAACAGTCTAAGAGAAACAGTTATGCGTTCAAATGCAGCAAGAGCAGTGGGGTAAGCCAATTGTTCGAAGGAAGCGACAATGTGGACAACATTTTGGAAGAGTTGGGGCGCAGAGACAAAACTGCTGCTCACAAAGAAGATGGGGCGACTCCCATATATATTGAGCCCTACCTGCTCCCAATACTGGGCGAGAATGGATCTGTAGCCGATGAGAAACGAAATGATATCGTAAAAAAAATACAAAAAAAGGCAGAAAGCATTGTGCTGGCAAATCCTGAAAGATTTATTTCGTCCACATATTTTGGAGCAACAGACAAAGATCTATCGGTTGCTTACAACGAGTTACCCATTAAATATCCAATGGAGTTCGGCACAAGCGTTGTCGAACGACAATGTATTATCGGGAACGACGAAATCAGCAACATCCTTGTGTGTGGTTGCAACAAACGCCCTGCAAAAGATCTCATGGCACGCATCATGTACAGCATTATGCGCGCGCCACTCCACAACTACAAGGAAGGTGGGAAACAGCAAAAAACATACATTATCAATGCTTGGGACGACAGCAATGTACATGGAATGGGTTACATAAAAACACTTCACGAAAATGGATTTGCGGAAACATTCAACGACCTCGGAATGACTCTTCTTTCTGTTTACGAAGAGTTACAAAGACGCAAAAAAGCAGAACAGAAAAATGGGATTCCCATTTATCTACATATTTTTGACAGTTATGACGACCGCTCACTCTTAAAAGAAAGGGAGAGTATCAACTACACAGAATCCGACAGCGAACAACAAGGAGTAATCCGCACGAGCAACACAAGAAATTACGGCAATGAGTATAAAAAGAATGAAACAAAAACAAAAACAACCAATTCACAAACCGACATTTCCTACAAAGCAGCCTTTGACGATGTAATTGGGGACGGTCATAACTACAATATTTTTATCATTCTTTATGCCATAGAAACCAAGTCCCTTTATGAGATAATCGACAAATTTAACAATGTCATATACTTGGACGACTGCAATGTAAAGCGTGGAGAATCAGAAGGCGTATATTCTATTGGCAAAACATTCGACGGCAAAGAATATAGTACAAGAGCGATATTTTTCAATAGGGACAATGCAAAAGACCACCTATTCATACCATTCGGATTACCACAAACAAACAACAAATAAAACCAAACAACCATGGCAAAAGACTCATCAATAATCGATTACGACGATTTAGACCGTTATGCAAAGCATTTGCAAGATGCAGCCGACAATTTAGCAGACACATACAACTCCATTCGCAGACGCGTAGATGCTATTTCAAATGTATGGGACGACAAAAACCAAGCACTTCTCAAAGATCACTTGGACGAAGAAGCCCCTAAAATTTACGATCTATCCCAAGCCATGTTCGACCATGGTTCGCGTGTTATCCAATTCAATAAGGAGAATAGAGAGAGCGACGATAGTTTTTCCCGAATTATCAACCACTAAAAACTTCAAAACAAAACCACCATGCCAAAAGACTCATCAATACGCAATTTCAGCGATTTATACGACTATGGAGTACATCTTGTACAAGAATCGAAAAACTTGCAAGAGATATTTGACGATATCCGCAGACATGCGGAATGGGTAAGTGAACGCTGGGACGACAAAAGCCAAGAATCTCTGATGGAACATATCCGCAGAGAGGCCAAAACCATACAAAACATATCCGAAACAGTCGGTAGATTCGGAAAAGCGGTAAAAAATTTGGCCGATGCTAAAGAACGAAGCACAAACAGATTTTGCCGATAATTTTTCCACGCCATAAAAAAAATCAAGTGACACATGGACAGCCAAATTGACGACTATCGGATACTGACAAAATTGAGCAACGACACGGAACAATGTGTGAGCAGTGTAAAAAGTGCCGTAGCACAAATAGACCAAATATGCTCCGACATTCAACACAGCGCACAAGAAGAAGTAAACGAAGTAAGACAAAAATTAGAAGATGCGCAAAGTAAGTTGGAAGAAGAACAGCGCATATTAGGAGAACTTGAACATGATTTGGCCAATGCAAGCGAAGAGAATAGGAGCGCATGCCAAGCACGAGTCAACAGCCAACGAGAGAGAGTAAATCACGCCAGAGCAAATGTCGAAAGAATAAGAGGAATTTTCAACAGGGTACAAAGTGCCGCAGAGTACATTCGGCAAAGCTGTTCCGAAATAAGAACGGCCAAAGAGAGGCTTCTATCGCAAATGTCGAGCGAAGCGGGCGAGGCAAAAACACGACTAACGCAATTTAGACAAGAGATGGAAGACGCTGACGACCTTTTCAAACGCGCATTGGCAAGTATATAAAAAACATCCGACAATATGAACTTACAAGCAGGAATGTTATCGCCCATTGCAGGGCAAATAAGTGATTCTACACAGCAACTTTGGTCGCAATACCGCAGTGCCAGTCGCACATGGGAAGATCGTGCATACAACAACTTTATGGACACCGCAGGCCGACGCCTTCAGAATATAGGTGACAATTTTGTCAGTTACATTGGTAATGTAGCACGCAATATCGACAATGCAGTACGCGAAATCAATTCTGCAATTAGCGAACTGCCAAATGATTAACCAAATAGAACAAAAATCACAACATCATGTCAAATAACCACAGATTCGCGGGATTGCCGCTCGTTTTGGTGGCTGCCACCATACTATTTATAGCGTTGTTACACCCAACATGGCTGCAACAGTTACAGTTGTACGCCAATTCAAACGGCGAAAATCTGCCGTTTTCCGCATTTTGGTATCTCGATTGGCTGATTCTGCCAGCAATCGGTACCATTTTCGCAGTCAGAACATGGATGGGATTTTTCTCCAAGGTAATTCAAATCGCCATCGGACTGCTATTGCCGCTCGTACTTTTTCTATCCTATTGGTTGTGGGAAGCACTGGGCTGGCTGCTCATGGTTGGCTACGCAAGTGCTTTGGGCGTTGTGTGGTATAATTTAAGCGATAATATCGATAATGAACACTCCTACACACAAATCAATGGCGTGATTCAAGCAAGCATGATTGTGATATACACTGTTGCACGCATTGTATTCTACTTTGTCAACGATAGCGCACTACCCTACTTGGATATTACATTGGTGACTGCGCTCTCGCTTCTACACATCATCGACGCACTTATTGCGTGGTGGTACACTCCCGATGGCATACCTGCGTTTTCGAACAGTATCTACCTGTTGCTCTTTGCAGGATTGATGTATGGAGCAACCTATATCAATGCACCGAAATTGAAAGATATGCCAGCCATTGACGCTCCAACAGCAACCACCACAGAAACAAAGACGCCACAAAAAACGGAGAAAAAAGAGGCAAAAAAAGAGACGAAAAAAGCGGGAACAAAACAGGAAAAGAGAGAAAACAAGGCAACAGAAACACCAACCACAAAGTCTGCACAACCAACGACTGAAAAGCCCAAAGCCGCTGCCAACAACACACCTGCAACTAAAACGCAAGAACAACCTGTTGCCGCCACGCCAAAACAGGAGCAACCAACCGCACCTGTAGAGAAAAAAGTACACCCAGTAGAAGGTTACAAAACAGCAGCCGCGTCAGGCGATGCATCCGCCATGTACAATTTGGCCAAATGCTACCAACAAGGCGATGGCGTAGCCAAAAACACCCAAGAAGCCTTCTGACACATGAAAGCGGCCGCCGAAGCGGGCTACACCAAGGCATACTGCGAACTGGCCGACATGTACCGTGGCGGGCGCGGCGTAGCAAAAAGCCGCGAGCAAGCCGAACTCTGGTACCGCAAGGCCGCAGCAGCAGGCGACCGCAAAGCGCAGCAAGCGTTGGACAATATGTAAGCAAACAATCTAAAAATCAAACAATTTAATCATTTTACATCATGAAAAAATTATTTTTTCTAGTAACCATGTCGCTTGTGGGCCTCTTGACTACCGCACAAGTGAAAGTTTCCGCACCATGGTCAGAATTTCCAGTTACTTTCAAACGCTGCATAGCACAGGACGGCAACGGCTACATCGACCTGTTGATAGCCAACAACGCAAAAGAAGATTACACAATCGGCATGCAAGGCATACAGTTGTACGATGACGAAGGCAACTGCTACACGGCACAGTCGCGCAACATACAGGGAGTCGTGTTTGGCGGTACAACTAAAGGCGAATGTTTAATTCCATCGGGAACCGTAGTCAAAGCCCGCATCAGTTTCACGGGTCTAGACGAATACGCCACCATGTTCACAAAAGCCGTCATTACCATGTACCACCAACTGCCAATACCCGGTTATGTGGCTAAAAAGGGCACATTGAGCATCGCACGGATTCCCATCACCCGCCGCGACCAATAACAAAAAAATGTAAACCAAACATTTAACCTAAAAAAGAAAACGTTATGTCAGTATTATCAGCCTTTTGGGGTGCACTCAAAACGAGTATCGGACTGCCTGTCGTAATCTCGGAAAAAATAGAGGATTGGACAGGGGATCTATTCTCCAAACGCATCAACGACGGTTTCGACTCGAAAATGCTCGCACTCACCCAAGCCTCGTTTTGGTCTGGTGTCGTGTCCGCAGCACTTTTTTTCATTCTCTACTACACCAAGACCATCAATCCCAATGAATTTGCCGATGTATGGTGGATTATAGCCATCCCTGTTCTGGCGCTCATCGGCGTACTCACTTGGGACTTCATCGCAAACATGAAGCACATCGACAAACTGTCCTTCAAATTTTTGTACGCGTTCTACATGCTGTTCATAGGCGCAGTATTTGCTGCTTTGGGTGTATTGTTTGTCGTTGCCGTCATATATGTGGTGGTGATATTGCTTGCCATATTGGTACTCTGGGCACTTGCCAAGGCAACCATCTTCAACGACAACGAATACCGTATCAAGACCAAAGACGGCACACATTTACGCCAATGCGACATGATGGATCCAGACAAGTACACCGACGATTTGGGACACACTTATAAACGCGACGGCGACAAAGTAACGCAAATAGATTGATGCGCGTTCGATAACAACGCTACGAAGAGCCGCCGCCCATTTGGAGCGGCGGCTTTTTGTGTAACATTTGCCCCCCCCAAAAAAAAACAAGCCATCGGGCTACGCCAATGCGCAGCCCGATGGTTCGTTTATGTACGATGCTTTATTTTACAGCGTCGTGTGTGGCATCCACATTTTTGGTGTGCTGGTACTCTTCCATCGAGGCAACGATGAGTTTGTCGTACTCGCGCAAGCCTGTTCCCGCAGGAATGCGCAAGCCCATAATCACATTCTCTTTCATGCCTTCGAGGTTATCAACTTTGGCGTTGATGGCGGCCTCGTTCAGCACTTTGGTTGTCTCTTGGAACGACGCAGCCGACATGAAACTCTTCGTTCCCAGTGCGGCGCGTGTGATGCCTTGCAGAATCTGACCCGAAGTGGCTGGCATAGCGTCGCGCACCTCAACCAACCGCAAGTCGCGGCGTTTCAGCGCACTATTCTCGTCGCGGAGTTTGCGCGCCGTAACGATTTGTCCCGCTTGCAGTGTCTCGCTGTCGCCAGCATCGACCACCACTTTTTTGCCCCAAATGCGGTCGTTCTCTTCGTTGAAGTCGATTTTGTCCACAATCTGGCCTTCGAGGAAACGCGTGTCGCCCGCTTCGGCAATCTCGACCTTGCGCATCATCTGGCGCACAATCACTTCGAAATGCTTGTCGTTGATTTTCACGCCTTGCAGACGGTAAACATCTTGCACCTCGTTCACGATGTACTCCTGTACAGCCGTCGGACCTTTCACCGCCAAGATGTCGGCTGGAGCAATGGCACCGTCCGACAGCGGCGTACCAGCGCGCACATAGTCGTTCTCCTGAACAAGAATCTGTTTCGACAGCGGCACGAGATATTTCTTCTCTTCGCCCGATTTCGACACAACGCTGATTTCGCGGTTGCCGCGTTTGATTTTGCCAAAGATGATTTCGCCGTCAATTTCGGCCACAATGGCAGGATTCGAAGGATTACGCGCCTCGAACAGTTCGGTTACACGCGGCAGACCGCCCGTGATATCGCCTGCGCTGCCCACAGCACGCGGAATTTTAACCAGCAAATCGCCAGTCTTGATGTTCTGCTTCTCTTCTACCACCAAGTGTGCGCCCACAGGCAAGTTGTATGTTTTCAGCACATTGCCTTTCTTGTCCTTGATTTGCGCAGCGGGCACTTTCGTCTTCTCTTTCGATTCGATGATAATGCGTTCGCGCAAGCCAGTCGCCTCGTCCGACTCAACCTTGTAGGTTACATTTTCTATCATGTTTTCGAATTCGAGTTTACCCTCGACCTCCGAAATGATAACGGCGTTGAACGGATCCCATTCGCAAATTTTGTCGCCTTTTTTCAGCGTTGCGCCATTTGCAAAGAACAGTTTCGAACCGTAGGCAATCGGTTGCGTGGTGAGTATGATGCGTGTGTTTGCATCGACAATGCGCGCTTCGGCTTGGCGGCTCACAACCACATCGTAGTCGTTGCCAGCAGCGTCGTGCGCTCTGACGGTACGCAATTCGTCTATCTCGAGAATGCCGTCGTAGTGCGAAATCATGCTCGATTCGGCAGCGATGTTCGAAGCCACACCACCGACATGGAATGTACGCAGGGTAAGCTGCGTACCTGGCTCGCCAATCGACTGTGCAGCAATTACACCAACTGCCTCGCCTTTGTTTACCAAGCGGCCTGTGGCCAGATTGCGGCCGTAGCACTTGGCGCAAACGCCGTGGCGCGATTCGCAGGTCAGCACCGAGCGAATTTCGACGCGCTCGATAGGCGACTCTTGAATGATTTTTGCCTCTTTTTCGGTGATTTCGTCGCCCGAAGCCACAATCAGTTCGCCCGTCTGTGGGTGGAAAATGTCGTGTACCGACACGCGACCCAAAATGCGCTCGTAGAGCGACGAAACGACCTGTTCCTTGTTGCGCAATTCCGTAGCGATGAGTCCGCGCAGCGTGCCGCAATCCTCTTCGGTGATGATAACATCGTGCGACACATCAACCAAACGACGCGTCAGGTAACCAGCGTCCGCCGTCTTCAACGCCGTATCGGCCAGACCTTTACGCGCACCGTGCGTGGAGATAAAGTACTCCTGCACCGACAAGCCCTCTTTGAAGTTCGCCAAAATCGGGTTTTCGATGATTTGTCCGCCTTCGGCACCCGCTTTTTGCGGTTTGGCCATCAGACCACGCATACCCGACAACTGACGAATCTGCTCTTTCGAACCACGCGCGCCAGAGTCGAGCATCATATACACAGAGTTGAAGCCCTGCTGGTCGGCTGCCAAACGGTCGATAACGACTTTTGCCAACTTACTATTGACTTCGGTCCAAGTGTCGATAATTTTGTTGTAGCGTTCGTTGTTGGTGATGAAGCCCATGTTGTAGTCGGCCAAAATGCCTTCCACATCGTCGTAGCCTTTTTGTACCAACGCCTCTTTCTCTTCAGGAATAATCACATCGGAGAGGTTGAACGACAGACCGCCCACAAACGCCATCTTGTAACCGAGGTTTTTGATGTCGTCCAAGAATTGGGCAGCACGCGCCACGCCAGCCTTTTCGATAACGAACGAGATGATGTCGCGCAACGATTTTTTGGAAATCAGTTGGTTGATGTAGCCGCACTCTTTCGGCACAAATTTATTGACGATGATGCGGCCAACGGTCGTTTCGTCAATCAGGCGTTCTACCAAATTGCCGTTTTCGTCCAAGTCTTGCACACGCACCGAAATGATGGCGTGTACATCGACTTTCTGTTCGTTATAGGCAATTTCGACCTCTTCGGGCGAATAGAATTTCATGCCCTCACCTTTTGCGCCTTTGCGCGGTTTGGTGATGTAGTAGAGGCCGAGTACCATATCTTGCGAAGGCACGGTGATAGGTGCGCCATTGGCAGGATTCAAAATGTTATGCGACTGAAGCATAAGCAGTTGCGCCTCCAAAATGGCTTCGTTGCTCAGTGGCAAATGCACCGCCATCTGGTCGCCGTCGAAGTCGGCATTGAACGCCGTACAAGCCAACGGGTGCAGTTGAATGGCCTTGCCCTCGATCATCTTCGGCTGGAACGCCTGAATACCCAAACGGTGTAGCGTTGGAGCACGGTTGAGCAGCACGGGGTGGCCTTTCATCACATATTCGAGAATGTCCCAAACAACAGGATCTTTGCGATCGATGATTTTCTTGGCCGATTTCACGGTTTTCACAATGCCGCGCTCTATCAACTTGCGGATAATGAACGGTTTGTAGAGTTCGGCAGCCATATCTTTCGGCAGACCGCACTCGCCCATTTTCAGTTCTGGGCCAACAACGATAACCGAACGCGCCGAGTAATCAACACGCTTACCGAGCAGGTTCTGACGGAAGCGTCCTTGTTTGCCTTTCAGGCTGTCGGAAAGCGATTTCAACGGACGGTTCGAGTCGCTCTTCATCGCCGTGGTCTTGCGCGAGTTGTCAATCAAACTATCGACAGCCTCTTGCAACATGCGTTTTTCGTTGCGCAAGATGACTTCGGGCGCTTTGATTTCGATCAGTCGTTTCAGACGGTTGTTGCGTATGATAACGCGCCGGTAGAGGTCGTTCAAGTCCGATGTGGCAAAACGACCGCCATCGAGCGGAATCAGTGGGCGTAACTCGGGCGGAATCACAGGAATCACCTTCAGAATCATCCATTCGGGACGGTTTTTCGGGCGTGCTGCGCGGAACGACTCTACCACTTGCAGGCGTTTGAGTGCCTCGGCCTTACGCTGTTGCGATGTGTCGGTGTTGGCTTTGTTGCGCAGTTCGTACGACAGTTTGTCCAAATCCAAGCGGCAGAGCAGGTCGTAGATGGCCTCTGCGCCCATCTTGGCGATGAATTTGTTCGGGTCGCTGTCGTCCAACAGTTGGTTGTCGTGCGGCAGTTTGTCCATCAGGCTCATGTAGCGCTCCTCGTCGAGCAACATACCGTCGGTTACAGGGTCGTCGTCTTCGGCGGTAATTTCGGCCAAAACGCCTGCTTGAATCACCACATATTTTTCGTAGTAGATAACCGCATCGAGCGATTTTGTCGGCATGCCAAGCAGGTAGCCGATTTTGTTGGGCAGCGAGCGGAAATACCAAATATGTGCCACAGGAACGACCAACTGAATGTGTCCAGAGCGTTCGCGGCGCACCTTTTTCTCGGTAACTTCCACGCCGCAGCGGTCGCACACGATGCCTTTGTAGCGAATGCGTTTGTATTTGCCGCAATGGCACTCGTAGTCCTTGCAAGGACCAAAAATGCGTTCGCAGAACAAGCCGTCGCGTTCGGGCTTATAGGTACGGTAGTTGATGGTTTCGGGTTTCAGAACCTCGCCATACGACGCTTCGAGAATCTCCTCTGGCGAAGCAAGTCCAATGGAAATTTTGGTGAAGTTCGTTTTTGTCTTATTTTCTCTTTTGAATGCCATAATCGTTTTTTGAAATTTGTAAGATGTACATTTCTGTTCGATGTTTGCGCGAGTGTATTACTCAAGCGTAACATTCAAACCCAACCCTCTCAATTCGTGTAACAATACATTCAGCGATTCGGGAATGCTTGGCGTTGGCATCGGCTCGCCCTTGACAATGGCCTCGTAGGCGCGGGCGCGACCGTTCACATCGTCCGACTTCACAGTCAGAATCTCTTGCAGAATGTACGATGCGCCGAAGGCTTCGAGTGCCCAAACCTCCATCTCGCCGAAACGCTGACCGCCGAACTGCGCTTTACCGCCGAGTGGCTGCTGCGTGATGAGCGAATATGGACCAATCGAACGGGCGTGCATCTTGTCTTCGACCATGTGGCCGAGTTTCAAGAAGTAGGTTACGCCCACGGTGGCTGGCTGGTCGAAACGCTCGCCTGTGCCGCCGTCGTACAAGTAGGTTTTGCCGTAGCGTGGCACTCCTGCTTTGTCGCACCAAGCGTTCAGGTCGTCGAGGTTGGCACCGTCGAAAATCGGCGTGGCAAATTTCACACCAAGTTCCTTGCCTGCCCAGCCGAGTACGGCTTCGAAAATCTGTCCAAGGTTCATACGCGAAGGCACGCCCAGCGGGTTCAGAACGATATCTACTGGCGTTCCGTCCTCGAGGAACGGCATATCCTCTTCGCTCACAATCTTCGACACAATACCTTTGTTGCCGTGGCGGCCTGCCATCTTATCGCCCACGCGGATTTTGCGTTTCTTGGCAATGTAAACTTTGGCAAGTTGTATGATGCCCGAAGGCAGTTCGTCGCCAATCGTGATGTTGAATTTCTGGCGTTTCAGACGCGCGTCGGCCTCTTTGTATTTGCGCAGATAGTTCATCACAATGTCGCGAATCAGTTCGTTCTTGTGTGCGTCGGTCGTCCACTTGTTGAGTTGTACCGTATTATAATCGACCGCATTGAGTTGTTTTTGGGTGAATTTGACTCCTTTCGGAATGACATCGCCACCGCAAAAATCTTTCACGCCTTGCGAAGTTTTTCCGCCCGTTACGGCAATCAGTTTTTCGACGAGTTGCGCCTTCAGGGCAGCCATCTCTTTTTCGAAATCGGCATCAAGTTTGGCAATTATCTCTTTGTCGCTGGTGCGCGATTTGCGCGTGTGTTGCGCTTTGGCGTAGAGTTCGCGACCGATAACCACGCCGCGCAGCGACGGCGAAGCCTTCAACGAAGCGTCTTTCACATCGCCAGCTTTGTCGCCAAAGATGGCGCGCAGCAGTTTCTCTTCGGGCGTCGGGTCGGTTTCGCCTTTTGGCGTGATTTTACCAATCAAGATATCGCCCGGAATCACATGCGCACCGATGCGAATGATGCCGTTTTCGTCCAAATTCTTCGTAGCGTCCTCACCAACATTCGGAATGTCGGAGGTCAATTCTTCCAAACCACGCTTTGTTTCGCGCACTTCGAGCGTATATTCGCTGACATGAACCGATGTGTAAATATCCTCACGAACCACTCGTTCACTTATCACGATAGCATCCTCGTAGTTGTAACCTTTCCACGGCATGTAAGCCACTTTCAGGTTGCGTCCCAAAGCCAGTTCGCCGTTTTGGCTCGAATAGCCTTCGGTCATTATTTGGTCGAGTTTCACGCGGTCGCCTTTCTTCACTATTGGGCGCAAGTCGATGGTTGTATCTTGGTTGGTGCGCTCAAATTTCGGGAGTTTGTACTCCTTCACAGGCGAGTCGAAACTAACAAATTCCTGCTCTTCGGTGCGGTCGTAGCGCACGCGGATAACGCTTGCATCGACAAATTCGACCACGCCATCGCCTTCGGCCATGATTTGCGTACGCGAGTCGCGCACCAACTGGCGTTCGATGCCCGTTCCCACAATCGGGGCTTCGGGGCGCAGCAGCGGCACGGCTTGGCGCATCATGTTCGAACCCATCAGCGCACGGTTGGCGTCGTCGTGTTCCAAGAACGGAATGAGCGCAGCCGCTATCGACGCAATCTGCTGCGGCGCAACATCCATCAAGTTGATGGTGTCGGGCGCAACCAGCGGGAAATCGGCCTCTTGGCGCGATTTGATTTTCTTGCGAATGAAACGACCCTCGTCGTCGAGCAGCGCGTTGCCCTGCGCAATGATTTGCTTCTCTTCGTCCTCGGCAGTCAGATAGACGATGCCGTTGTCCGACAAATCGACTTGACCGTTGTTCACCTTGCGGTAAGGCGTTTCGATAAAGCCAAGATTGTTGATTTTGGCATAGACGCAGAGCGACGAGATCAGACCGATGTTCGGGCCTTCAGGCGTTTCAATCGGGCAGAGGCGGCCGTAGTGCGTGTAATGCACGTCGCGCACCTCGAAACCAGCGCGGTCGCGGCTCAAACCACCAGGACCAAGTGCCGACAGACGGCGTTTGTGCGTGATTTCGGCCAGCGGGTTCGTCTGGTCCATGAACTGCGACAAGGCGTTTGTGCCAAAATAGGAGTTGATGACCGACGAAATCGTCTTGGCATTTATCAAGTCGATGGGCGTAAACACCTCGTTGTCGCGCACATTCATGCGTTCGCGAATGGTGCGGCTCATGCGTGCCAAACCGATGTTGAACTGCTGATACAACTGCTCGCCAACCGTGCGCACACGCCGGTTGCTCAAGTGGTCGATGTCGTCCACCTCCACTTTCGAGTTGATTAACTGAATCAGGTATTTGATGATGGCGATAATGTCCTCTTTTTCAAGCACATGCACATCGATGTTGTCGGTCTTGCCGTTGAACAGTTTGCGGTTGATGCGGAAGCGTCCCACTTCGCCAAGGTCGTAGCGTTTCTCCGAGAAGAAGAGGCCATTGACCAGTTCGCGTGCCGATGCGTCGTCGGCAGGTTCGGCGTTGCGCAACTGACGGTAGATGTGCAGCACGGCTTCGCGTTCCGTGTTGCTCGGGTCTTTTTGCAGTGTGTTGTAGATGATGGCGAAATCGTCCATACCCTGCTCCTCTTTGTGCAGCAGTATGGTCTGGTTGCCCGACTCGATGATGTCGTCGATGTGGCAAGCCTCGAGCACAGTTTCGCGTTCTACAAGCACTTTCGAGCGTTCTACACTCGCAACCTCGCCCGTATCTTCATCGACGAAGTCTTCCGTCCATGTTTTCAGCACACGCACGGCCAACTTGCGTCCCAAGTATTTTTTCAGATTTGTTTTGTTTACCTTCACCTCCTCGGCCAGCCCGAATGTTTCCAAAATGTCTTTGTCGCTTTCGTAGCCGATGGCGCGCAGCAGTGTGGTTACAGGCAGTTTTTTCTTGCGGTCGATATAGGCATACATCACATTGTTGATGTCTGTCGCAAACTCTATCCACGAGCCGCGGAACGGAATGATACGCGCCGAATAGAGTTTCGTGCCGTTGGCATGAATGCTCGAACCGAAGAACACGCCCGGTGAGCGGTGCAACTGCGACACAATGACGCGCTCCGCACCGTTGATGACGAAAGTTCCTTTCGAGGTCATGTAAGGAATCGGCCCCAAGTACACATCTTGAATCACGGTGTCGAAATCCTCGTGATCAGGATCGGTGCAATAGAGTTTCAGTTTGGCCTTCAACGGCACGCTGTAGGTCAAACCACGGCGAATACACTCTTCTATGGTGTAGCGCGGTGGGTCGATGTAGTAATCGAGAAATTCGAGTACGAAGTTGTTGCGTGTGTCGGTTATCGGAAAATTCTCGGCGAACACACGATACAACCCTTCGTTCTTTCTCCGCTCTGGCGGTGTGTCGAGTTGGAAAAAGTCTTGAAATGATTTAAGTTGCACTTCCAAAAAGTCGGGATAAGCCAACTGATTCTTGATGGTAGCGAAACTAATTCTTTGATTTTCAGTATTTGAGGACATTTATTTTAAGTATATTTGTTGAACTTACTTTTTTTATACATGAAAAGGTTTAGAGTCCCGTTCAAACGGGATTCTAAACCGTGTTTGCCTGAAAATCAGGTTGTTGGTGTTACTTAAGTTCAACTTCAGCACCCACTTCGGTCAATTTCTTCTGCAAGTCTTCAGCCTCTTCTTTCGAGACACCCTCTTTGACCGCGGTCGGAGCAGCCTCTACAAGATCTTTAGCCTCTTTCAAACCAAGACCGAGTTCCGTCTTCACGCATTTGATGACGTTGATTTTGGCGGCGGCATCAAATGCCTTCAGAACAACATCGAACGATGTTTTCTCTTCTGCAGCAGGTGCACCACCAGCAGCAGGACCAGCAGCAACTGCAACGGCTGCAGCGGCGGGTTCAATGCCATATTCGTTTTTCAAAATTTCGGCCAACTCATTTACTTCTTTGACGGTAAGGTTAACCAATTGTTCTGCAAAAGCTTTCAAATCTGCCATTGTAATAAAGTTTTATTTGTTTGTAATTTTTTGTTTAACTGTTTATTGACGTTCAGAGAGTGTTTTAAGCACACCATGAATCGTATTTCCTCCATTTTGGAGTGCGGACACAACATTCTTCGCTGGCGATTGCAACAAGGCAATGATGTCGCCAATGAGTTCGTTCTTGCTCTTGATGGCAACAAGTGCGTCTATCTGATCGGCGCCTACATAGAAACTCTCTTCCACGAAAGCGGCTTTCAACACAGGTTTCGGCGCAGTTTTACTAAACTCTTTGATGAGTTTGGCAGGCGCATTGCCCGTGTTCGAAAAGAGCACTGCCGTGTTCTCTTTGAACGCATCGGCTATCGGAGCGGTGTCGATACCGTTGGCCTCCAAAGCCTTTTTGAACAGTGTGTTTTTCACAACCACCATTTTCACCTCTTGCTTGTTGCAGAGGCGGCGGAGGTTGCTCACTTGTTCGGCGTTCAAACCTTGGGCTTCAGTCATGTAAAAATGGCTGTATGCCTTCAGCGTTTCTTGTATTTGCTCAATGATCAATGCTTTATCTTCCTTTTTCATGCTTCTGTCTCCTCAAATTTTACTTTTCGTCGATACTCTTCGTATCGATTTTGATACCATAACTCATGGTACTCGAAAGATAAACGCTCTTCACATAAGTGCCTTTGGCTGTCGATGGTTTCAGTTTGATAATCGTGCTCATGAAAGCGCGGGCATTTTCCGCAATTTTTTCAGGAGTGAACGACACTTTACCTATCGATGTGTGAACGATACCTGCTTTATCGACTTTGAAGTCGATTTTGCCCTGTTTTACCTCGGCAACGGCTTTACCGATTTCCATCGTAACCGTTCCGCTCTTCGGGTTCGGCATCAAGCCACGCGGGCCGAGTACACGGCCGAGTGCGCCAATTTTGCCCATTACCGAAGGCATGGTGATGATGACATCAATATCGGTCCAACCGCCTTTGATTTTGTCGATGTATTCGTCCAATCCGACATAGTCTGCGCCAGCGGCTTTCGCTTCGGCTTCCTTGTCGGGAGTACACAACGCAAGAACCCTCACTTGCTTGCCTGTGCCGTTTGGCAGCGACACCACGCCACGCACCATCTGGTTCGCTTTGCGCGGATCCACACCCAAACGCACATCAATATCCACAGAGGCATCGAATTTGGTGGTAGTTATCTCTTTCACCAATTTCGCGGCTTCATCGAGAGTATACGCTTTCCCTGCTTCAATTTTTTCTGCAGCCAACTTTTGTTTTTTTGTAAGTTTACCCATTTCTGAATTGAAGTTTAATGTTAAACATTGGGAAATTCGCCTTTGACGGCAATACCCATACTACGAGCCGTTCCAGCCACCATACGCATGGCCGACGCCACCGTGAAACAGTTCAAGTCGGGCATTTTGTCTTCGGCAATGGTCTTCACCTGATCCCAAGTGATTTCCGCCACCTTTTTGCGGTTTGGCTCGGCCGAGCCGCCTTTCACCTTCGAGGCTTCCAACAGTTGGATAGCCACAGGAGGCGTTTTTACAACAAATGTAAACGACTTGTCTGTGTAATACGTGATAACAACAGGCAGGATTTTTCCCGCTTTGTCTTGGGTTCTGGCATTGAATTGCTTGCAAAAGTCCATGATGTTGATGCCTTTCGAGCCCAACGCAGGACCTACCGGAGGCGACGGGTTAGCCGCACCACCTTTGATTTGCAATTTGATAAGTCCAGCAACTTCTTTAGCCATAATTTTAAGATTTTGTTGTTAATGAATTTCGAGCAACTTCAGCGCGTAACCTCGTCCGTTACTCTTTCTCCACCTGCATGAAACCGAGTTCGAGCGGTGTTTTGCGCCCGAAAATTTTCACCATTACCTTGAGTTTTTTCTTCTCGTTGTTCACCTCTTCGATGACACCCGAGAAGCCGCCAAACGGGCCAGCAATCACCTTCACATTTTCGCCTACGCTAAATGGAACGGCAATTGTCTCTTCGCCTGCCGCCTGCTGGTCGTCGATGGAGCCGAGAATCCTCGTTACCTCCGACGGACGCAATGGCATCGGCGCACCACCCGGCGTTTCGCCCAAAAAGCCCAACACATTAGGAATGTTACGCAAGCGTCCCATTGTTTCGCGTGTCATGTTGGCTTCGACCAAAACATAGCCAGGCAGGTAACTGCGTTCTTTGATAACTCTTTTTCCGTTGCGCACCTGATACACCTTTTCCATCGGTATCAAGATCTGAGAGACCGTCTGGCTCAAGTCAGAAGTGCGGAGTTCCGCCTCGGCGTACTCTTTCACTTTGTTCTCTTTGCCACTGATGGCCTTCAGTACATACCATTTGAAATTCTCAGACATCTGCTACCTCCCGAATTAGAGTACCGTGGTGTAAATGAACGTCATGAGATGCTCAATGCAAAAGTCCATTGCCCAAACTACAAGCGCAATAACAAGGGAAGCAATTAGAACAACTACTGCGCTGTTGGTCAGTTCTTGCCGCGTAGGCCACGAGGTCTTGTGGACAAGTTCCTGATAGGACTCTTTGAAATAATTGATGAGTTTCATGTTTCAGCAAATAGATTTTGCACGGAAGGAGAGGCTCGAACTCCCGACACCTGGTTTTGGAGACCAGTGCTCTACCAACTGAGCTACTTCCGTAGGTTGCAGGGCGGGTCAGACAAGCCGACCACCCTGCGCCTTACAACTAATTATTAGTCTATCAGTTTCGTGATTTGACCCGAACCTACCGTGCGGCCGCCTTCGCGGATAGCGAAGCGAAGACCTTCGGAGCAGGCTACTGGATAGATCAGTTTCACGGTGATTTCCAAGTTGTCGCCTGGCATAACCATTTCCGTTCCTTCTGGCAGAGTGATTTCGCCAGTTACATCGAGCGTGCGGATGTAGAATTGCGGACGGTAGTGGTTGTGGAATGGTGTGTGACGACCACCCTCTTCTTTCTTCAGGATATAAACCGAAGCCTTGAATTCGGAGTGAGGTTTCACTGTGCCTGGGTGTGCGATAATCATACCGCGTTTGATTTCGTCCTTGTCGATACCACGGAGCAGCAGACCTACATTGTCGCCAGCCTCGCCTTCGTCGAGCAGTTTGCGGAACATTTCAACGCCAGTAACAACCGATTTTTTGCCTTCGGCACCGAGACCGATGATTTGGATTTCGTCGCCAACTTTCACAACGCCAGTTTCGATACGACCAGTAGCAACAGTGCCACGACCAGTGATCGAGAAGACATCTTCGATAGGCATCAAGAATGGTTTATCGACATCGCGAACGGGCAGTTGAATCCATTCGTCGACAGCGTCCATCAGTTCCATCACTTTGTCTTCCCACTCTTTCACGCCGTTCAATGCGCCGAGAGCCGAGCCACGGATGATAGGTGTGTTGTCGCCATCGAATTCATATTTCGAGAGCAGTTCGCGAACTTCCATTTCGACGAGTTCGAGCATTTCGGGATCGTCCACCATGTCGCATTTGTTCAAGAAAACAACGATGCGTGGAACATTCACCTGACGAGCCAACAGCACATGTTCGTTTGTTTGAGGCATTGGACCGTCGGTAGCGGCTACAACCAAGATAGCGCCGTCCATCTGGGCAGCACCAGTAACCATGTTTTTAACATAGTCGGCGTGGCCTGGGCAGTCAACATGAGCGTAGTGGCGTTTTGCCGTTTCGTACTCAATGTGAGCGGTGTTGATGGTGATACCGCGCTCTTTCTCTTCTGGTGCGTTGTCGATCTGGTCGAACGACTTCACCTCTTCGCTACCGAAGCCGCGCTCGTGGAGCACTTTCGAAATAGCGGCAGTCAGGGTCGTTTTGCCATGGTCAACATGACCGATTGTACCAATGTTTACATGCGGTTTGGTACGTTCAAATTTTTCTTTTGCCATAACTCAAAATGTTAAAAGTGTTAATTAATGTCATCATTAAAAAGAAGAGCTGTTGACGAGGATTGAACTCGTGACCTCTTCCTTACCAAGGAAGTGCTCTACCACTGAGCTACAACAGCAAAAAAGTTTTTTTTCGAGCGGAAAACGGGACTCAAACCCGCGACCCCCAGCTTGGAAGGCTAGTGCTCTATCGACTGAGCTATTTCCGCAAAGAGTGGGTAGTGATGGATTCGAACCACCGAAGCGAGACGCAGCAGATTTACAGTCTGCCCCATTTGGCCACTCTGGAAACTACCCAAACCAATCTGTTCAAAGAACTTTTTGAGCCTCTTGTCGGATTCGAACCAACGACCCCGAGATTACAAATCACGT
>CAVKTI010000009.1:0-52314 GCA_963659365.1 Acutalibacteraceae bacterium | reverse complement strand
CATAGACAAAATTAGTGTGAAAGTCTATAAAGTGAAAAGTAGGGACGCACCGAGTGCGTCCGAGAAAATTAACAATAAATAATGAATAATAATTGCGGCGTTTTTAATACCGAAAACTTGAAATTTGAAACCTGAAACTTGAAACCTCAGACCAATGCGTTAAACTTTTCCACTCATCAACTTTTCAACTGATCAACTAAAAAAACATGGACATAATCCACCTGCTGCCAGATGCAGTAGCCAACCAAATTGCCGCTGGCGAAGTGATACAACGCCCCGCTTCCGTCATCAAAGAGTTGATGGAAAACGCCATCGATGCTGGAGCGACAAAAATTCAGGTCATCGTGAAAAACGCTGGCCGCACGGCTATACAGGTGGTCGATAATGGCAAAGGAATGTCCGAAACCGACGCGCGCATGGCGTTCGAGCGGCACGCCACATCGAAAATTACCAATGCACACGACCTCTTTTCGCTGCGCACCATGGGTTTCCGCGGCGAGGCGTTGGCGAGCATCGCCGCCGTGGCCGATGTGGAACTGCGTACACGCCAGCAAGGCAGCGACATCGGCACTTTCATCGAAATTGCCGCCTCGAAAGTGGTAACGCAAGAACCCACCGCCTGTCCCGAAGGCACCTCGTTTCTGGTCAAAAATCTCTTTTTCAATGTGCCAGCGCGCCGCAAATTTCTGAAATCGGACGACACCGAAATGCGCCAAATCATACAGGAATTTCAGCGCATCACGCTGGTCTATCCCAACATCTGCTTCGAACTGTTCAACGGTGACGAGGTGGTGTACGAACTGCCCATCGGCAACACGCGCCAACGCATCACCGCCATTTTTGGCAAAAAAACGCGCGACCTGCAACAACAACTCGTGCCAATCGAAGCGCACACTATGCTCGGCAATATCAGCGGATTTGTGGGGAAACCCGAATTTGCGCAGAAAAGTGCCAACCAATTTTTCTTCGTCAATGGCCGCTACATGCGCCACCCCTACTTTCACCGCGCCGTGATGCAGGCCTACGACCGCATGCTGCAACCGAACGAAAATCCAGCCTATTTCATCTATTTCGACATGAATCCCGCCGAAATTGATGTGAACATTCACCCGACAAAAACCGAAATCAAGTTCGAAAACGAGCGCGATCTCTGGAGCATTCTCACCACTTGCGTGAAAGAGGCGTTGGGCAAATTCAATGTTGCGCCTGCCATCGATTTCGACACCGAAGGGCAAATCGACCTGCCTATCGACAGCCACGCCAGCGCACCACAACCGACCGTTACGCTCAATCCCGACTACAACCCATTTCGTGGCACGAGCAGTTTCGGTGCGAAACGCCCTGTGAGCGACTCTTGGCAACAACTCTACGAGCGTCGCCACGAACCGCAGCCGCCGACCGAAGAGGTGGCAAAAACGCTCTTCGAACACGCCGAAAGCGACGAGCAATCCGACACACTGCTCTACAAAAATCGTTTTGTGCTGACCACGGTCAAATCGGGGCTGATGGTCATCGACCGCCGCCGCGCCACCGAACGCATTCTCTACGAACGCATTCTGCACCAACTCGAAATGCAGCAGAGTGCCTCGCAGCGCACGCTTTTCCCCGAAGTGTTGGAACTCACGCCCGACGACAATCTGCTGTTCAAAACGCTGCTGCCCGACCTCACGGCACTTGGCTTCGACATCGAGCCGTTTGGCAAACAGGCCTACTCCATCAACGGCGTGCCTGCGCTGCTGACCGATGCGCCCAACACCATCGGCGTGCTGCACAATATGCTGCGCTGCGCCAAAGAGCGCGATGGTCGCCTGCAAACCGAACTCTACGAATCGCTGGCCTACGAGGTGGCAAAATCGTCGGCACAGGCGCGTGCCAACGCCACCACAACGCCCGAAGAGATGTCGCAACTAATCAACCAACTTTTTGCCTGCCAAAACCCAAACGCCACTCCCGACGGCAAAACTATCGTGCGCATCATCAGCGACAGCGACCTCGAAAAACTCTTCTGAGCGCAGCGTTGAACAAACCTTTACAAAAGAAACGAGTGGTCGTACGACCACTCGTTCTTCTATTTTCGGCACAATGCCGATTGTTTTTGCTCTTATTCTTCGGCTTTTGGCTCTTCGGCGGCTGGTGCTTCGGCCACTAGCTCTGCCACAGGAGCGTCTGCTTTCGGGGCTGCCTTTTTGCTGCGGCGTGTGCGCGTAGCCTTCTTGGCAGTTGTGTCTTTCAGCATATTCTCGTTGTAGTCCACCAATTCGATGATGCACATTTCGGCCGCATCGCCTTGACGGAAGCCCGTGCGCAAAATGCGTGTGTAGCCGCCCGGGCGGTTAGCTACTTTCTGCGACACCTCGCGGAAAAGTTCGGTAACAGCCTCTTTTTGGCGCAAGCGACTGAACACAATGCGGCGCGAAGCCGTCGTGTCGTCTTTCGATTTGGTTATCAGCGGCTCTACAAACACTTTCAAGGCTTTTGCCTTGGCCGTTGTCGTCTTGATGCGCTTGTGCATGATGAGCGAGCAGGCCATATTTGCCAGCATTGCCTTGCGGTGTTCTGCCGTGCGACCCAAGTGATTTACTTTCTTGTTATGTTTCATAGCGTGTTAGTCTTTATCAAGTTTATACTTCGTGAGATCCATGCCAAACGACAGGTTCATGCTTGCCAATTTGGTCTCCAACTCGTTCATCGATTTGCGACCGAAATTGCGGAATTTGAGCAGTTCGGCGCGCGTGGTGGTGCAGAGTTGCCCAAGTGTCTCTATCTCGGCGGCTTTCAAGCAGTTGAGGGCACGCACCGACAGATCCATATCCACCAAACGGCTCTTGAACAGTTGGCGCAGACGCAAAGCCTCTTCGTCGAACTCGTCGTCGGCAGGTTTTTCTACCAAATCCAACTCGATTTTGTCGTCGGAGAATAGTACAAAGTGCTGAATCAGAATGTGTGCAGCCTCTTTGAGCGCATCTTTCGGGTTAATCGAACCGTCCGTCGTAATCTCGATAGTCAGTTTCTCGTAGTCGGTTTTCTGCTCTACGCGGTAGTTATCGACCGTGTATTTCACATTGACGATAGGCGTGTAGATAGCGTCGATAGCGATGGTGCCAATCTCCTCGGGAATGGTTTTGTTTTCGTCGGCAGGCAGGTAGCCACGACCTTTGTCCATGGTCAGTTCCATGTGCAGTTTGGCCGACGGATCCATGCGGCAGATGACGAGTTCGGGGTTCAACACCTCGAAATCAGCCAGTTGCGGTGCCAAATCGCCAGCGGTCAGCACAGTTTTGCCAGCCACATCAAGCACAATGCGCTTGCAGTCGGGTTCTTCGTGCCGTGCTTTGAAACGCACATGCTTCAAGTTCAAAATAATGCTCGTTACATCGTCTATCACGCCCGGAATGGTCGCAAACTCGTGATCAACACCATCGATTTTCACCGATGTGAGTGCGTAGCCTTCGAGCGACGAGAGCAAAATACGACGCAGCGCATTGCCGATTGTTATACCGAAACGAGGCTCCAGCGGACGGAATTCGAACTTGCCGAACGAATCGCTCGACTCCAGCATGATAACCTTTTCGGGTTTTTGAAATGTTAGTATGGCCATAGTCTTATCGATTATTTAGAGTACAACTCGACGATTAACTGCTCCTTGATGTTTTCAGGAATGTCGGCACGCTCGGGCGTGTGCAGGAATTTGCCAGCCATCGCGTTGTTGTCCCATTCGAGCCACGGATATTTGGCGTGGTTAAATCCGTTGAGCGCATCAACAATGGCTACAAGCGATTTGTCGCGTTCGCGCACGGCAATCACCTGACCCTGTTTTACGCTATACGAAGGAATGTTCACCACTTTGCCATCGACAGTGATGTGGCGGTGCGACACCAACTGGCGTGCAGCGGCGCGCGTTTTGGCTATGCCCAAACGATAAACCACATTGTCCAAACGGCTTTCGAGCAACTGCAACAGCACCTCGCCCGTTACACCTTTCGATGTTTCGGCTTTTTCGAATAGGTTGCGGAACTGACGCTCCAACACACCGTAGGTGTATTTGGCTTTCTGCTTCTCTTTCAACTGTGTGCCGTACTCCGATGTTTTGCGTTTGCGCGAGTTGCCGTGCTGTCCCGGCGCATAGTTGCGGCGCGCTTGGGCTTTGTCGGGTCCGAATATCGGCTCGCCAAATTTGCGAGCGATTTTTGATTTTGGTCCAATATATCTTGCCATTTTCTTTGATTTTTAGCGGTTATACTCTTCTGCGTTTAGCGGGACGGCAGCCGTTGTGTGGCAGCGGCGTAACGTCGATAATTTCGGTAACTTCGATGCCTGCGCCATGCACGGTGCGAATGGCCGATTCACGACCATTGCCCGGCCCTTTCACATAGGCTTTCACTTTTCTCAAACCGAGGTCAAACGCCACTTTGGCGCAGTCCTGTGCAGCCATCTGGGCGGCATACGGCGTGTTCTTTTTCGAACCACGGAAACCCATCTTGCCTGCCGACGACCACGAGATAACCTGACCTTCGCCGTTGGTTATCGTTACTATGATATTGTTGAACGACGAGTGAACATGCAGTTGCCCTACGCCATCAACTTTCACTACCCTTTTCTTGGTTGCTACTGTTTTTTTTGCCATAACTTCTAATTTTTAGCAGTTAAACTACTTGGTCGCCTTCTTCTTGTTGGCCACTGTTTTCTTCTTGCCCTTGCGCGTACGGGCGTTGTTTTTGGTGCGTTGTCCGCGCAGCGGCAAGCCGATACGATGACGCACGCCTCTGTAGCAACCGATATCCATCAGTCGTTTGATGTTCAATTGCACTTCAGAGCGAAGTTCGCCTTCTACTTTGAAGTTCGCGCCGATAATTTCACGAATTTTGGCGGCCTCTTCGTCGGTCCAGTCCTGAACCTTCTTTGCCAAATCGACACCTGCGTCGGCCAAAATTTTGCGTGCACTACTGCGACCTATTCCGTAGATATAAGTCAATCCAACTTCCCCGCGTTTGTTCTGGGGCAAATCTACTCCTACAATTCTTATTGCCATAATTGTTTGTTTTTACTTATCCCTGACGTTGTTTCATCTTGGGATTTTTTTTGTTAATAACATACAAGCGTCCTTTTCTGCGAACGATTTTGCAATCGTCGTTGCGCTTCTTGATAGATGCTCTTACTTTCATTTTATTTGTTGATTTTTTGGTTATTTATATCTGAACGATATGCGACCTTTGGTCAAGTCGTAGGGCGACATCTCTACTTTCACTCTGTCGCCCGGGAGTATGCGAATGTAGTGCATACGCATCTTGCCCGAGATGTGTGCCGTAATTTCGTGTCCATTTTCCAATTCGACGCGAAACATGGCGTTCGACAGCGATTCCACTATCGTGCCGTCCTGCTCTATTGCCGCTTGTTTTGCCATACGATTTTTCTATTTTTTGTTTTTCAATACCTCTTCGATGATTCCGAAGTCCGACAGTATGTCCGCTTTTCCTCGGCACACAGCCACAGCGTGTTCAAAGTGTGCTGCTGGCTTGCGGTCGGCGGTGCGCGTGGTCCAGCCATCGCGCTCAAAGCGCAGCGCGCGTTTGCCCAGTGTTATCATCGGCTCGATGCAGATGGTCATGCCTGCACGCAGGAGCGGTCCTGTGCCTCGGCGGCCGTAATTGGCCACTTCGGGGGCTTCGTGCATCTCGCGCCCAACGCCGTGTCCCACCATTTCGCGCACCACTCCATAGCCAGCCGCTTCGCAATGCGTTTGCACGGCGTAGCCTATGTCGCCAATGCGATTGCCCTCGACCGCCTTTTCGATGCCCAAAAATAGGGACTCTTTGGTGGTTTTGAGCAGGCGTTTCACCTCGTCCGACACCTCGCCCACTTCAAATGTGTAGGCCGAATCGCCTACAAAGCCATTTTTCAGTGTGCAGAGATCGACCGAAATGATGTCGCCATCTTTCAACACCGTCTGCTCCGACGGAATGCCGTGTACCACTTGCTCGTTTACCGAGGTGCAAATGGCTGCTGGGTAACCTTCGTAACCTTTGCAGGCCGGAATTGCGCCATTGTCGCGAATGAACTCTTCTGCCAACTTGTCGAGATAAGCAGTAGTTACGCCCGGCGCGATAACTTTTGCCAATTCGGCGAGCGTTTTGCTTACCAGCAGGCTGCTTTCGCGAAGCAGTTCAATCTCTTCAGCCGTCTTCAGGTAAATCATCTTACGAAAAATCAATATGCCGCTATCGAGCCTGAACGCCCTTTGATACGACCGCCCGATTTGAGCAGACCATCGTAGTGGCGCATCAGCAGGTGGCTTTCGATCTGCTGCAATGTGTCGAGCACCACGCCCACCAAAATCAGCAGCGATGTGCCGCCGTAGAATTGGGCGAAACTTGCCGTGATGTCGAACATGCTAGCAAACGATGGCATGATAGCCACAAGTGCCAAGAAGAACGAACCCGGCAGCGTGATACGCGACATGATTTCGTCGATATATTCAGCCGTCTTTTTACCCGGTTTCACACCCGGAATGAAGCCGTTGTTGCGCTTCATATCCTCCGCCATTTGAGTCGGATTGATGGTGATAGCCGTGTAAAAATAGGTGAATGCGATGATCATCAAAGCATATACAAAATTATACCAAAATCCTGTATTGTCCATAAAAACACGCATAAAGTTATTAACACCATCGGCGTTAAAACCTGCGAACATAATGGGCAACATCATGATGGCTTGTGCAAAGATGATTGGCATAACGCCAGCCGCATTCACTTTCAGCGGAATGTATTGGCGCACACCACCATATTGTTTGTTGCCAACAACGCGTTTGGCGTATTGAACAGGTATTTTGCGTGTGCCTTGCACCAGCAGTATGCTTGCCGCAATAACGAGCAGCAGCACCACCAATTCGGCCAAGAACATCACCAAGCCGCCTTGCGCTGTGTTCATACGCGAGATGAACTCTTGTATGAGTGCGCTCGGGAAGCGTGCGATGATACCAATCATGATGAGCATCGAGATGCCGTTGCCAATGCCTTTGTCGGTCATGCGTTCGCCAAGCCACATCACAAACATGGAGCCTGCGCACATGATAATCATCGACGAGAACATGAACCAGAAGCCGTGTTCCGTGATGGCACCTGCGCCGCGCAGTTGGTAATCCAAGTTTTTCAAATAGGCCCAACCTTGCAGAATCAGCACAAATACCGTGAGGTAACGCGTGATTTGGTTCATCTTGCGCCGTCCGCTTTCGCCGTCGCGCTGCATTTTTTGGAAATACGGCACGGCGATGGTCAGCAACTGCACAACGATTGATGCCGAGATGTAGGGCATGATACCCAAGGCGAAGATTGATGCGTTGGAGAACGCACCGCCCGAGAACATATCCAACAGCGACATCAGACCGCCAGCCGTCTGCGCTCTCAAAGCCGCAAGCGAGCCAGGGTCAATACCCGGAAGCACGATGAACGAGCCGAAGCGGTAGATTAGGATAAAGAGTATCGTTATCCCGATTTTGCTCCGGAGTTCTTCAATCTTCCAGATATTTTTGATGGTCTCTATGAATTTCATACGCTATCAGAGTTTTACGACGCTTCCGCCTGCAGCCACGATTGCCTCTTCGGCTGCTTTCGAGAAGGCGTCTGCTTCCACTTCGATTTTTGCAGTGATGGTGCCTTTGGCCAGAATTTTTACCAAGTGTTTTGGTTTGATGATGCCAGCCTCTACAAGGGCGGCTTTGTCGATTTTGGTCAATTTGGCTGTTTCGGCCAGCATTTGCAGGGCATCTAAGTTAATGGCCTTGTATTCAACACGGTTGATGTTGTTGAATCCGAATTTTGGCAAACGGCGTTGCAGCGGCATTTGTCCGCCTTCGAAACCGATTTTGCGTTTGTAGCCAGAGCGCGATTTTGCGCCTTTGTGACCGCGCGTCGAGGTGCCGCCTTTGCCCGATCCGGGACCGCGTCCCAAACGCTTCGATGCTTTTACGGAACCCGCTGCGGGTTTGATATTGCTTAAGTCCATTTTTTCGTTAATTTAATTGGGTTTTACACTTACATTAACCGACGATCTTTACCAAGTGTTTCACTTTTTCGACCATGCCGCGAATGCTGGCAGTGTCTTCGTGTTCAACTACGGCGTTCATCTTGTGCAGTCCGAGTGCGTCGAGCGTGGCTTTTTGCACGCGTGGGCAACGGATGCGGCTTCTTACTTGTTGGATTTTTATCTTTGCCATAATTTTTCGCTTGTTTTATCCGTTAAACACTTTGGTCATCGAGATACCGCGATTTTTTGCCACGGTGTAGGCATCGCGCATTTCGCCGAGAGCGGCAAATGTGGCTTTCACCAAGTTGTGAGGGTTCGACGACCCTTTCGATTTGGCCAGCACATCGGTGATACCTACGCTTTCGAGCACGGCGCGCATAGCACCGCCCGCTTTCACACCTGTACCTTGCGAGGCAGGGAGCAGAATCACTTCGGCACCGCCAAAGTGTGCAGCCTGTTCGTGCGGAATGGTGCCTTTCAGCACAGGAACGCGAATCAGGTTCTTTTTGGCGGCTTCGACGCCTTTGGCGATGGCGGCGGTAACTTCGCCCGCTTTGCCCAAGCCCCAACCAACAATGCCGTTGCCGTTACCAACAACTACGATGGCTGCGAATGTGAATGCGCGACCACCTTTGGTAACTTTCGTAACACGGTTAATGGCTACCAAACGATCTTGCAATTCAACATCGTTTGTCGATTTTACTCTGTTATTATTTTCTGACATAGTTGTTCGTTATTAAAATTTAAGTCCACCATTACGGGCAGCGTCTGCCAATTCTTTAACTCGGCCGTGGTACAGGTATCCGTTGCGGTCGAATACCACGGTGGTGATGCCAGCCTCTTGGGCGTTTTTGGCGATGAGTTCGCCGACTTTGGCGGCCTGCTCTTTTTTCGTCATTTTGTCCTTGATGGCAAGCGACGAGGCGGCAGCCAGCGTTTTGCCCGCTTTGTCGTCGATAACCTGTGCATAGATTTGCGCATTGCTGCGGAACACCGTCAGGCGCGGACGCTCGGCTGTGCCTTTTATCGTGCGGCGAATGTGCGCTTTTATCTTCAGTCTTCTTTCTATTTTATCAATCATAGTCGTACTAATTTACGGGTTTACTTACCAGCGGTCTTACCAGCCTTGCGGCGGATGATTTCGCCTTGGAACTTAACGCCTTTGCCTTTGTAAGGTTCTGGTTTGCGGAACGAGCGGATTTTGGCGCAAATCTGCCCAAGCAGTTGCTTGTCGGCACTTTCGAGCACAATCAGCGGGTTTTGGTTGCGTTCCGAAACGGTTTGCACTTTCACTTCGGCGGGCAAGCCAAGGTAGATGGCGTGTGTGTAGCCGAGCGAGAGTTCGAGCACTTGACCGTTGCTATTGGCGCGGTAGCCCACGCCTACGAGTTCCAAAGTTTTTTTATAGCCTTCCGACACACCCACAACCATGTTGTGAATCAGTGCGCGGTAGAGTCCGTGCATGGCGCGGTTTTCGCGTTCGTCGTCGGGGCGAGCCACATGGCACACATTGCCTTCGACGGTAACGGTGATGGCTGGTGCGACGGTCTGTTTCAGTTCACCTTTGGGGCCTTTCACAGTAACTTCGTTGTCTTTGACTGTTACAGTAACGCCTGCAGGAATTGCTATCGGTAATTTCCCTATTCGTGACATTGTTCTTCCTCCATTAATAGATGTAACACAAAACTTCGCCGCCGACTTTCTGTTCGCGGGCTTCTTTGTCGGTCATCACGCCTTTCGAGGTCGAAAGAATGGCGATACCAAGACCGTTCAGCACGCGTGGCATTTCGCGGTAGCCCACATATTTGCGCAAGCCCGGAGTAGATACTCTGATAAGTTTGCGCAGGGCGTTCACTTTGTTGGCAGGGTCGTATTTCAAGGCTATTTTGATGGTTCCCTGCGGGCCGTCTTCTACAAATTTGTAGTTCAAAATGTAGCCTTTTTCGAAAAGGACTTTTGTGATTTCCTTTTTCAGGTTCGAGGCGGGAATTTCTACCACGCGGTGGTTGGCCTTGATGGCGTTCCGCACTCTCGTCAGATAATCTGCAATTGGATCTGTCATAAAATTTTAAGATTAAATTGATCCCGACTGTCGGGACAATATTTATTAACTTTTTCCTTATCTCTAAAAAAGCGTTCGTTTACCAACTTGCTTTCTTCACGCCTGGAATCAATCCAGCCGAAGCCAATTCGCGGAAGTCGATGCGCGAGATGCCAAATTGGCGCATATAGCCGCGCGGACGACCAGAAATTTTGCAACGGTTGTGCAGGCGCACATACGAAGCGTTTTTGGGTAAAAGTTGCAGCGATTCGTAATCGCCAGCCGCTATCAAGGCTTTGCGCTTTTCGGCGTATTTGGCTACCAGTTTGGCGCGTTTCACCTCGCGGGCTTTCATTGACTCTTTTGCCATTTTCTTGTCCCTTTTTAGTTAGTTTTTCTTGAATGGTAATCCGAACTCTTTGAGCAGAGCAAGACCTTCCTCGTCGGTTTTGGCCGATGTTACGAATGTGATGTTCATGCCCAGCAACTTTTGGATGCTGTCGATGTTGATTTCGGGGAAGATAATCTGCTCGGTGATGCCCAGCGTGTAGTTGCCGCGGCCGTCGAGTTTCGATTCAATTCCTTTGAAGTCGCGAATACGAGGCAGAGCCACGCGAATCAGGCGTTCCAAAAATTCGTACATTTTCTTGTCCCGCAAAGTTACGCGTACGCCGATAGGCATTTTTTTACGCACTTTGAAGTTCGAGATGTCTTTTTTCGAGAGTGTTTGAACGGCTTTTTGACCCGTGATGGCGGTCATCTCTTCGATGGCGGTATCGACAATTTTTTTGTCGGCCACTGCGATGCCAAGACCTTGGTTCAGCACTATTTTCTCGAGTCGGGGGCATTGCATCACGGAACTGTATCCGAATTGTTTCATCAATGCGGGAACGATGCGTTCCTTGTAATCTTGTTTCATACTGTCGGTTACCATCATTTGATCTCCTCCCCTGATTTTTTAGCGTAACGTACCAACTTGCCTTCATCGTTTCTGCGACGGCCGATGCGCGTCGGTTTGCCCGTTTTCGGGTCGAGCACATTCAGATTCGAGATGTGCAAGGCTGCCTCTTTTTTCACGATTCCGCCTTGCGGATTCTTTGCGTTGGGTTTGGTGCTTTTCGACACCATATTGATACCCTCTACGATAGCGCGCTGTTTATCGACAAGCACTTTCAGCACGCGGCCTGTTTTGCCTTTGTCGTCGCCAGCGTTTACGAAAACGGTATCGCCCTTTTTTATGTGCAGTTTACTCATTTTACTTACTGTGTTTTTTTTGTGATTAAAGTTTAGAGTACTTCTGGCGCAAGTGAAATGATTTTCATGTTCGTAGCGCGCAGTTCGCGTGCCACAGGACCGAATATGCGGCTACCGCGCATTTCGCCAGCGTTGTTCAGAAGCACACAGGCGTTGTCGTCGAAACGGATATAAGAGCCGTCGGCGCGACGCACCTCTTTGGCAGTGCGCACAATGACGGCCTTCGACACGGTGCCTTTTTTGGCGTCGCCTGTGGGGAGTGCGCTTTTCACGGCCACCACAATTGTATCGCCGAGTGTGGCGTAGCGTTTGCCCGTTCCGCCCAGCACGCGAATGCAAAGTACCTCTTTTGCGCCGCTGTTGTCGGCTACTTTGAGTCTTGTTTCTTGCTGTATCATATTACTTCGCTTTTTCTATGATTTCTACTAATCTCCATTTCTTTGTCTTGCTCAGCGGACGAGTTTCCATAATGCGTACGGTATCGCCGATGTTGCATTCGTTTTTCTCGTCGTGGGCGTGATACTTCTTCGTTTTGTTAACGAATTTCCCATAGATGGGGTGTTGCTCTTTCCATTTCACTGCAACTGTAATGGATTTATCCATTTTATTGCTGAAAACAACACCTATTCTCTCTTTTCTTAAATTTCTTGTTTCCATTTTGGATAATCATTATTGTTGTTGAAGTTCGCGTTGACGCAGTTCGGTTGCCATGCGGGCAATCGTTTTGCGTATTTCTCTTATTTGAGCAGGATTGTCAATAGGAGAAATGGCATGGTTCAGGGTGAGGCGGTTCAACTCTTCGCGTTTTACGCCAATCTGCTCCTGAAGTTCATTGGTGGTGAGTTCTTTAATTTCTCTTGTTTTCATAATCAATCCTTTACACATTTTGAGTTGGGTCATAATCGCGTCTTACGACGAACTTGGTTTGGATTGGCAACTTTTGGGCAGCCAAGCGCAGTGCTTCTTTGGCCACCTCGAAAGGCACGCCATCGACTTCGATAATCATACGACCGGGAGTTACTGGTGCCACGAATCCTTCGGGGTTACCTTTACCTTTACCCATGCGCACATCGGCAGGTTTGCGTGTGATTGGTTTGTCGGGGAATATGCGTATCCAAATCTGACCTTGACGCTGCATATAGCGTGTTACGGCTACACGGGCGGCTTCGATTTGCTGGCCAGTAATCCAGATTGTTCCCAACGACTTGATGCCAAACGAGCCGAACGCAAGTTGGTTGCCGCGCTGGGCGATGCCCTGTGGGTGTCCGTCTTGCTGTCTTCTGTATTTTGTCTTTTTAGGTTGTAACATGGCTTGTTAAATTCAAATGCGTTCGATAATTATTTTTTTCTTTTTCTGAAGCCTTTGCCGCCCATGTTGCGTTCGCCAGCGGGTGCGCCGCCGCGTCCGCTCTCTTTGGTTGCGAAGTTTGGAGCGAGGTCTCTTTTGCCATATACTTCGCCACGGCAAATCCACACTTTGATACCGATGAGTCCGACTTTGGTCAGTGCGGCCGTCGGGCAGTAGTCGATGTCGGCGCGGAATGTGTGCAGCGGTGTGCGGCCTTCTTTGAACATTTCGGCACGAGCGATTTCGGCACCGTTCAAACGGCCAGCCACCAGCACTTTGATGCCTTCGGCACCCATGCGCATGGTCGAAGCGATGGCTGTCTTCACAGCCTTGCGGTAAGCGATTTTGCCTTCGATTTGGCGAGCGATGTTGTTGGCAACAATCACGGCGTCCAAGTCGGGGCGTTTCACCTCGAAGATGTTGATTTGCACCTCTTTGTCGGTGATTTTCTTCAGTTCTTCCTTCAACTTGTCGACCTCTTGTCCGCCCTTACCGATAATCATACCGGGGCGAGCAGTGCAGACAGTGATTGTAACAAGTTTCAGTGTGCGTTCGATGACGATTCGCGATAAACTGGCTTTAGCGAGACGGGCGTTCAGATACTTTCTGATTTTGCTATCTTCGAGTAGGGTGTCGCCATAGTTTTTGCCACCGTACCAGTTCGAATCCCAACCGCGGATGATACCGAGGCGGTTGCTAATTGGATTAATTTTCTGTCCCATCTGGCTTAATCTTTATTGTCGTTAGTATTTTTCGAATCAACAAACAGTGTGATGTGGTTCGAGCGTTTGCGAATACGGTAGCCGCGTCCTTGCGGAGCGGTGCGCAGGCGTTTCAGCATACGCGCCGAATCGACATAGACGGCGCTCACATAGAGGTTTGCGCTGTCGGCTTTCTGCTCGGTTTTCTGTTCCCAGTTGGCGATGGCCGACTTGAGTACTTGCTCCATTTTCACCGATGCTTGTTTGGTCGAGAAGTGCAACATGCTCAGCGCTTTGTTCACCTCCACGCCACGAATCATGTCGGCCACGAGGCGCATCTTACGCGGCGATGTTGGCACATCGTTCAGTTTGGCGAAGTAAACCGCGCGCCGGGCTTCTTTTCTCTTTTCGGCAGATATTTTCTTTCTTTTGCCCATATTTGTTTCTCTTTTTTATTTTACAAAATAAATAGATGTGCAACGGGTTACTTTCGGTTACCTGCGTGGCCGCGGAATATGCGTGTCGGGGCAAACTCGCCGAGTTTGTGGCCGACCATGTTTTCCGTTACATAAACAGGAATGAATTTGTTTCCGTTGTGAACTGCAATTGTATGACCTACGAAATCAGGCGAAATCATCGAAGCGCGCGCCCATGTTTTGATAACGGATTTGCGACCGCTCTCATTCATGTCGAGCACTTTTTTCTCGAGTTTCAGGTTGATATATGGTCCTTTTTTCAATGAACGACTCATAATTACTCTCCTTTTAAGCGTTATTTGTGTTTCCTTTCAATGATGTATTGGTTCGAAAGTTTCTTCGGAGCGCGAGTCTTCTTACCTTTGGCAAGCAAGCCTTTGCGCGAGCGTGGATGTCCGCCCGAAGCACGACCTTCGCCACCGCCCATTGGGTGATCGACTGGGTTCATGGCTACGCCACGGTTGCGCGGACGGCGACCGAGCCAGCGGCTACGACCAGCCTTGCCCGATTTTTCGAGGGCGTGGTCGGCATTGCCTACGCTACCAACAGTGGCTTTGCAGGCTGCGAGCACCTTACGGATTTCGCCCGAGGGCAGTTTGATGATAACATACTTGCCTTCGCGCGAGGTGATTTGCGCAAATGTTCCAGCAGAGCGAACGAGGGCGGCACCCTGTCCGGGGCGCAGTTCGATGTTGTGTACAATCGTACCAAGCGGAATGTTTTCCATTGGGAGCGCGTTGCCGACTTCGGGAGCGGCTTCGGCGCCAGAGAGCAATTTCTGACCTACTTGCAGTCCATTGGGAGCAAGAATGTACGCTTTTTCGCCATCGGCATAGTAAAGCAGTGCGATACGCGCCGAGCGATTCGGGTCGTATTCGATGCTTTTTACCGTTGCTGGCACGCCGTCTTTGCTACGGCAGAAATCAATTACTCTATACTTTCTCTTGTGTCCGCCACCGATGTAGCGCATGGTCATTTTGCCGGTGTTGTTGCGACCGCCGGTTTTTCCAAAACCAAATACAAGAGACTTCTCTGGTGCGCTGGCGGTAATTGTGTCGAACGCACCAATAACTTTGTGTCTTTGCCCCGGTGTTGTGGGCTTTAATTTACGTACAGCCATTTTGGTTTATTAAATGTTGCTATAAAAATCGATTGTGTCTCCTTCTTTCAACGTTACAATGGCTTTTTTGTAGATGGCCGAATGTCCGTTGACGACACCGCTCTTGGTGTAGCGGCTTTTTGCCTTACCGTGTACATTGGAGGTGTTTACATCCACCACGGTTACGTTATACAGAGCCTCTACCGCAGCCTTGATTTCAAGTTTGTTGGCAGTGGGCACAACGCGAAAACCGACGCGGTTGAATTTCTCGCCGATTTTGGTCATTTTCTCCGTAACGATTGGTTTGATAATTACTGACATAAGCGTTTGTCCTCCTCTTATACATTAAAATGTTGCTCAATTTCGGCGATGGTGGCTTCGGGAAGCACCACAACAGAATTGTTCAGAATTTCGTATGTGCTTAATTCTGAAACGGTTATAACCTTCGATTTCTGAAGGTTACGAGCCGACAAATATACGAATTTATTTGGTTCTGGCAAAATCACGAGCGATTTTTTGTCCGCGATTTTCAGATTGTTCGCCATAGCGACAAACTCTTTGGTCTTCGGCGCATCGAAATTGATGGTATCGACTACGATGATTTCGCCGTTGGCGGCTTTGTACGAGAGTGCCGATTTGCGGGCGAGTTGTTTCAGTTTCTTGTTGAGTTTGAAACTGTAGTCGCGCGGCACTGGGCCGAACACGCGTGCGCCGCCCACGAGCAGTGGCGAGTTGATGTCGCCGCGGCGTGCGCCGCCACCGCCTTTTTGGCGGCCGAGTTTGCGGGTCGAACCCGACAACTCGCTGCGTTGTTTCGATTTGTGTGTGCCTTGACGCTGATTGGCCAAATACTGCTTTACATCGAGGTAGATGGCGTGGTCGTTGGGCTCAATGCCGAAAATTTCGTCTTTCAAAACGACTTTCTTTCCGGTCTCTTCTCCTTTGATGTTATATACGCTCAGTTCCATTATTTTTCGATTAAAATGATTGAACCTTTAACGCCCGGCACCGATCCCTTGATAACCAACAGATTGTGTTCTGGCATTACTTTGATAACTTGAAGGTTTTGTACGGTTACGCGGTCGCCACCCATGCGGCCTGCCATACGCATGCCTTTGAATACTTTCGATGGGTACGACGATGCGCCCAACGAACCGGGAGCGCGCAGGCGGTCGTCCTGACCGTGTGTCGATTGACCTACGCCGCCGAATCCGTGGCGTTTCACTACGCCCTGAAAACCTTTACCTTTCGATGTTCCAACGGCGTCGATCCAGTCGCCCTCTTCAAATACTTTGTCGACGGTGATGATGTCGCCCAATTTGTAGGTGTCGTCGAAACTCTTGAACTCAACCAAGTGTCCTTTGGGGGTTGCGCCCGACACTTTGCAGTGGCCAATTTCGGCTTTGGTAGCGTGTTTTTCTTTCACATCGCCGAAACCCAACTGAAGTGCGCTGTAGCCGTCGCGTTCGACGGTTTTAACCTGCGTAACCACGCATGGACCAACTTCGATAACAGTGCATGGAATGTTTTTTCCCTCGGCACTGAAAACGGATGTCATTCCGATTTTTTTTCCAATTAATCCTGGCATTTCAATTAAATTTTATTTTTCTTACTCTTTTCTTTTTAGTTTAGTGTGAGCAATCGGCTACACTTTGATTTCCACTTCGACGCCCGATGGCAATTCGAGTTTCATCAGCGCATCGACGGTCTGCGTGGTCGAACTGTAGATGTCGATCAGGCGTTTGTAGGCCGAGAGTTCGAACTGTTCGCGCGCTTTTTTGTTGACGAATGTCGAGCGGTTGACCGTGAAAATGCGTTTGTGTGTGGGCAGCGGAATTGGGCCGCTAACGACAGCACCTGTGGCCTTCACTGTTTTGACGATTTTTTCGGCCGATTTATCGACCAAATTGTGATCGTACGATTTGAGTTTGATTCTGATTTTTTGACTCATTGTTTTTTTTGTTAAAAAATTATTCAATTTTTTTGAGGAACCGCGCGTGCGTTAAGAGTCATTCGCTAACGCACGGCGATTCGTCATTTTTTCGTTTTACAAGAGATCGACACGGCCTTTGGCTTCTTCGACCACGGCTTTGGCTATGGAGGTAGAAACTTCGGCGTAGTGCGAGAACTCCATCGACGAGGTGGCGCGACCCGATGTGATGGTACGCAGGGCAGTTACATAGCCGAACATTTCGGCCAGCGGCACTTTGGCTTTGACAATGCGCGCGCCTGTGCGGCTCGACTCCATGCCTTCGACCTGTCCGCGGCGTTTGTTCAAGTCGCCGATGACATCGCCCATGCTCTCTTCGGGGGTTACAACTTCGAGTTTCATAATCGGTTCGAGCAGCGCAGGTTTGGCTTTTGCACAAGCGTTTTTGAATGCGATTTGTGCGCAAATTTCGAACGACAACTGGTCGGAATCGACTGGGTGGAACGAGCCATCGACCAAAACGACCTTGAGCGAATCGACTGGATAGCCAGCCAAAACGCCGTTTTTCATGGCCATTTGGAAGCCCTTTTGCACCGATGGGATAAACTCTTTCGGAATGTTGCCGCCTTTCACCTCATCGACAAATTGCAGGCCGCCTTCCCAGCCTTCGTCGCACGGACCAACTTTGACGATGATGTCGGCAAATTTACCGCGACCGCCCGACTGTTTCTTGTAAACTTCGCGCAGATCGACGGTTTGCGTGATGCACTCTTTGTACGACACTTGCGGACGACCTTGGTTGCACTCGACTTTGAACTCGCGTTTCAGGCGGTCGATGATGATTTCCAAGTGCAGTTCGCCCATACCCGAGATAACGGTTTGCCCCGATTGTTCGTCGGTGTGAACGGTGAAAGTCGGGTCCTCTTCGGCCAATTTTGCCAAACCGATGCCGAGTTTATCGATGTCGGCTTGCGATTTTGGTTCAACAGCGATACCGATAACAGGATCGGGGAAGTCCATCGATTCGAGTACGATAGGTGCTTCTTCGGCACAGAGCGTGTCGCCTGTGCGAATATCTTTGAAACCTACGCCAGCACCGATGTCGCCAGCGCCGATTACATCGACAGGGTTCTGTTTGTTGGAGTGCATTTGGAAGATGCGCGAGATGCGCTCTTTTTTGCCCGAGCGTGCGTTGTACACATACGAGCCAGCGTCGAGATGTCCCGAATAGACGCGGAAGAAGCAGAGGCGACCAACATATGGGTCGGTGGCGATTTTGAACGCCAAGGCGCACAGCGGTTCGTCTTCGCTTGGTTTGCGGGTCAGTTTCTTTTCGGGGTCGCGCGGGTCGGTACCATCGACATGTGCTGTGTCGAGCGGCGATGGCAGATAGGCGCAAACAGCGTCCAACAGCGGCTGAACGCCTTTGTTTTTGAACGACGAGCCGCAGATAATCGGGTTGATTTCCATTGCCACAGTGCCTTTGCGCAGCGCGGCTTTTATCTCGTCTTCGGTGATGGTCGATGGGTCGTCGAAGTATTTTTCCATCAGTGTGTCGTCGATGCCAGCGAGCGTTTCGAGCATTTTGTCGCGCCACTCTTCGGCTTCAGCCACAAGTTCGGCAGGGATATCATCTACTTCGTACTCTGCGCCCATCGTTTCGTCGTGCCAGTAGAGTGCTTTCATGCGCACAAGGTCGATGATGCCTTTGAAATGTTCTTCGGCACCAATCGGGATTTGTATCGGGCAAGGGTTTGCGCCGAGTACATCGTGAATCTGTTGCACAACATCGAAAAAGTTGGCACCAGAGCGGTCCATCTTGTTCACATAGCCAATGCGCGGCACATTGTACTTATCGGCCTGACGCCACACGGTTTCGGACTGCGGTTCTACGCCACCAACGGCGCAGAAAGTAGCCACGGCACCATCGAGAATACGGAGCGAGCGTTCCACTTCGACAGTGAAATCGACATGCCCCGGGGTGTCAATCAGATTGATTTTGTATTTGTTTGCGTTATAGTTCCAGTAGGCGGTGGTAGCGGCCGAGGTGATGGTGATGCCACGCTCTTGTTCCTGCTCCATCCAGTCCATAGTAGCCGCACCGTCGTGCACCTCACCGATTTTGTGAGTCAAACCAGTGTAGAACAAGATGCGTTCCGATGTGGTAGTTTTACCAGCATCGATGTGTGCCATGATGCCGATATTACGCGTAAAGTGCAAATCTTTTTTTGCCATTTCTATACCTAAGAATTAAATTTAGAAGCGGAAATGCGCAAAAGCGCGGTTTGCTTCGGCCATGCGGTGAATTTCCTCTTTGCGTTTGAATGCGCCACCTTGATTATTGTATGCGTCGATGATTTCGGCAGCCAATTTTTCGGCCATCGAATGTCCAGCGCGTTTGCGTGCAAAAATAATCAGGTTTTTCATCGAGATAGATTGTTTTCTATCGGGACGGATTTCGGTAGGAACTTGGAAAGTGGCACCACCGATGCGGCGTGATTTTACTTCGACTTGTGGAGTGATGTTGTCGAGAGCGTTTTTCCAAATTTCGAGAGGGGTCTTCTCCTCGTTGGGCAGTTTTGCCTTTACCAAGTCGAGAGAGGTGTAGAAGATGTCGAAAGAGATGCTTTTCTTTCCATCGTACATCAGGTGGTTGACGAATTTCGTCACCATGACTTCGTTAAAAACGGAATCCGGCAGGATCACCCGTTTTTTTGGAGTTGATTTTCTCATTTTTCAAAAAAAAGTTACGTTTTTGTTTTGGCTGTCGTTTTTGTCTTCAACGCGTTCCACCGAACACATTTACTCAACCTTGCACTGCTCAAAAAATCAAAAACAATTTTAGACTTGTGTGTTAGTTAAATAGGGTGTATTATTTTTTCGGACGCTTGGCACCGTATTTCGAGCGGCGTTGTGTGCGCGATGTTACGCCAGCCGTGTCGAGTGTGCCACGCACGATGTGATAGCGCACGCCTGGCAGGTCTTTTACACGGCCGCCGCGCACCAGCACAATCGAGTGTTCCTGCAGGTTGTGTCCCTCACCCGGAATGTAGGCGTTCACCTCTTTGGCGTTGGTCAAACGCACACGGGCAACTTTACGCATTGCCGAGTTTGGCTTTTTGGGTGTGGTGGTGTACACACGCACGCAAACGCCGCGGCGTTGGGGGCACGAATCCAAGGCAGGAGCCTTGCTGTTGTCTTCCAAAACTACCCTTCCTTTTCTAACCAATTGTTGAATTGTAGGCATTTCTTCTGATTTTTGATTACATAAAACTGTTAATTCTTCCCACTATTTGGGGCTGCAAAATTACTACTTTTTTTTGAACTGGCAAAAAGTTATGAACATTTTTTTGAAAAAGGGAGAAAAGTTTATAAAGTTTGAAAGTGTGTAAAGTGTGAAAGTTTTGTTGAAGCGTTGAAGCGTTGAACTGTGGATTTGGTTATTTGGTTATTTGGTTATTTGGTTTCCAACCCCACCCGAAAAACTGTCGTTTTTCTCGTCCCCTTGCAAAGGGGACAAGTACGCGCCCAAATTGGTTCAGCCCTCTCCCCTTTTCAAGGGGAGTACCTGCGTAAGCAGGGGAGGGGTTTTGTTTTAATTAAGAATTATGAATTTTTGCGTCCAACAGCACCAAATTTGATTAAATAATTGGAAATTAGATAATTAAAAAGTCTATGTTCTCTAAACGATAACCTATCACCTATAACCCTTCATTGTCAATTATCAATTATCCATTGTCAATTATTTTCGTCTATGTTCTATGCTCTTAAAATCTTTCTTGCGACTTGTATCTTGCTACTTGCTACTATTTTTCATTGTTTATTTTTCATTAAAGTAGAGCCGCCACAGTGTGGCGGCTCTACTTTCTATGTTCTGCGTTGTTAAAATCTACTCTTGCTCCGAGAAATCGGGAACGAATGGAGCGTCGATGTCGCCGTGAAAGCCTTCGGGCGAATAGACGAGCGCATTTTTCGCTACAAAAATGTAGCGCGTGGTTGCCGAGTAGTAGCGCAATGTGATTTCGAATTGCTGCGGTGTGTTGGACGGCTTGGCGATGTAGAGGAAAAACATCGGCTTATCGTTCGGCCGCTGCAGCGTGGTAACGCCACAACATTTGTCGTTGTAGAATGCTGCCACAAGGTCGGTGGTGTCGGCCGAGGCACGGAGCGTTTCGGGCAACGAACCGATTACCGTCATGGAGTATTCGAGAATAGTGGTGTCGGTAACAGCCCATGTGGGTCTATCGTGCTGCGGATAGACATCGCCTTTCTTCTTTTTGCACGAGAAACAGGCGACCAACAGCGTGGCTACGAGCGAGGCGAAAAGGAATCGCCGACAAAAAATGGTGTATTTCATCGTTTTATTGTTTTATCAGTTTGACATTGTAGTTTTCGTTGCGGTAGCGCACCGACGCTGTATAAACGCCTGCTGGCACCGTGGCGGCCTCGTCCCAGCGATAGAGCAACAGATGTCCATCGACCGCTGCGGTGGTGTGCGTAAGCATGCGACCCGTTACATCGTAGATGCGAATATCGGCTGTGCCTTCGGCCTCGGGCGTGGTGAGCGCAATCTGCACATGGTCGGTGAATGGCGACGGATAGGCTTCGAGTGCCACGCGTGTGAACGAGATGACCAGCGGATTGTCGATTGCGCCAGCCACGCCATTGGCAGCGTAGGAGAACATCGGCGCGCTGTATGCCACCACATCGCCATTCTGCTCGAGTGCGAAGCGCACCACTCCACTCTGCTCTGCTCCCACGGTGAGGAAGAAGAGCGGCACAGAATCGGTTTCGTATGGCGCAACACGACCCGCCAACGCATCGCCAACATAGGCAGCCAGCGTTACATTGTCCATCGACCGCAACTCGGCAGGCGCATCGACCACAGCGATGACCGACATATTGCTGCTGGCGCGATTGACAAAGAGCAGCGGTTCTTCGCTATCGACCGAAACGGCGCGCGTCAGTTTTTCGGCTACGGCTGTTGGTGTCGATGAGTTATCTTCGAAATAGGTGAATTTGCACTTGCTCGTGTCGCGGCGGTTGAGCATATAGCCCATGCCTGGCTGCATGTAGGTGAGGTTGCCCTCCCATTTCTTGTTCGACGAGAAGACGGCAAACTTATCTTTGCTCTTGACAATGTCGCCAACGGTGGCTTTTTCGGCATAATCGGCCAGTGCCTCGGTGAGCGACAGATTGGTCGTCTGGAGGTACGGCAACACATTCCAGCCATGAGTGAGCGACAGAGTGCGCTCCTCTTTTGTCGAGAGCAGCGTGCCTTCGATTTCGGCCAAAACAGAGTTGTTGGCATAGAACATGTAGATGTTGCGATAGTCGAATGTCTTGAGCGTGCCGACCCAAGCGCCGTTGCTGCCTTCGGGTTTCCAGTATTGGCTGAAGACGCGGCTTCCCGGATTCTTCACAATGTCGTTATCGGTCCACTCGGTCTGCGCATTGAGCATCTTGTTGATGTCGTTGGCGTAGGTCGGTTTCAGATAGAACGACACCCAGTTCCAGCCCGAATTGAGCGCAAGTTGCTGCACTTTGCGGTCGGAGGTGGTGAGTATCACTACACTATCGCCGAGACAGCCGTAGCAACGCGTGTGGTCGAATGTGATTGGCGTGTTGGCTTCGAGGCTGTAGATAGTGCCTGTAGAGGCGCGCCAGAGCCGCATTTGCACACGGTCGCCATCCATGTTTTCGTTGCCGTGAATGGTCATATACACATGGTTGATGGTCTGCTTGTCGTCGTAGGTAATGTTTGCTTTGCCCACGCAACGATTGTCGATAAAGGCCGCCACGATGTCGTTTTCGTCGGTATCGTAGATGGTTTTCCCATTTTCGTCGATAAGCACTTGTCCCACCAGATTCATCGAGAGCGGCAGGTCGTCGGTCTTCTCTTCCCACGGACAACTTGTTTCTACATTGAGATAGACAATGAGCCGCTCGTAGAGGTCTTGATCGTCTTGCAGATAGATGTATTCGGTGTATTCACCCACATTCAGCCCTTCGGCAATGGTAAATTCGATGGCCTGCGAGGCTTGTGGTTCGAGCGTTCCCGACGAAGGCACGGCCGAGATCCAACTTGGCAGCGAGGTGATTTTGTACTGACGCGTTGCACCGCCAGTGTTGTTGATTTTCACCTCAAATTTCTCCGAATCGCCTTTCTCTATCGTCCTTTTCACCGTGCTATCGCCCCAGCGCAGTTGGTTGCGATCGACATAAACTGTCCAACTGATTGGGTTGAGCATCTTATTGCCGTGCAAATCTTCCACATCGCGCACCGTGATAAAGACATTCTGTTTGTTAATCTCCTTGTCGAGCATCTTCAGGTTGATGAGCAGTTCGTCGGAGTTGTTTGCCCACGAGAATTTGAAGTTGGTACGCGACATCGACTCGCGCATCGGAGCGGTTTCCGACTTATCGACCATCTTCGCCGCCACAGAGTCGGGCGTAAGCACAATGGCCTGTTTTTTATCGACCACATTGCCGTCGTTGTCGCGGAACACGCGCGCATTGTAGGGCGAATAGCGCACTTCCCACACGCCAAACGAATTTTCTTTGCGCACACCGATTGGCAGATAGGCTATCAAGCCCATCTCGTTGCCCGACGGTGCCACATTGTTGAAATTCTTGATGGTGCTGTATGGCAACGCCTGTTCGTAGAGCATCAGGTGGTCGATGTGGCCGCTGAAGTTGTAGGTCGGCTGGTCGATGTAACTGCCTTGCGCATTGGGCATACGCCAATGGCATGCGCCAAGCCACATTTCGGTGCTCGAAATGCCCAAAAGCGAGTCGGCAGCAAAGGTGGAAGCCAAACTACCATCGAGATAGAGCGATGCCACATTGCTCACACGATTGACTGCAAAAGCAAAGTGGTGCCAAGTCTTGTCGGCATACGAGCCAGTGGCAGTGTAGGTGTGTCCGCGGTGGCGCAGAACGACATTGCCGTGGTCGAGTCCGATGAAGATTTTGCTGCTGGCATCGGGTTCGGCACTGTAGCCGCCGCCTGTGGTGAAGAGTGCGGCTGTGTCGGGCGTATGTTCGTCGCTCTTGAACCAGAACATCAGCGTGAGGTCTTGAATCCCCGAGCGCGACAGCACATCTTGGTTGAGGCGAACGCCCTGCGTGCCGTCGAATTTGAACGACAGACCTTCGGGGTGCGTCCACGAAGTGCCGTTGAGTTTCAGCGTTGCACCATTCGAGAGGTCTTTGCACGAAGTTCCTTTCGCTTCGTTCATCGGGTAGTAGTCCATCAACTCGCGCTCGTAGCCTGTGAGGCGTTTGTTCAGCGTCAGTGCCAGTTCGTCTTGTGTCTGTGCCGAAGCCCAGAGGCGCAGTTCGAGCATATTGCCACTGAAAGGAGCGGTGTGCGTCGGGTTATTGCCCACCAACAGCGTGCCTTTGCCGACATAGTTTGTCAGTTTTGGCTGATTCTCCTGCGTCAAGTCGGCGGTGCCCACATAGAAGCGTACCGCACCCGTGGTATCGAGCGTTACAGCGCAGCGCGTGAAGGCCTGCATCAGTTCGGCGGCTTTCGATGTGGTTACAAAAGTATCGACTTGCAGGCGCAATTCGTTCTCTTTGGTAAGCGAGAATATAATCGGTTTTTTGGCGTCGTTGAGTGCAAAAATGGTCATATCGCTGGTGCGCCCTGTGGCTTCGCTCGGCTTTATCAGTGCCTCGATGGTCAATGGGCGGTGGCTCATGTTGCGCGAAATCTGACTTTCGGCAAAGCAGGTCGATTCGCCTGTGAAATAGAGCGAGGTCGATTGCGTGATGTCGAGGTTGTTGGTGCCGCCGACGACTTCAAAATTGGCATCTTCGTCGAGATAGTTGCCCGCAATGGGTTCGCTGAAGCGGAGCGACAGCACATCGCTCACGCCGAGAACGCCATCGGCTGGAGTGGGCAGCCCGAACACTTCGGGACAGCGTGTGTCTTTGGTGCCGTGCATCACATTCGACGATTTGGTTACAAATCCGCTGCCATAGCGAGCAAAACTTACGGCGCGCAGGTCGTAGTCCTGCTCCATCGGGTCGCGTTCGCCGTAGAAGCGCACATTGTCGATTTTGCCGTAGTTGATCATCGCTTTGGTGCCAGAGGCCAACTGATAGAGGCTATCGCTGGCGTAGAACGAGCAGAGATTTACCCAATCGACATCCGACTGGTTGAGTTGCTTGTATTGCAGTTCGATATGGTCGAAACCATCGGAATGAATGTCGAAGCCATCGATTTCGACGGGCAGATAGTAGCCTGCGCTGTCGCTCATCGACTGCGTGTTGAGCACCCACTTGTCGTGCGGCACACTGATGGAAAGCGGCGTGGCGGCTGGCACAAAGTGTACGGAGATGGAAACTTCGTCGTACTCAAGCACATTGCACTGCGAGGTTAGGCGAATCTTCACATCTTCGAAATCGTAGCCTTGTCCGCGGCTCACTTCGAGCACTTTGTTCACCGTTGTGCCGTGCGGCAGTTTTATGGTTCGTGCTTCGGCCGTGATTGGCATTCCATCGATCGAGAGTTTCAGACCATACGGATTGCTTTCGGCAGGAACAGATATGTCGAACGGCAGTGTAGTCGTTGCCCAACCGATGTCTGACGCTTGGTCGTTGCTCAGTTTCAGGTTGAAAATGGCTGTTTGGTCGGCAGGTACATCGCTCACTTCGCGGCGGCTGGCAGTGATGCGCGGCTTTTCGATGGCCAGCGTACCAAAGTTCAACGGCGTGCCGGGAGCGTAAATCAGCGTGCTATCGGCCTCTTCGTGTGGGCAGCGCGATGCGCCCGAAAGGGTGCGATAGACAAAACTGTTGTAGGCCATTTCGCTCTTGAAATTGCGCTCCGAATCCTTTTTCGCATCGGCATTGTAACTATTGATTGTATCTTTCAGTTGATAAACCTCCACATCCATGTAGCCAAATTCGTCGGGCGAAAGCGTGAACGAATAGGTGCGCGAATGGCTGTTGGCAGTGCCAGGCACTACATCGAAATCGAAATTGACAACGGGCTTGAGCGAGAAATTAAATTTCGTACCAGGCGCCTCCACCGTTACATTTTGTTCACTTGTGCCGTCTTCTTTCTGCTCTATCTGTGTTTGCATCAGAGTAAGCACAGTTGCTGGGAGTTTGCTCCCGAAATTGGCCGTGAGGTCGAGAATGTTGTTCATGTCCATGCCATAACTACTAGCGTCGGTCGAGGCGTACGACACTGTTTCGGTGTGCGTTTTGGGTGCGCCGCCCGATACCGAGTAGGTTTTGAACAGATTCGACGGATTGGAGAAAGCCACCACTTTTTCGTGTTCGTTGATATAAATCAGATTGTACCAATCGAGCATGGCGCGGTTGTATGCGTCCACCGAGTCGGACAAGGTAGTGCCAGTTCCACCAGTCGGATCGACATAGCCATAGTAGCCTTTCAGACCAAAATTCTTGTCGCCAGCGGGCACTGTCGAGTAGTAAACGCGGCTCTTCGTCAAGTCGGCATTGGCTTGCGCTGTGGCTTTGTCCACACATTGCAGCAGTTTGTTGCGTTCAGCCGCAAGTGTCGGCAATATCGAGGTCAAAATGTGTTCTTGCGTATAGACAAATTCGGCCGCGCGCCCAAACGAGATGAATACTTTTTGCGCCACAACGAGGTAGTAGGGCTTCCCATCGGAGCCATACGCTTGTGCCACCAGTTTCATGGTGCCGTCGTTTATCTGCTGCGCCATTGCTGCGTAGTAGAGCGAATCGATTACCACCATACCATGTCCGATGGTGTGGTAGATGTTGTTGGTTTTGCCAATGTAAACATCGGCGCCTTCGCCCACATGATAGGCGTTGTTGCTTGTGCTTATCTGATCGGTAGTGGTGTGTGTGTCGCTATACGACCATTTCCAGTTGCCATCGAAAACAAGCGGAATGGTAAATCCGTTCGACGAGCTGGTGCTTATCACTTCGCCTGTAAATGCTGTAGCACCAAGGATTGCGCCAGCCACACCCTTATAGTTAGCCCCCCATTCGAAATTCAAGTTCACGCCGGCTTGCACCGCAAGTGAGTAGTTGTCCTCGACTGTGTAGGACGCGCCTTCGGCCAGTGTGGCGAAACTGTTTGCTCCCGGTGGGTCGCGCAGAATGTCGTAGAGCGTAATGCCTGCGTAGGTTTTGCCGATGGAGTTGGTGCCATCGGTGCGGTCGGCAAACACATACACATCGAGCGGGTCGCTCTGAATGTATTCGCCCTGATACTCTACCGACACTTGAATGGAGCGTGTGGCATCGTCGCCTAAGCGGGTGTGCGTTGGGTAGTCGGCGCGCAACACGGTCTGCATCTCGCCATTTTCATCGAGCGTGCCAGTTATCACTTCCGATTCGGAGTGCATACCGTTATACACACGCACATTGCCGCCGTGCAGATTCACCTGTTCGTGTGTGCCAAGCGATTTGTTGGCATTGTAATAGTAGTCCTCGTGTGCCGAAATGCGCATCACATAGTCGCCTTCGGTGAATATAGGTTTCCCGAACAGATAGTCGTAGTCGCCAGCAGCATTTTTGGTTGCCAATTTCACGCTGGTCTGTATGGTGTCGAAGCGCGTCAGAATTACTTTTTCAGTACCGAGATAGTCCAAAGTCATACCGTATTGCACCTGTTTCAGAGTGATGGTTACAGGGCTGTGGTAGATGTAGCGGAATGTGTCGTTATAGGCCACTGGAATGGAATCGACATAGAGCGTTTTGCGTTCCAATTTTTTCGTCAGGTCGATAACTGGAATGCCCGAACTGCCGTTGGTGAGCGTGCTGTAGCCTTGTGCGGTCAGTTGCGTGAGTTTGTATTTCACGGGGAACAGATCGACAAAGAACTCGCCCGTTGTGTTGTCGGGGTGAATCAGAATGCGTTTGCGCTGATAAGAGACGGCCGTGCTGTTGGCTGCCACAGCGTGCTGCACCACAGTGTCGATTTGCTCGCGCGTCTTGTTGTTGCGGTCGTAAACTATCTGCGCCACATTGTCGCCTTCGAGTTCGAGCACCATCAAGATGCTGTCGCCGAGGTTGTTTTTGCTGAGCGATGCACCCAGCGGTTTCAGTCCTTGAACATTACCGCCAGCAATACGCCCAACGAGGCGCACTTTGGTTTCGTCCCACATGCGCAGTCCGTCCATATTGTTGGTTGGCGTGAATGTGGTTTTGTCGTCTACTTCGAAAAATCCGTTGTTGTAGAATGTGTGGCCGTCCATCACCACTTGCACGGTGATTGGTGCTTTTGGTACTTCGAAATCGAAATTGCCCGAGGCGTTGGTTTCAACCAGTGCGCCCGAAGCATCGGTGGCCAGCACGCCGTCCACCTTGAAATGCGCGCCTTTCACTGGAATGGTCGAAAGGTCGTAGAGCACGCGCCCCGAGAAGCGCACGGCAGCCGTGTTCACAAAGTCGATGTTGGTGGCTTCGGGACGACGCTCGTCGAGCGAGATGGCGGCCGACGAAGCCGATGTGCCGTTGTAGGTGAAAACGCCGTGTTCGGAGGTGGGCGTTACATTGTAGGTAGCGCCGCCCGCAAACGGAATGCCGCCAATGGCATAGTTGCCCGATTCGCCAGAGATGCTCTTGTAGTTGAGTGTGGTAGCGTCGGGTGCGCCAGTGGTGAGTATCTCTTTGGCTGTCAAGTCATTACGGTGCGTGTCGTTGCGCGTTAGCAACGCTTGGTTCGACACATAATAGACCGAATCGCTCGCTTGCGGCAGTTTGGCGGCATTGTCGAACGAATAGTAGATGTGCAGCCCATCTTCTTTGCCCGAAAGATAGGTGTGCGCGGTGTTTTCGACCTCTTTGTCGGTGAGGGCGCGGTTCCACATGCGGAACTCGTCGAGGCCAGCCAATACCGTGCCCGACAAGAAGTAGATGTTTGCGCTCGCAACTACTTGAGTGCCAGCCATTTTTGCAACTGCCACACGATGTCCGTTGCGGTAGAGTGCGATAGAATCTTTTGCAGCATCGCAAACCACAGCCACCGAAACCCACTGATTATCAGGCAGGTCGGTCGTGTCTTTGAGCGTTATTGTGCCATATTTGAATACCAAACGGCTGTCGCTTATCATCAGTGCCACGCCATTTTCGGTGCTGGCGGCGTTGTGCCGATACGACGAGAAGAGCGGACTGTTCAGATAGTTGCCTTTCGGGTCGGGGGCTTTTACCAACGCTTGATAGGTGCGCGAGCCGTTCCACTCCACAGGTTCGGCGGTGATGTAGTCGTTGTCAGAAGTGGCTTGGCGGTAGAGGAATCCGCGCTGAATAGTGCCGCCTTTGCCCACGGCTTCGACCACCACATTGGCGTTGCCTGTGCCATTGGGATAGGTGATGCGCCCAGCGATAGTACCCACATTCGACAACCAGCCGTAGGCCATTGCCGTGTCGAGGAAGGTGTCGCCATTGCAGTTGTACGAGCAGACGATGCGGTACTGATAGTGGTGTCCCGCCACGCCCGATTTGTCCTGATAATAGTTTTCGCCTGTTACGGTCGCCAAATCTTCCCAGTTTCCGTCGGCGTTGCTCAAGTCGCGGCGTGCGATGTTGTAATTGTCGATTGCGCCCAATGTCTGATCCCACTGTAAAAATACATAGTCGGGATAGTAGCCTTTCGATGCGTTGAACGAGGCAATGCTGGCGGCTTCGGTGTAGTAGAGGTCGTCGCCTGTAATCACATGCCACGATTTATCGCCATTTTTCAGCAGACAGTCCGAATCGTCCATCTGAATTTCGTAGATGTATTTTGCGCACGACACTTCGGCTTTCACGCTCACGGTGCAGAGGTAACTGCCATCGCTTTGGCGCACAAATTCGCCTGCCGATACCAGCCGCGTGGTGGTGTCGTTCTGCCCATTGGCAATGGTTACACGCCGCAGTGTGAGTTGCACTGCGCTGTTCCAGAAGTTTTCGCCGTCCTCTTTTTTGGTGCGCAGGGTTACATTCACATTGTGCGTTTCGGCAAAGTCGCTGGCTTTGGCAAATTTGCAGCCTGTGTCGTCGAGAGTGAGCAGTTTGGCGTGCTTCTGAATGCTGTCGTTGCCAACCCACTCGTGGCCTGTGCCGCCCCAGTTGATGGTGCTTGCGCGCTGCACACGGTAGTAAACAGGCAGCGACGCATCGACCTTATTGGCAAATGCCGCATCTACCGAGTCGATATATTCGTAAGTGCTGACGCCCTTCTCCAATGAAATCAGCGTCAATGTTTCGCTACTGGTAAAGTCGCGGTTGTAGGAGCGTTGCACCTGAAACATATCGGTGGTAATCACATCTTCGTCATCGGGATATTTCAGCGTCCATTTCAGTTGCGCATAGCGTGCGTCGGTAGTGCCGTCGGGGCGCGTGTAGTCCGACACTTTGAAATCGTGAATCCGATGGAACGCAGGAATGTAAATTTTGCTCGATTGCACCTCGGAATAGGTGGTGCCGCCATCGCGCATCACGCTGAAAATGGCGTAGAACGACTGTTGCAGCGAGTCGGCCGACATCACCATGATGCTTCCCGAACGGTCGGTCGAGGTTACGGTAGTGCCTTTTTTGCCATTCAACACAGGCGTGTATTCTTTGGTTGTTTGATAGACCACATACGGCACCATCAGTTGGCCAAAAGCACGATGACCATTCCCATTCACATTGCTAAACACCGCATTGTAGAGCATTGGCGACTGCAACGAATTCACTTCGTACGAACCCAAATTCCAATCGTGCGTCCATGTTTTGCCTGTTTTGCGAGTATCCGTTATGTGGGCATTGATATTGTATGTTTTGCCCGTAAATTTGGCCGACGGATACCAATCGATTTCCAAATAGGCGGGGCGGTCGCTTTGACCTGTACGCGACAAATAGGTATTCCTCTCCTCACCCTCCTGCAGCGTTATTTTGCTGCCCTCGGCAGGATTGGTTATCACTATGGTGCCATCGAGTGCCTTTACCCAAGCCCAACCGCGATAGTCGTTATCGGTGTTGTAATTGTTATCACCCCTGTATTGTAGCACATTGTAGGTAGTACCATCTGCTTGGGCCTGAATGTACGATGGGTCGGTAGCCCAGTGATTCTGAATAGAACCAGCGGCAAAAACCAGCACCTTCACATGCACATTGCCCTGACCGAGCGAATAGGCACTGAAGTTGCGCGATTCTTCGAACCACGTGTTGTCTGCCAATGCCGATACACTTACCAACAGGGCAGCCATTGCGAAAAGAAATTTGTGTTTCATATTCGTAGTTTAATTATTGATTTTCAACGGATTAAAAGGTGTCGCATAGCGGTTTGTGAGAGTGTCTGTGTGGAAGAAAAACCGCATATTTCCGAGAGCGAAAAGCGTCTGTCTGCAACTCTTATATAATAGGGTGTACGAACAACAAAGCAGACATTTTGAGCCGCAAAGGTACAAAAATTTGCAATAAAACAAATTTTTTCTCAAAAAAAAATGCGCGCAATCGTTTTGTCGTTCAGAGAAAAAGCGGTATCTTTGTAGCGTCGTCGGGCGACACCGCACGTGCGGTCAGTTTCGGCGATTTTTTTTAAGGGGACTTATATAAATTCCTTTGTAGTGATTTTTGAATTTTGGACTAACAGATGTTTGGCTTGAACGAAAGCGCAATGCGGTGGCATTGTAATTGAGTGAAAGTCAGACAGATGCAGTCCAAAAACAAAAAGCGCACAAAAGTGTTCAGGAGTCCAACAGTTATTGAAATTTTTATAAAATGGGGAATTTATAGAAGTCCCCTTATGACAATACGGCTTTTTTCGGCAAAAGTACAGCACCGAAAACTATTCGCGCAATGTACTTTTGTCCATTTTATTTTTTTTCGAAAAAAAAACAGCGCCTGCGCAAAAACATGAAGAAAATTCTCGGCATGGGCAATGCCCTTGTGGACATTCTGATGAGGCTCAAATCGGACGATTTGCTGCAAAAACTCGGCCTCCCCAAAGGCAGTATGCAACTGATCGACGAGGCCAAAATGCGCGAAATACAGGACGCTACGCTGCTGCTCGGACAGCATGTGGCCACAGGCGGCTCGGCCTCGAACGCCATTTCGGGGCTGGCGCGCTTGGGTGTCGATGTTGGGTTCATCGGCAAGGTGGGCTGCGATGCCATCGGCGATTTTTTCAAAGTCGATTCGTTCGAAAACGGCGTACTGACCTATCTGCTCGGCTCTACCCTGCCCTCGGGACGCTGCCATGTGCTTATCTCGCCCGACAGCGAACGCACCATGTGCACCTTTCTCGGTGCTGCCAGCGACCTGAACGCCAGCGACTTGAACCTCGCCATGTTTCGCGATTTCGACCTGCTTCACATCGAAGGCTATATGGTCGAGAGCCACGAACTGATGCTGCGCACTGCACAACTCGCCCGCCGCGCTGGGCTCGAACTGTCGCTCGACCTTGCCAGTTACAATGTGGTAGAAGCCGAGCGCGATTTCCTGCGCGACTACGCCACAAAATATGTCGATATTGTCTTTGCCAACGAGGAGGAGGCTTACGCTTTCACAGGCAAAGATGCCGAAGAGGCGGCACTCGAGATGGCACAACTCTGCAAAATTGCCGTGGTGAAAGTCGGTCGCCGCGGCTCGTTCGTTGTTTCGGGCAACGAGTTCCACAAAATTCCCGCCGCCCGCGTGCGCTGCATCGACTCCACAGGCGCAGGCGACCTCTACGCTGCTGGTTTTCTCTACGGCTATGCGCGCGGTCTCTCGCTCGACAAATGCGCACGCATCGGCACCGTCTGCGCGGGTCATGTCATCACCTTTGTCGGTGCCAAAATGGACGACCGCACATGGCAATCCATCAACGCCATCGCTGGAAATTTCTGAAAAACTGGGGGAGGATTTCTACAAACCCCAATCTTTTAGGATGTATGAGTCCTCGATGATTTCTTCTATTTCATCGGGTAAAGCAGGGAAAAAATCAATTCCCAGTTCCGATTCCAATTCATTAATTGAAATAGCATAGTACGACAAATCGCGTTTACAATCTCGCGCTTTGTTCGGCATCTTAAACCCAATCGCAGAATAAGTATTTCCCTTTTGACGAAGCAACACCTTGAAAAATGCCTGCGGAACGACTATATTGTGTATAGTTCCGATAGTAATAGTTGAGTCAGTTACTATTGGTCCACAACAAACAAAAACATTGCCACACGAATGTGCTACATGCCGCACTTGTTCTTCAAGTCGCAACCAATCTTTACTATTAAGATTTTTGTTTTGAGGGCACACATTTGACATATAAAAACTTTCAGACATTGCTTGTCCCGACCATTTCATATCAGCAGCAGGTACCATGTGTCCACGATCATAACCAGAGTTTTTGTACTCAAACTCCATTACGGGCTCCGCAATCTGTGGATCAGGAGCAAAATTATTGCTTCGCGGTTCTTGACCTTCAACTTCTGTCGAAGTTAATTCATAGGCAACCCAATTTGGGATATACCAATTCGCATTGTAGTTAATAGTATAACCGATATGCTCTATAACTTGTTCTTGTCGGGGAATTAGGAGTCGTGGTATTTCTAATTTTGAAGAAAATATACAACGAGAAATTGAATCAGTGCCGTTTTCGCTCGTAGAGGAGGCTATTGCGGAAGCATCTTCTGACGAAATAACGAAAACTGTATCTAATGATTCCCTATCGTTGGCATGCCTTTCTCTTGCTGACGAACACCCCAAGAGCATAAGCGACACGCTCAATACGAACATGTTACATCTCCCCACAGAAAAAATCATTCCAACATCAACTTTACTAAATTTGTACTAATTGCAAAATTCAAATTGGCACCAGAATCATCTATACCAGCAGTTGTAATTCCTATTGCCTCGCCAAATTCGTTCAAAAGAACTCCACCGCTACTTCCATGATCGATAGGCGCGCTGATTTGGATTATATTTCGTCCGCGTAATTGCGAAATTTCTCCCGACGAAAAAGTATTTTCCAACCCTTGTGGGCTACCGATAGTATAAATTCGTTCTCCAACTCTAGGGATACGCGAGGAGATTGGAATATAGTTGAAATTACGATCCCCATTCACTTCAAATATAAAAATGTCGTTTTCTTTACTTTTAGCAACAATGCGCTTCAACTTATAAACGCTACCATCTGACATGTGAAACTCTTCCATACCCTGATAAGTGGACTCAAAAACATGGTAGTTACTAACGGCTAATCCCGAACTAGATATAAAAAAAGCGGAACCTTGTGAACTATGCGTATCGGCTTGTGTGTAAACTACAAAAACAGCACTCGAATATTTCTCAAAAATTTCAGGGCCAGAATATGTTCCTGCTTTTTTGTTCTCTGTAGGTAAATTTGCAGCGTCAGAGATAGTCCGTGCAGAATTTTTTTCGCGACGATTCCCTTCTACAACAGATATTGGTCTTTGTTCCCCTCTACCTGCTTGAGTTGAATGCCCCTGTCCTCCTCTGCGTTGACAAGCAGCAAGAATAGTAGTAACACATAATATGCAGAATGTTAAACGCCCCATAATATCAAAAAAAAGAGACTATTTCATTTTTCCACCTGGCTTTGGAATGATATGAATGACAAATCGCTGATTCGCACTATTTGCTTGACCATCGATTGTTTCAGGAGTAATGCGAAATTTACTCGCCTGCCCCGATCCCGATATAATGACCTCACAAGGGAGATCGTCAAATGTAACCCCATTCTTTGACCAAAACTTAACAAGCGATAAGGCTCGAGCATAACTCAATTCATAATTTTGAGGGTAGTTGTCTTTAGAACTTTGTCCTTCTATTATCAAAAGATAATCCGCATTGAGTTTTTCCCTTTTTGCTTTTAACATAAATTTTCGGATAGCCCAACCTGCCCCCAAAAGGCGCTCGCGATCATCATTATCAATATCTAAAATGTCGCTACTCCCCTTCTTAAATTCAATCGAAATATCCTTTATAGTATGGCGTTTGTAAGTCGGGTCGTATTTAAAATAAGCAGAATCTATATTTTCAATCGATTTGTTCAAATCTGTGATTGTCTTAAGTTGCTGTTCTGTTGCATTTTTCTGTTTGTCGATATCAACAATTTTGTAATGAAGCAAACATACAGTAAGAACAAACAATACCAACATGATAAAAAATAGACTTGTCATCAAGTCGGAATAACTTGTCCAAAAAAAAGATTCTCCCTTGTTTTTCATCACTTAATTACAGACAATATAGTCCAAACAATAAACCATAGCCATGTGGTTGTTCCAACAACCCACAATGTGCGAGAAGTCCATTTAGACATTTTTTTGTGCGGTTCAAAAGTTTCAACATCTCCCATTTTCGACCTTGCTAATGCATAAATCGATTGACTTAAATTATCTAATTTTTCGCCATGGCGTGCAGTAGTTTTTTCTAATGCCGCTATGTTTTCTTTGACCGAAGTCAGGTTTTTTAGTTCTTCTTCCGTTTTTTTCAAAACACCAAATTTAGATAAAATCTCTTGATGAAGCGCGTCTATCTTTTCTTTATAGTATTTAGACTCGCTTTCCGTATGTTCTTTGACCCCCATGTACAATTTATCGACAAAATCTTGATACTCCTTGAAACTTGATTCAATAGATTCCTTCAACTGCTTTTGTGCTTCACGAGTAGCCATGTCAACCTCACCTGCGGCATTGTTTATATCGGCACTTCGCGTCCTATATTCCGAAATTTGTTGTCCAATAATCTTCGTCGCTCCCTCTATACCACCATTTATTCTGTTCATATTATTGCCTAATACTCCCAACTCTTCTGAACAATTTTTCAATTTATCGTATACCGAAACATTTACCTCCGCAATTCTTGCGACATCAAGTCTTTGCACTGCATTTAGCAAGCACGCTTGATTTTTCGTAGCCTCTGTAATACCCAATATAGTATTTTGAAGGAGTTTCGCATTATCCGAAAAAGTACTATTAAAGTTTTCTAAGTCTCCCCCCAACTTGACAAGTGCCGAAGATACATCCGATGAAATTTTAGGCAATAATTCGGCTTGCATCCAACTTAAAAAAGTATGTTTTTTTCTCTCTGTTTCTACTTTTGCATCTTTAATGCGTAGAGAACCCACTGTAGTGAGGATAATACCTATAACACTCGACACCATTGCGATGGCAACACCTTCGAGAAGTTCCATTACGCCAGATATTGCGTCTGTCGCCTCCATACCATTAGTCAGGGTTAATGATCCACTAACAATAAGTGCCACCACACCAATGATAATTCCCACCATTGTACCAACCAAACCAAAATATAACGAAACTGGATTTTGAGTCTGAATCTCTTCTTCTTTCGCATCACAATTCCTATCAACAATATCTTTTATCAAGTTGAAATCTACAACTGAATCTTTATTCTTAATAAGATATCTATTGATTGATGAAACAATAATAGAGAGTGTATCGCTCTCGTTATTATTGGAATTTTGCTCTATTAAGTTCTCAAGTTCTTTTAGCCTATTATTTTTCTCCCTAATTTCGTTTTTTAGCTTTGTTATTTCTCCCTTTATGTATGATAGTCTTCTCTTGTTGTTTTCGTGTATAATATCACCATCGACAGAAAGACTAAGGATCGCACTTTCAATTTGCGACTCCAAAGATCTTTTTTCTTGGTCTTTGACATTGAGTTGATTTTCCTTGGCGAGAATTATCTGACGAATTTGTTCGCGCTCTTCTATGAGTTCTGATTCATACTTTGATATAATTCGAATATCCCCCATACGATCAATGCTCCATTCTTCTGTAGTATCTGCAGGAAAAATGTTCTTGAACTTGGATATTAGATCCTTGTTTTTTTTGAAAAAATGTATCTGAAAATACACTATGACTGCAATAATTGCAATCATAAGAATAACATGACTTGAGACCATTATTTGAGTATTATTTTAGCGGGTTTTTGTACTTGCCATTTACCACTATTAAGTAGTATTGCCTCACCTTTAGCCTCTGTAATTATTTCAGATCTACCCATTCTCTGAATAGAGCAAGCGCCATTCAGGTAATCTGGTGTTTGCAAAACCATATCTTTTGCTTGCATACAGACTTTGAATGTTGCCGTTTGACCATCGAAGCCTAACTCCAACTCAAAGACATATTGTCCTTTTGGGTCATAAGTTTCCGAAACAGCAAAAAATTCCATAGATTTTTCGTCAGCAGCAGTTGCATACAACACCGCATGATTTTCAATTCGTCGTTCTGATTGTTGTTCAACAGCATTAACACTTCCAAAATCTTTACAACATTCCGCGAGTAAACTTGGATCTGATTTCAAGGCACTCACCACATAATCGGTAGTGTGACTACAAATTTTTTCCCACAAGTCAGGAGTTATTTCATCTATCTTATTGATTGGAGTGCGCTTTTTAATTTGTTCATCAATAAATTTTACGATCTCCTCTTTTGAAAAACCACTGCGTGAACTTTGAGGAGATATGTGGGAGTCTGGGTCTATAATTCGTTCGTGTAAAAACTTACTATAGTATACCCATACAACAAACGCTGCAACAGCAATAGAAATGCAAAGCGCGCCCAAAGATAGTAATAGAGGAATTGTCATAAATTAGGTATTTCTTGTGCCAAATTATTCAACATACCAACAAGCGGATAGAAAAACAATGATTCGTTAATGGCCATCGTTTGAGCTCTGTTATTTTGGAGAAGCCCCATAATTTTCTCTAGACCCAAATTTAAATACCCTTTCAAATTTTGAAAACAAATATCTTCCACTCTCTGCAAGATCTGAATATCCATAGAAAATCTATCTCCAAAGTAATTATCTTCGTTCAAAGAGGAAACAAATTCAATAAAATCTTTCACTGTCGCAATAATTTCATCTTTTGTTTCATTAGAAATATCATCAAATCTCTGATTAGTTACAAAAGTAGAGGTGTCATTGCCCAACAGAATTAGGCGTTGTGGATTAGCATTTATTTGGTCGGTGTTTGCAACCAAACCGCCTAAAGAGGTTGCTTCTTTGGGATTATTATCATTATATCTCAATATAAAGCGCACTCCTTGTGGGTATGCTTCATCATACACCCTTTCAAATATGCGTTTAACAAAATCAGATAGCGTATTATTATCCGTAGAAAGTACTCGCAGTGTTTTAGAGCCATTCCCAGAAAATGCCACTGTATTTGGTTTAGAGATACCTCTCGATTTCATGGTATTTGCGACATGATACAAAATCGCCGTATAAAAGTACACAAACAAATACTTATAACGCTGGTCGTTTTGTAGCATATTCATAAAATTAAGGCCAGGTTCTCTTGTGGCTTCTAAAGAGAAAAAGAAAGATATCAAATCGGTTGATTTTCCCCTATTGTATATCATTTTTAGAGTTTCTGACAACTCGCCCTTATTCGATAATGCATCTGCGAAAATTGGCCGAAATTTTCCGACAAAACCATTGTTCGAAATGTTATTGTTGTACCCATCGCCAAATACAGCATTTGACGCAAAACGAAATGACGACAGATAACCATTATTACCGCCTTCGTCCGATATATACACATCTGTCGTTCCGCCTCCCACATCAATAGTCGTAACCACACCAACAGCGCCATCTCTTTCCTTGAAATAGCAATATGGAGCCATGGATTCTGACATCGCTTCTAAATTATGACTTCCCTGGTTATAGTTTGCATCGAGAAAATTTCTATACGAATTCCCCCAAGCATTATTCATGTTACTGCGCATTCCTTCCGACATACTTGCTGGATAAAACCAAACAATTTTAGTTCTATCGAGACGCCCTCCTTCCTGCAAAACCTTATTTCGCAGCATATACACAATATTTTGTATATATAAAGACAAACGCTCTGGCTCTGCAGTCCATTTCAACTCTTCATCAGTTTTAATGTCAAGATATGGTATTGAACCTATCTCTTCATATCTAAATGGTATGTTGCCATCGGCAAGAGTATAACATATTTCCCGATAATCTATCGTCTGATCCTCTGCAAATGCGCTCCTCATAGGGAACTTATATCGGCCTCCACAACCAATTTCATCGGGCATAAAACAGTCGGTAAATGCAACAGAGATATCACGATCCTGCCTATAGTCTTTGTGCAATTTTACCATTTGTGGTGTAGACATCCTAAATGCTTGTGCTGCTTGGATATTTTCAATTTCGTAAGCAATGTGTGTATTTGTCGTACCCAAATCGACCGCAAATTTGAAACTTGTATTTCCACCTTCATTTGTAAAATTCGGAATAATATAACCAGTTTCATTATTGATAGACACTTGTATCCTATCAAAATTTTTCTGCTCCATTACATAAGTTTCTATACTACAAGCGTTTTGAGAAAAATCACGATGTTTCCTCGAACTCGGAATGTTGATAGAATCCTTATCTGTAGATTCATAAAAAGACAATTTAGCCGTTCCCTCTTTATCGAACATTGCAATACGATAATGAGCAACTCTCACATCCCTTGGGCGAATAAGTGGAAACACTCCCAACCCGAACTTGGCAGAAACTTTTTGCCCTTCATTTCTTGTGGGGCTTCCATTTGTGCAGTAAATCTTTTCGTATTTAACATTAGCATTAGTCGCTTTGCCAGTATAGTTCCGAATTGGTATATTCAGTGTTACCTTCACAACAGTTCCTGCTATTTGCATTTTTGTCATTTCTCTAATTTCTTCTACTGTGAAGAACTCAAACAATAGCGGCTTGAATGGCAACAAATAACTTCTACTTGTGTCGGGGTGGTCAATGTTGCCATCAAAATAGTTGTTACTATTTAACTCATACGGCATTTCTATGATATTATCAGTAAAGAAATCGTTGGCGGTCAAATAGGGATATTGCACATTTGCAAACGGCAGTGTACGCTGCCTCCAATCAGTGGCGTTATCAAAGGGCGCACTATTGTTTGTTCCCCACAAAAAAGCATCGTTGATGTAACGGCAGCCATCAAATCCATTTCCACTTTCCACAGGGAGAGCCAAAGGTTTACACTGTTGTGCCAAGTTTGAACTAGATTTTATTTCAAAATCGCTATAACAAGGGATGGGAATTTGTTGACAACCAAGTGGGAAGCCAAGAACTTCTACAAAATTATTATTTCCTGCGGCTATATTATTATAGTTATGTGTACCATTGGGTGCGATCCCATTAGCGACACGATTGCAAGCCGCTGTAATATAATCATCAACCTCCTTAAAATCCTGTGCAAAAGACACATTATTTCCCTGTGCATCGTATTTTTGACGCATTAAATTAAGGTAATTGACAAAAGCGATATCTCGATTCTCCAGTGGATTAAATGCGCCATCAAATGGCCGATCTTGATTGAAAGAGAGCGTCTCTGAAACATAGTGCAAATCATTACCTACACTAAAAAATAGGGTAATGGGAGAAGTCGCACCAACAATATTTAGACCTGTTTTATTCGGTCGATTTTCGCCAATATAATTCAATAAATATATTGCATTTACCCGATTGAAATGATATGAATTAGCGTCGCTTCCCCAAAATTTAAGCATAGATTTGCCAAGTGCTGTATTCGCTATGTTGTTCAAATCGTGATTAGTCCAAATGATTATTTCGAAATATTTGCTAAAAAGTGGATAATTAAAAAATATCTCGGCAACATCTAAACAATCTGAAACAATCTTTTGATACCGAGCAGGAACTTCGTCCCATGCTGTTCTGGCAGCAATAGCAAATGCTGTACGGGCAAGTTCCATGCGCGCAAATGGCGAAGGAATTGATGTCGGCTCGGTTGTATTTTGGCTATTCGATTCAGCAATACTTGTAGAAGTATAAGGATTAGTATTTTGACAATACCAATGTCCGTCCTGCCCAGCAGGATCTTCACGCAAAGTAAATAATTCGTATTTCCTACTGTTTCCTATCTCGCTTGTTTGTGTCTTGCTTGCCATAATAGTGGACTGTTTTTAGTGTTGATACCAGTTTTTTGAATTAGGAATGATTTTTTCTGCAAATTTCTTGGTTGCGCGGTAGAACAATTCCAAAAATTTCTGCTCTTTAGTAAGAGATTCTGAAACTTTTAGTTCTTTCTTGGTCGCATAACCATTCAAAACATTGTCTAACCAAGCCCAATCTGCATATCTAAAATCGGGCTTGTTTATCGCAATATGATCTGCTCCTCCACGAACAAAAGCAAATGTTTTTGACTCGAGATTAAATGGAGCAAAACGGTGGGTATGAACTTTTCTATCGTTCATTTCATTCAACCAGTCATTAAAATTTTTCATACACTCCAACAATTTTTTCATACCGCCGCTCTGTTTGAATGTTTTATCAAAATCTTCCTCTTTGCGACTCCTACAATTATGTGACCAAGGTTGATAGCGGTTCTGCTCATCAAAAACAAGATTCATATATTGTGTAAACACATAGAATTGTACTAACGGAGCACAAATAATTTTCTGCGTATTGTCATGCAAATCGTCAAATATAATCTCATCACTATTTTGTTGTGGAGTGATTATGCCAAATTCTTTATATTGAGTACAAGTAGAATTGTTGTTATTGTTGTTATTACGCTGCCCATTTATCGAAAAATCGATAATAGAGAGAGCCGCAAGCAGTTCTGTTATTTGTGCCTTATTCTGCTGTCCATTGCCACCGACATTATATGCGTATTTAGATTTTTGATGGTCTGCAACATAATACAATACATCTAAATTTTGCCCTATATTTTTAGCATAATAGTCGAGTGCCGCTTTGGCTTTATCTTCAAAAGTGTCAGAATCCACATTAACTTCACCCGCATTTTTTGTAGTATGCTCAACGCTAAAGTACGGCAAAACAGACACAGCACCAATAGGAGCATTTTGAACAAAATTCCAATTTGACAACCCTTGTAAATTAGAGCGTAATGTTTTGATTAACAATGGGAAACCGCTTGCACCTGTTCCCCCAAAAATAGAACTTACAATAAAAATTTTATCTCCCTGTTGGAATTGTTGGGCAAAGGTTTTGAATATATCATTACTCTCAAGTTGATTAAGAACAACACTGCCAATACTTGGAATGCCACGAAAGCCTTCGGTGGTTTCCATATCAAGAGCGTCTTTAGAAAATAACGCCTCGGTCATTGCTTGATATTCTCTACTTAATGTAGAGAGCCCAATATAGTCAGAAAATTTTTTTGCATCATCAGTAAGTTGAATGCACAATTGGTCATCAATAAGCGACATTTTTACAGCGAAGAAAGAGTCATTATCTCGTAAAACAAAATCATTTCGCGTTTCGATGTAAGTGTCTATCATTCGTTTGGTACGCACCAAGTCTCCGTTGGTATTGTCCTTGTCAATCACAATCGGGACAATCTCATTGACTCCCATTTTAACTCCTGACTGAAGCAACATAGTCAACGACTTAAGCACTCTAGAACCAGTTCCACCAATGCCAAATACAAAAAGTTTACTCATAATAATTTCTTGATTTATTAAAACGGCGTATGTTTGCAATTACGACTCCCCCATTTTTCTATAATGGAAAAAATAGCAAAAAATAGTAGAGTCCAAAGAAAGCCCATTAATGCGAGCATAAAAAAACTATCCCAAGTATATGGCATCTCGCTTTGCGATTGATTATAAAAAGCAATCAACTTATCCTTTGCGAGAAACCAATCAATAATAAAATTCAGCGATGCCGTTCCTAAAGCAAAGAACAACCAATGATACCAATGATTACAACGAGGATGATTTACCACATAGTAATAAATCAATGGAATACCTACAGCAGAGGCAATCATTGTAATGCCTAAAGGTAGATAAAATTCTTCTTGGTACATATCGTTGTAAAAACCACCATTCAATGCACCAAATAATTCGTAAAGATTAGCAAAAAAGTCATTCATATTATTTCTTGATCTTAAAGTTTAGTTTCGTAAAGTTGTTTTTATCTTTTGCCAAAGTTAAATATGCATCGGCAATGCCATCAACTAAATAGGATAGGCCAAATGTTTTTTTCTGCTCATTGGCATCAGTTTGAATTTTCGTGTCATCGGAAGAAGAAAAATCTTTGACCCATTCTGGAACGGAGCGCCTAATGCTGATAGTTAAATCGTTTGGAAAACCAGTCGATTCTATCTCTATAAAATGAGTTAATGTATTTTGATCAACAATTTTGCAATCTGTCGGATCTGTAAGTTCTGCTTTGTCTATTTTTTTGATAGCAATAACTCTATAATTACCTCCTAATTGGTAATTATTCGTATCTAATTTGTCTGTTTCCGACATAGTGTACGAAGATAGATCGACACCGATAGCAAATCCCAAAACTTTATTGCGTGTTTTAACTCTTGAGATAGAGTAGCATTCTTTGCCGTCTGTAACATCAAGGCGGAAATTTCCTTTCTTTCCATAATGATTCATTATCGAGGCTTTCGTTTTTGAAACATCAAGATTAGAAATGGTATATTGGTTGCTATACCCTTTCATCTCGCTCACATCAATATTTTTCAAATACGCATCTACATTCCTATGAGTCCCCAACACACAAAGGTAATAAGGGCGTTTACAGTTCAATACAGCACTTGCACTACCATTAGGATGCTTATAATCCCAATATCCGCCATCGAAATCAGAGTATAATTGTATCAACGAAGTTGAAAGGGAACTCATTTTTCGGGATTTCTGCAAAAAATTATTCATTGTTTCATTTGAAGCATTCCCAAGTAGAGAGTGTGATGTTCCAGTTCCAGAAATAGAATAAATACAATCTGAAATAACTATCGACAACGAGGTTTCACTCACGGAATCAAGTGCCATTTTGAAAATGTCATTGAGATTTGTACTACCTGTTTCCCCGATCGATCTAAATGTATCTTTTTTGCACATGTTATTTGTAGAACCAATTAGTTGATTGCAATCTGCTGCGTTCACTAATTGAGGATAAACATCTTGGTTTATGTAATACAAGCGAATATTATCATAACCATAATAATGGCACAACAACGCCACTTGCTTACCCAATGCCACTTGAAAATCAGAAGTGTTATTGATAAAGCCATTCATGCTTCCAGAGTTTTCTACAAAAATATGAATCCTCATAGAGGTAGGGTCAATGGGGAAGGTCATTGTATCGACTGGTGGTTTTTCAGTAGAATCTGATGTTCTAGTACAAGAGTGAAAAAATCCAACTTCTATTGGTTTTTCATCACTACTATTACTGCCACCTGCTCGCCCACAAGCACAAAAAAATAGAGACACTATTCCCAAAATAAATAATACTCTTCTCATGATTTTACACTTTATGCTCACTTAAATCGTTATTTTTTGAACTTACATTTTGCGAATAAAACCAGAATAGTATAGGCCAGCTCAATTCTAAAAAATTACTTCCAATGATAATTTCACTTCCGTAAGTTGCTGATTATCAAGAACTTGCCACCCCCCATTTTCTGGGAGGAGGGCAGTAATTCTGCATTTTTCTATGTTATTCTGCGGACAAAGGTAGTAATTTTTCAGCAAAAACACAAGTGTTTCCTACAAAAATCAAAAAAAAAGAGAAAAATGTTGTCTATAACAGTTTCCCTTATATTTATCAAAACCAGCAATTTTTGAAATCTGAAATTTTCTAATTTGAAATACAAAAAAGCGATCAATTCTTCGGAATTGACCGCCTTTTTGCGGAAGGTGGGGGATTCGAACCCCCGGTACGGTAACCCGTACGGCAGTTTAGCAAACTGCTGGTTTCAGCCACTCACCCAACCTTCCAAAAGCAGAGCGTATGCTGCTACCAAAAATGCGGTGCAAAGGTAATACAAAATTTCGGCCGCACCAAATTTTTGGCACGAAACTTGCACCAAATTAACAAAAGACACTGATAACGAGCCATTTACGCAAAACAAATGCACGATTTCGGGCGGCGTGCCACAAAATCGAAAAAAAATCTATACCTTTACGCTGTGAATGAAATGCACCAACGCAATATGCTGAAAATTCGGAGAAACATACTGATTTACACCATTTTAACTCTTGCCGCTATCGGAATTGCGGCGGTGGTGTGGCTCTGGGCAAGCGAGCGGCGACCCGCTTTTTCGGTGAGCGAAGGGCAAAACGCACGCCTCTATGTCTATCCGAATATGACGCTGGACGATGTGTGCCGCGCACTCGAACAGGCGCAATTCACTGCCGATGCCGCGCCTTTCAAACGCTATATGCGGCGCAAACAGTACGACGGACGCATCAAAGTGGGCTGCTACCGCATTGCTGACGGCATGACAAACCGCACGCTGGCGCAACATCTCATTTTCGGTATGCAAGAACCTATCAGGCTGAAATTCAATAACATACGACTAAAATCGGAGTTGGCGGCACGGCTCGACAAACAACTGCTGCTCGACTCTGCCACCATCGCCCAATGCCTCGATAGTACGGCGTTTCTATCGGCCTACGGCGTAACGCCCGCCACTGCGCTCACGCTCTTCATTCCTAACACCTACGAGGTCTATTGGGACATGACGGCGAGCCAACTTTTCGGCCGCATGAAGCGCGAATACGACCATTTTTGGAACGACGAACGCCGCGCCAAAGCCGCTGCCACACGCCTCACGCCCACCGAAGTGATGATTTTGGCTTCGATTGTCGATGAGGAGACGAATGTCGCTGCCGACAAACCCATCATTGCGGGACTATACATCAACCGTTTGCGGCGTGGAATACCGCTACAAGCCTGTCCCACAGCCCGATACGCCCTCGGCGACTTCACCATCACGCGCGTACTCGACGAACACACCAAAATCGATTCGCCCTACAACACCTACAAACACCGCGGATTGCCGCCCGGTCCCATTCGTGTGGCCAGCATCGCCGCCATCGATGCTGTGCTGAACTACACACACAGCAACTACATCTACATGTGCGCCTCCGACAAGATGGACGGTTCTCACAACTTTGCCGCCACACTCGCCGAACACAACCGCAACGCCCAAAAATACCACCGCGCCTACCGACAATGGCGTAGGAACAATAGTAGCAAGTAGCAAGACGAGATTTTAAGAACATAGAACATAGAGCATAGACAAAATTAGTGTGAAAGTCTATAAAGTGTGAAAGTTTATAAAGTTGAAAGTAGGGACGCGGCATGCCACATCCGAAACAATTCAACGATTAAACGCTTCAACAATTTGAAATTTTGAAATCTGTAATTTGAAATTGCTGCGCTCCCGCGCAGCACGCCCCCTTGGGGGATTAGAGGGGGTCGTGAAATCTGAAATTCTAAACAATATGAAAATTCTAATCGCTACTGAAAAACCGTTCGCGAAGGCCGCTGTAGAGGGCATGCGAACCATTATTGAAAAAGCAGGCTGCGAATTGGCTCTGCTCGAAAAATACACCGACAAGGCGCAACTGCTGGCCGCCGTGACCGATGCCGATGGGCTTATCGTGCGCTCCGACAAGGTTACCGCCGAGGTGGTGGCGCACGCTCCGAAACTGAAAATTGTGGTGCGCGCTGGTGCTGGTTACGACAACATCGACTTATCGGCCTGCACGGCACAAGGCATTGTGGCGATGAACACGCCTGGCCAAAACTCGAATGCGGTGGCGGAACTCGCCCTCGGACTGATGGTCTATATGGCGCGCAACAACTTCCAGCCTGGCACTGGCACCGAACTGAAAGGCAAAACGCTCGGCATACAGGCCTACGGCAATGTGGGGCGGCTCGTCGCCAAATTGGCACAAGGTTTCGGTATGCGTGTGCTGGCGTTCGACCCATTTGTGGCGGCCGAAAAGATGGTAGCCGAGGGCGTTACGCCCGTTGCCGAAATAGCCGAACTCTACCGCCAGTCCGACTATGTTTCGCTGCACATTCCCGCCAACGACCAGACAAAAAAGTCGATTAACCACGCACTGATGAGCCTGCTGCCAAAGGGTGCTTGTTTGGTGAACACGGCGCGCAAGGAGATTATCGACGAAGCCGATTTGGCACGCATTCTCGACGAGCGTCCAGACCTGAAATATGTGGCCGATGTTGCGCCCGAATCGTATGCCGAACTGCGCGAAAAATTCGGTGCACGCATCTTTGCTACGCCAAAAAAAATGGGTGCAGAGACCGCCGAAGCCAATATCAACGCAGGTTTGGCGGCCGCCAGTCAAGCCATCGGCTACCTGAAAGAGGGTATCGACCGCTTCCGTGTAAATTAAATCGCATTGGACGGCAACAGTCAAATCCCAGCCATCAGGCATTTCAGAGCCTACTTGGCGTTGGAGCGCTCGCTGGCGACCAACACCGTCGAGGCCTATATGCGCGATGTGCGGCTGCTGTTCGACTTTTTCGACGAGCGACAAATCGACTACAGACAAGCACAACTTGCTGATTTCGAGGAATTTATCGAACTGCTAAACAGTTTAGGACTGCAAGCACGGTCGCAGGCACGCGTCGTTTCGGGCATCAAGGCGTTTTATAAGTTCCTGATTTACAGCAACGAACTGAAAGCCGACCCCACCGAACTGCTGCAAATGCCCACGCTGCCACGCCACCTGCCCGAAGTGCTTTCGGTGGAGGAGATTGAGCGCATTTTGGCCGTTATCGACCTATCGAAACCCGAAGGTCAGCGCAACCGCGCCATCGTCGAAACGCTTTATGGCTCGGGATTGCGCGTGTCGGAACTGGTCAATCTGAAACTGTCGGACATCGATTTCGACCAACACTTTATGCGTGTCGAAGGCAAGGGCAGCAAACAACGCCTCGTGCCACTGTCGGAACCCGCCGAAAAGGCCATCAAACTCTGGTTATACGACCGTAACCTACTGGAAATCAAGCACGGTCAGGCGGATTTTGTCTTTCTGAATCGCCGCGGTCACAAACTCACGCGCGTGATGATTTTCATCATCACCAAACAGTTGGCAGCCGAGGCAGGCATTCAAAAAACCATTTCGCCGCACACATTCCGCCACTCGTTTGCCACGCACCTGCTCGAAGGCGGTGCCAACCTGCGCGCCATTCAGGAGATGCTCGGCCATGAAAGCATCATCACCACCGAAATCTACACGCACATGGACATGACCTTTTTGCGCACCGAAATTCTCGACAAACACCCACGAAATCAGCAAAAATAACGAGCGTATAGGTCAAAAATTTGCTCGCAAAACTTGAATACTTCTATACTTTCAGACTTTCAAACTAATTTCGTACCTTTGTAGTTTCAACCAAATCGCAACTCATGGGCAAAGAATACCAAATGATAGCCAAGACATTCAACGGATTGGAAAATGTTTTGGCCGAAGAGTTAGTAAAACTGGGCGCAAACGATGTGCGTATCGACCGCCGCGCCGTGTCGTTCACTGGCGATAAAGCACTGATGTACAGAGCCAATCTCTACCTGCGCTCGGCATCGCGCGTGCTGAAACCGCTGCTCACTTTCAAGGCGAAAAACGCCGACGAGGTGTACGAACAGGTAAAAACCATCGATTGGAGCGAACACCTGAATGTACGCCAAACTTTTGCCATCGACACCACGGTCTATTCCGAGGAGTTTCGCAATTCGCAGTTCGTGAAATACCGCGTGAAAGATGCCATTGCCGACTGGTTTATGGAGCACGAGGAGAAACGCCCATCGATTCGCATCGACAATCCCGATATCCGCCTGAATGTGCATATTTCGCACGACCAATGCACCGTGTCGCTCGACAGTAGCGGCGAATCGCTGCACAAGCGCGGCTACCGTGATGCACAAACCGATGCACCGATAAACGAGGCGTTGGCGGCGGGTTTGCTGCTGATGGCAGGCTGGGACGGACAAACCGATTTTGTCGATCCGATGTGCGGTTCGGGTACTTTTCTGATCGAGGCTGCACTCATTGCACTCAACATTCCGCCCTGCATCTACCGCAAAGAGTTCGCTTTCGAAAAGTGGGCCGATTTCGACCCCGAACTGTTCGATTTTCTCTATAACGATGACAGCAACGAGCGCACTTTCGACCACAAAATCATCGGTTGCGACATCTCGCCGCGTGCGCTGAAAGTGGCAGAAGCCAACATCAAAGCGGCGGGGCTCGGCAAATACATCACCCTCGAACGGCGCGACATTGCCGATTGGACACCGCAAGCCGAGCCGTGCCTTGTCGTAACCAATCCGCCCTACGGCGAACGCCTCGTGTCGGACGATATGGTGGGACTTTACGAGCAGATTGGCACCTCGCTGAAACGCAATTTTGCGAGCAGCACAGCGTGGATTATCTCGTCGAACGACGAATGCGTTCGGAAAATCGGGCTGCACGCCTCGCAAAAAGTGGAGGCGCTGAACGGCGCACTCGAGTGCAAATTTCTGAAATACGAACTCTTCAGCGGCAAGCGCAACGACTTTGTTGCCGAGCGCAAAAGTCGCCCACACGACGATGAAAGCCGCCCGCGCCGCCTAGAACGCAGCGAAAGCGACAACGACCACACGCACGAAAAATTCGACCGCAAAACACGGTGCGAATGGCATCGTAGCGACGACCGTAAGCCTGTATTCGCACAGCGCAACGAACGCCGCTACAACGACCGCAACGACCGGCGACCAAAATTTGGGCAGCGCGACGACGACCGCCCGCACTTTGAGAAACGCGACGACAAACCACGCTTCCGCCGCTTTGATGATAGACCAAAGTTCGACGACAGACCAAAATTTGACCGTAAACCGCACTTTGGCGACCGCCCGCATTTCGACGATGAGCGCAAACCACGCCGCTTTCAGTCCGATAAACCCGATTTCGGAAACGACAAAAAGCCCTTTGGCAACAAGCGCAACGACCGCCACGACGACCGCGACTCCCAAGTACGCCGCGAGCAAGCCAAACACAATGTCCGCGGCTATTTGAGGCGAAAAAAATAGCCTTTTTTAAGAACATAGAAGATAGAACATAGAGCATAGACGAAATCAGTATGAAAGTGTGAAAGTATAAAAGTGAAAAAGTAGGGACGCACCGAGTGCGTCCGAAACGCTTCAACAATTAAACAATTCAACGCTTCAACGAATAAACATAGAAACAGCGCGTAGCGCGAGAAACTTAAAGACAAATCAACTCATCAACTTTATAGAAAAAAATGGCTCTGATAAAAGAAGTGCGCGGGTTCAAACCGCAAATCGGAAAAAATTGCTTTTTGGCCGACAATGCCACCATCGTGGGCGACACTGTTATCGGCGATGGTTGCAGCATCTGGTTCAATGCGGTGCTGCGTGGCGATGTAAACTCCATTCGCATCGGCAACCATGTGAACATTCAGGACGGCGCAGTGCTGCACACGCTCTACGAAAAATCACAAGTCCACATTGGCGACTATGTGTCTGTAGGACACAATGTTACCATTCACGGCGCGACAATCAAGGATTACGCGCTTGTCGGTATGGGAGCCACTGTACTCGATGGTGCAGTGGTGGGCGAAGGTGCCATTGTGGCGGCTAATGCGCTGATTTTGAGCAATACCATTGTACCGCCAAACACTATTTGGGCAGGCGTTCCCGCCAAGCAGGTCAAAGAGGTTTCGGCCGAACAAGCCAAAGAGATCAACCAAAAAATTGCCCACAACTACGCCATGTACGCCAGTTGGTACACCGAAAAATAGATTATGATACGCCATATCGTCTGTTTCAAACTGACCGACAACACGCCAGAAAAATGTGCCGAGGTGCGCAATGTGTTGTTGTCGATGCGCCACCAAGTGCCGACGGCGCAGCACATCGAAGTATTTGTCGATAAATTGCATTCGCCGCGCTCGTTCGATCTGATGCTTCAGGTCGATTTGCTCTCGTTTGCCGATTTGGAACGCTACCAAAACGACCGTTACCACTGCGATGTGGTGAAAAAACAGATGCACGCCGTGGCCGAGCGCAGCATCGCACTCGATTTCGAACTATGATACACCACACAAAAATAATGTTGCTTCCAATCGTGGCCGTCTGTTTGGCCGCCTGTCCCAATATGCGCAGCGAGAAGCCAGCCGCTACAACTGCATTTGTGCCAACTTTCAATGCCGATTCGGCCTACGCTTTTGTGCAGGCGCAGGTCGATTTTGGGCCGCGCGTACCCGCCACAGCGGCGCATGCTGCCTGTGCCGACTATCTGACCGCCACGCTGGAGCGTTTTGGTGCGCAAGTCGAGGTGCAGCAGGGCGAAATGCCGCTCTATTCGGGCGAAAAGAAACCGCTCAAAAATATCATCGGTCGATTTAATCTTGATGCGAAGAAGCGTATTTTGCTTTGCTCGCACTGGGATTCGCGGCCGTTTGCCGACCAAGATCCGAATCCAGCCAACCACCACACGCCCATTTTGGGAGCCAACGACGGTGCCAGTGGCGTGGGCGTGCTGCTCGAAGTGGCGCGCCAGTTGGCCTCCAATGCACCATCTGTGGGCATCGACATTATCTTTTTCGATTTGGAAGATTGGGGCGCACCCGAATTTTACACAGGCGCAGAACGCTCCGATGCGTGGTGTCTTGGGTCGCAATTTTGGGCAAAAGAGGCTAAAAATGCTGGCTACAAAGCCGATTTCGGCATTCTGCTCGATATGGTGGGCGCATCGGGGGCGCAGTTCTACCGCGAACAATTCTCGTCGCATTTTGCGCGCGCCGTGCAGGACGAGGTGTGGAATACAGCGCAGTCACTCGGTTTTGGCAACACTTTTGTCGATGCGCGCGGCGGTGCTATCACCGACGACCACTACTATGTGAACACCGTGGCGGGCGTGCCGTGCATCGACATCATACAGTACAACCCCTACGGCACAACAGGCTTCGGCGACTATTGGCACACCCTCGCCGACGACATGCGCCACATCGACCGCCGCACACTCTACATGGTCGGCCAAACGCTACTGCAAGTGATAATGGAGAATTGACAATGTAGTAGCAAGAATAGATTTTTAGAACATAGATTGTAGAGCCGCCACAGTGTGACGGCTCTACGGTTGTCTTGGTTATCGCCCCCTTTCCCATTTCCCCCGAAGGGGGGAAAGCCGCACCGTCAACCTCTTTGCATCCCTGCCCCCTTTGCAATGGGGCGAGAAAAATGTTCCGTTTTTCTGGTGGGATTCTTTTTTAGTACGCCCATGTTAAAATCCCCCTCGAACGCCTTGCCCCCATTACTATTTATATCTTTGCACGGAATAACATATTGATTTGATCCGTTGCTCTTGTTTTTCCGCTCTACAAAATCGCCATTTTTTTGAGTTACACGAGAATAAACGGTAAAGCGTCCGCATTTTCAGATGTGGACTATTTATGCTCTTGTGTAATGGGTGTTTGGCGATACCCATAGAGCCGTAAGTTAGAAATAGTTTGCGTCTTCTTTTTTATGTCTAATGATTCGAAACTGTCGCACATCGGGTGAACTCAGATAGTGTCCCTATAGCAAAAACGAGTATTTGAAAAAAGTGGCATCTCTTGCATAATAGGCGAAATCAGTCTTTCCACTCGGAGGCTATGAAGTCGTTGAGTTGTTGCCGTCGGATACGCCAATTCGGCAATCGCTGAGTCATAAGGGTTTCGAACAGTCGGTTGT
>CAVKTI010000008.1:0-54323 GCA_963659365.1 Acutalibacteraceae bacterium | reverse complement strand
GCGCGAGCGTTGCCAAAAATTGGCGGTTTTGGTTTCGGCGTCATCAAACTCGCTTCGCTCAAACAGTGATGACGCTCTCTCGAAACACAAAACCTGATTTTTGACACTCGCCGCCCAATGCCGTTCGCGTTCCGAAACGCCGCAATTATTATTCATTGTTCATTGTTTATTATTCATTTTTCTCGGACGCACTCGGTGCGTCCCTACAATTGGAAATTCTGAAATCTTGCGTAGCAAAAACACGAAAAACAAAAATTGCGACAGCAATTTTGGGAAACCAGAAAAACTAAATCGGCCAATGCGCTAAAACATCGGTAAGGAGGCGTTCCATGAGGCGCGAGATGGGGAAATCGGACAAGCGGTCGAGGGGCGCTGCAATGCAGTTGTCGAAACTGGCGGGCTGCGACAGACGAAGCACCATGCAGCGCGCAAAAATGCGCTGGTGGCTCAACAGGTGTTTGCGGATTGGCGTCTGCTGCTCAAGCACAAATTGCTGATTACCAATCGCTTTCGTGAGAAAATCGGAAGCAAGTAGCGATTCTATTGAACACATTTCGGGCGTTTCGACGAGCGGCAGTTCGTAGAGCCCCTGCCAAATGTCGTCGGCGGTGCGGCGGTGCAGGTAGATTTTTCCGTCGAATTCGGCAAAAATGTAGTTGAAATGGCGGTCGCGCACCTGTGTTTTGCCCTGTTTCTGCGGCAAACTACCGACTCGATTTGTGGCTAGCGCATCGCAACTGGCAGCCAGCGGACACGCCACACAATGCGGCGCAGTGGGCGTACATTGTAGCGCACCAAACTCCATCAATGCTTGATTGTGTCGCCCCGGATTTTCGGTATCGAGCAACAGTTGCGCCAGTTCGGCAAAATGTTTTTGCCCAGCCGTCGTGTCGATGGGCAGATCGCAGCCAAAATAGCGCGCCAAAACACGAAAAACATTGCCATCGACCGTGGCAAAAGGCAGCTCAAAAGCGAACGAACAGATGGCCGCCGCCGTGTATTGTCCCACGCCTTTGAGCGCAAGCACATCGGTGTGTGCCGTGGGAAAAACGCCGCCAAACCGCTCCACAATGATTTTTGCCGAGGCGTGCAGGTGGCGTGCGCGGCTGTAGTAGCCAAGCCCTTGCCAGAGTTTCAGCACCTCGTCGATAGGGGCGGCAGCCAGCGAACGCACATCGGGAAAGCGCACCACAAAACGGCGGTAGTAGTCGAGCCCCTGCGCCACCTGTGTCTGTTGCAGAATTATCTCCGAAATCCAAATCAAATAAGGATCGCGCGTGTGTCGCCACGGCAAATCGCGCCGATTGAGAGCAAACCACTGGGCTAAAATTTTTTGAAAGGCGTGAAAATCGTCCATATCGCTGGCAAAGTTCCGCATTTTTTCGCAAAAAATATCGCATTTCGAAAAAATAATTTGCTAAATGGTTGTATTTCAAAAAATAATTCGTACCTTTGCAGTCCGAAAAAGCGAACTCGGGTTGCATTTTATCAAAAAAAATAACCTATAAAAATTACGAACATGACTAAAGCAGACATCATCAACGAAATCGCCAAAAGCACGGGCATCGGCAGAGAAGAGGTGCAGCGTACGGTAGAAGCGTTTGTAGAAATTGTGAAAGACTCGTTGTGCGAGGGCAAGCGTCTTGCTGCTCAAGGCAAAGAAGAGTTGGCCAAAGAACACAATGTTTATTTGAGAGGTTTCGGCAGTTTCGTTGTGAAAACACGCGCCCAAAAGACGGCACGCAACATTTCGAAAAACACCACGATTATCGTTCCAGAACACAGCATTCCTGCGTTCAAACCTTCGAAAGAATTCGTTGAAAAACTAAAATAACGAATTTAAGTTGTTCTACATTTTAAATTCTAACGATTATGCCAAACGGTAAGAAACACAAAAGGCACAAAATGTCCACTCACAAGCGCAAAAAACGCTTAAGAAAGGACAGACACAAGAAGAAATAGACCTTTGCGGTCTGCCTTAGAAAAAGAGAGGAAAACAAATTTAGAGTTCGGTATTCGGTTAGCGTCTTTAAGTTTGTTTTTTCTGTTTATACTGTGTGCGGAGCGCAAGCGAGCGTTTTCGCGCATCCAAAATAGATATATAGATATAGTGTGGAAAAAGAATTAGTAATCAGTGCGAACGGCGATGTCATTACCATTGCGCTGCTCGAAGATAAAAACCTTGTCGAGATTCACAAAGACACGCTGAAGCCGTCGTTTGCTGTGGGCAACATCTACCTCGGGCGTGTGAAACGCGTGATGCAGGGGCTGAACGCTGCGTTTGTCGATATTGGTTCGCCCAAAGAGGCGTTTGTTCACTACCACGACCTCGGCGACCAGTTCCCGACGATGAACTCCTATGTGAAACAGGTGTTGAGCAACCGCAAACATCTGCCCGACAGGATAGAAAAACTGCCCGAACTCGACCGCGAAGGCAATATCAAAGATGTGTTGGCGGCGGGCGACTATATATTGGTGCAAATTGTCAAGGAACCAATCTCAACCAAAGGACCGCGCCTGACGGCCGAAATATCGTTTGCCAGCCGCAACATGGTTTTTTTGCCTTTTGGCGACAAAATATCGGTATCGCAAAAAATAAAATCGCACGCCGAGCGTATGCGTCTGCGCCAACTGATGCAGAGCATAAAACCCGCCAACTGCGGTTTGATAATGCGCACCGTGGCCGAAGACAAGCGCGTGGCCGAACTCGATGCCGAATTGTCGGCCATCACCAAACGCTGGGCAACTGCCATCGACAATCTGCGCAAATCGAACGGCGTTACGCTGCTGTCGGAGGAGTTGAGCCGTGCCGCCGCCATCGTGCGCGACCTATTCGACGACGATTTCGAACACATCTATGTCGATAACAAGGCCGTTTGCCGTGAACTGGCCGACTACATCAAAACCATTGCGCCCGACAAGAGCGACATTGTGAAACTGCACCGCGATGCGCTGCCGATTTTCGAAAGTTTCGGCATTGCGCGGCAGGTGAAATCGCTTTTTGGCCGCACCGTTTCGGTGAAGCGCGGTGCCTACCTCATCTTCGACCAGACGGAGGCCATGCATGTAATCGATGTGAACAGCGGCACACGCACACGCGCCGCACAGTCGCAAGAAGAGAACGCGCTGGAGGTGAATATGGCTTCGGCCGACGAGATAGCGCGGCAACTGCGCCTGCGCGACATGGGCGGCATCATCGTCATCGACTTTATCGACTTGACCGAGAGCGAAAATCGGCAAAAGTTGTACGAACACATGACCAAACTGATGGCCAACGACCGCGCGCGGCACAACATTCTGCCACTCAGTAAGTTCTGCCTGATGCAAATCACACGCCAGCGCGTGCGCCCCGCCACATATATTCGCACCGACGAGGTTTGTCCCACCTGCGGCGGCACAGGCAAAGTGCGCCCCACCATACTTTTGCTGGACGAGATCGAAGACCAACTCGCCAGCATTGTCAACGATTTTCATTTCAAAAAAATAACGCTGTGCGTGCATCCGTACATCGGCGCATACCTCAAAAAAGGACTTTGGTCGATGGCGTGCCGCTGGCGATGGAAGTACCACTGCCACCTGAAAGTGGTGTCGCTGTTCGAACTCGGTCTGCTCGAATTCAAATTTATCGACCAACAGAACGACGAAATCGACCTAGAAACACTTTCGGAGATGAATAAAAAGTGTGAAAGTGCGAAAGTTTGAAAGTTTGAAAGTACGAAAGTGTATAAAGTGAAAAGTGAAAAGTGAAAAGTAGGGACGCACCGAGTGCGTCCGAACGATTAAACGCTTCAACGCTTCAACAAATAAACACAGAAACAGCGCGCCGCGCAATCTGAAATTTGAAATTCTGAAATCTGAAATCTAAAATTCTGCTATGTTTGAAAATTTAAGCGAACGCCTCGAACGGTCGTTCAAAATACTGAAAGGTCAGGGAAAAATTACCGAAATAAATGTTGCCGAAACGCTCAAAGAGGTGCGCAAGGCACTGCTCGACGCCGATGTGAACTACAAGGTCGCCAAGTCCTTTACTGATGAGGTGAAAGCCAAAGCACTCGGCCAAAATGTGCTGCTCGCGGTGAAGCCCAACGAGATGATGGTGAAAATTGTGCACGACGAATTGGCGCAACTCATGGGCGGCGAACATGTCGAAATCAACACCAAAGGCTCGCCCGCCGTCATTCTGATGTCGGGTTTGCAAGGCTCGGGCAAAACCACTTTTTCGGGCAAGTTGGCCAATATGCTCAAGCACAAACGCGGCAAAAATCCGCTGCTTGTGGCTTGCGATGTCTATCGCCCTGCGGCCATCGAGCAACTGCGCGTGGTGGGCGAACAGATTGGCGTGCCAGTGTATAGCGAACCCGACTGCAAAAATCCTGTCGAGATAGCGCAAAACGCTGTAAAACAGGCGAAAAAAGACGGTCGCGACATCGTTATTATCGACACGGCGGGACGCTTGGCGGTGGACGAACAGATGATGAACGAAATCGAAGCCATCAAAAAAGCCATTGCACCGCAAGAGACGCTCTTTGTGGTCGATGCGATGACGGGTCAAGATGCCGTGAACACCGCCAAAGAGTTCAACGACCGCCTCGATTTCGACGGCGTGGTACTCACCAAACTCGACGGCGACACGCGCGGCGGTGCGGCACTTTCGATTCGCACAGTGGTGAACAAACCGATAAAATTTGTCGGAACGGGCGAAAAGATGGAAGCCATCGACCTATTTCATCCGCAGCGCATGGCCGACCGCATTCTCGGCATGGGCGACATTGTGTCGCTCGTCGAACGCGCACAAGAGCAGTACGACGAAGCCGAAGCGCGCCGAATCGCCAAAAAGATTGCCAAAAATCGGTTCGATTTCAACGATTTCATGGGGCAATTACAGCAGATAAAAAAGATGGGTAACCTGAAAGATGTCGCCTCGATGATTCCGGGCGTGGGCAAAGCCCTGAAAGATGTCGATATCGACGACAACGCCTTTGTCGGCATCGAAGCCATCATACAGTCGATGACCCCAGCCGAGCGCGCCAATCCAGCCCTGCTCAACGGCAGCCGCAAAAACCGCATTGCCAAAGGCTCGGGACGTGGCATCGTAGAGGTGAACCGACTCGTAAAACAGTTCGACCAAATGAGCAAAATGATGCGCATGGTGCAACAGCGGAATTTTAAGGTGAGAAAGTAATTTTTTTTAGTGAGAGGGTGAGAAAGTATAAAAGTGTGAAAGTAGGGACGCACCGCATGCGTCCGAAACAATTCAACGATTAAACGCTTCAACGATAATTTGAAATTCTGAAATTTGAAATCTGAAATGCAAACACAATGCCAATAATCGACGGGAAACAGATTGCGGAGCAGATTAAGACCGAGATCGCCGACGAGGTGGCGCAGATGCGTGCCAATGGCGCACGACCGCCGCACCTCGCCACTATACTTGTGGGGCACGACGGCGCAAGCGAAACCTATGTGGCAAACAAGATTAAAGCCTGCCAACGCTGCGGTTTCGACACGACCGATATTCGGCTCGAAAGCGACTGCACCGAGGCCGAACTGCTGCAACACATCGCCACGCTCAACGCCAATCCCGCCATCGATGGCATACTTGTGCAACTGCCTCTGCCACAGCACATTGTGCCGCAAAAAATAATCGAAGCCATCGACCCGCACAAAGATGTGGACGGCTTTCACCCCATCAATGTGGGGCGCGCCAGTCTTGGACTGCCTGCCTTTGTGGCGGCTACGCCGTCGGGCATTGTGGAACTGCTGCGCCGTTACAACATCGAAACCGACGGCCGCCACTGCGTCGTTATCGGGCGCAGCAACATTGTTGGACGCCCTGTCGCCACGCTGCTTTCGCGCAAAACACCCGACGGCAACGCCACTGTAACGCTCTGCCACAGCCACACGCACAACATCGCCGACATCTGCCGTACTGCCGACATACTCATCGCCGCCATCGGACAACCACGCTTTGTTACCGCCGACATGGTAAAAGAGGGCGCTACCGTTATCGATGTTGGCATAACGCGCTTGCCCGACCCCACCGCCAAAAACGGTTATCGCCTTGTAGGCGATGTCGATTTTGCGCAAGTCGCCCCCAAATGCGCCTACATCACGCCCGTGCCTGGCGGTGTCGGTCCCATGACCATCGCCGCACTCATGCGCAACACCCTGCAAGCGGCACAGCAGCAGTTCTTGGATTTCTAGTTTCTCAAAATTGCTGTTGCAATTTTTGTTTCTTGGCATCGCGCTGTTTCTATGTTTATTTGTTGAAGCGTTGAAGCGTTCGGACGCACTCGGTGCGCCCCTACTTTTTACTTTATACACTTTCAACTAATTTTTGTATCTTTGCAAGTCGAAACGGTTATTTAGACTGAGTCTAAATTAGATGATGAAACGCACACTTGTTATAACAATTTTTGCGGCGGCACTGCTGACTTTTGCGGGGTGCGGACGCGCCAAACGCACGGCCGACACGCGCGGTATCGATTTGGAGGTACACATCGGGCGGTTCGACAGCGCACTGTGGACACTCGACCGCACCAATCTGCCCACTGCCATCGACACATTAGCAGCGCACTATCCCGACATCACGCCCATCTATCTCGAACGCGTGGTGGAATTTGGCTCGGTGGGCGACACGCTCACCACCTACACGCTCGAACGCTTTTTTGCCGACACGGCTGTGGCGCAACTCTACACCGATGCGCTGGCACATTTCACCGATATGCGCAGTTACGAGGCGACGCTCACCGAGGCGTTTCGCCGTGTGCGCTATTTCTTTCCCGACCGCACCACGCCACGCCTCTACGCCCACATTTCGGGCTTGAACCAAAGCATGGTGGTGGGCGATGGGTTCGTTTCGGGCAGCATCGACAACTACATGGGCAGCGACTATCCGCTCTACGAGAGCGTTGGCATATACAACTACCTGCGGCAAAATATGCGCCCCGAAAAGTTGGTACCTGACTATGTTACCGCGTGGCTGTTGAGCGAATTTCCGTTCACACCACGAACGGGCGAACTTCAGGAGGAGATGATTTACCGCGGAAAAATACTCTACACCGCCTCGGTGCTGCTGCCCGAACTGCCTGAATCGCTGCTGATGGGCTACACGCCCGAACAGTGGGAGTGGTGCCGCAAATACGAACACGATATGTGGATGACGCTCGTTGGCAGTCGGCACCTATTTAGCCGCGATGCCACCATACGCATCAAATACTTGAACGATGCGCCGTTTACAAAACCTTTCACGCAACAGTCGCCCGGACGCGCTGGCGCATGGGTTGGCTGGCAAATCGTCGAAAAATATATGCGTACGCACCGCGATGTGTCGCCACGCGAACTGATGTTGCGCCCCGAAGACGAAATCGTGCGCGACGCAAAATACAACCCATAAACCGACCGAAAAACGATGTTGTCCGCCGAAGAGGAGATAAAACAAGCGACCAAAATTTTGGCCGACTATCTGAAACAGAAGCACTTACGCCGCACGCAAGAGCGTTTCAGTCTGTTGGAGTTGGTCTATGCGCAGCCGTCGCACTTTTCGGCCGATGCGCTGGTGGAACTCGCCACGCAAGAGTTTCGTGTGAGCCGCGCCACGGTTTACAACACGCTCGAACTGCTGGTCGCGTGCCGTTTGGTGGTCAAGCACCAGTTCGATTCGCAGCACACCGAATACGAAAAGATAACCAGCAGTGCCACGCATCACCACCGCATCTGCATCGGGTGCGGCGCAGTGAGCGAATTTTCGGATCAGAAAATACGGCGCGCCATACAATACCGCACATTTTCGGCCTTCGTACCGACGCACTACACGCTCTACCTCTATGGCTACTGCAAAAAATGCGCGAAAAAACTCAAACGCTAAATTGGCACAATAATTGTTAGTAGTAGCAAGTAGCAAGATACAAGTAGCAAGAAAGATTTTAAGAGCATAGAAGATAGAGCATAGACGAAAATAATTGACAATTGACAATGGATAATTGATAATTGACAATTATGACAATGACTAAAACCAAAACAACTTGAAACCTGAAATTACTTTCCACTTTACACACTTTCCACTTTATAGACTTTATACACTTTTCACTTTACAAACTTTATAAACTTTATAAACTTTTTAACTTTCAACTAAACTATGGCATGGATTATTTTTGTCGTTGTCGCACTATTGAGTTGGATCGTGCAAAAATCGCTTGATTCAAAATTCAAAAAATACTCTAAAATCGAGTTGCCGAGCGGCTTGACGGGCGCAGATGTGGCGCGTAAAATGCTGGCCGACAACGGCATAACCGATGTAACCGTGCGCGCCACCAACGGTCTGCTCACCGACCACTACAACCCAACGGACAAAACCGTGAACTTGAGCGAGAGCGTTTACAACTCGTGCAGCGTGGCAGCCGCCGCCGTGGCCGCCCACGAATGCGGACACGCAGTGCAGCACGCCTACGGCTACGCACCGCTCAAAATGCGGTCGGCATTGGTGCCTGCGGTCAATTTTTCGGCCAAATATGTGTCGTGGATTTTGCTGGCTGGCATGATTTTTCTCAACACATTTCCGCAACTGATGCTGGCGGGCATTGTGCTGTTTGCGCTCACAACGCTCTTCAGTTTTGTTACGCTGCCCGTCGAAATCAACGCCAGCAAACGCGCGCTTTTGTGGCTCAACAACGCTGGCATCACCAATTACGAAACGCACCCGCAAGCCGAAGACGCACTGCGCGCCGCCGCTTACACATATGTGGTGGCTGCACTCGGCTCGCTGGCTACACTCTTTTATTACATCATGGTTTATGCCAGTCGCAGGGACTAATCGTTAAGGGAATCTCTATAAATTCCCGATTATCACAAGAAGAGTGAGAAGTGGTGCGGCGAAACCGCAATGACAAATTTCAAATTTCAGAATTTCAAATGTAATTATTGAACAATAGGAAATTAGAAACCAGAAATTTATAGAAATCCCCCTAAAAAATAGAAAATGATTTCAATCATCGTCGCCATAGCGCAAAATTTGGCCATCGGCAAAAACAACGACCTGTTGTGGCACCTGCCTGCCGACCTCAAACATTTCAAGCAACTGACCACGGGACGCACTGTGATTATGGGCGAACGCACATTTTTGTCGCTGCCACGCCGACCGCTGCCCAACCGCCGCAACATCGTCATCACCGACAAGGCCGACCTACAATTCGACGGCTGCGAAATGGCGCACAGCATCGACGAGGCGGCGCGGCTCTGTCGCCCCGACGAGGAGAATTTCGTCATCGGCGGCGGCAGCATCTACCGCCAATTTATGCCGCTGGCCGACACGCTGCACATCACTTGGGTTTATCGCGATTTCGAGGCCGACACCTTTTTCCCTACCATCGACGAAACCATTTGGGAGGCGGTGGCGCAGTCGGAACGCCAGCGCGACGAAACCACAGGACTTGAATTTGCATTCGTTACCTACAAACGCCGTAAAACTCTGATAGACAACGCATAACACCGATTTTGTGATGGCACCGAAGAAGAAAAATTTTTGGAACAAAATGCGGTTTCGCTACCGCATGTCGATACTGAACGAAAACACGCTGGCCGAAACATTTCATGTGCGATTGTCGCGGCTGTCGGTGTTTCTCATCGTCTGCACTTTTGGCATTGTGTCGTTTGTGCTGCTGTCGCTGATAATTTTTCTCACGCCCATCAAACACTATTTGCCCGGCTACAGCGATGCCTCGATTCGTACCGATTTGGTGGAACAGGTGCTGTTTGTCGATTCGTTGCGCGAACAGTTGGCACTGCAAGAGATGCAACTCGCCGTCATCAAAAACATTGTGGCTGGCGACATCTCGCCCGACACCATCAACACCGATTCGCTGACGATGACCGACTGGAAATCGCTCTCGCTCGATAAATCGAAACGCGAAACCGAATTTTGCAACGACTTTGAGCAGGTCGAGCGTTACAACCTTGGCGCACTCGAAACACCGCAAAACACTGTGGCACAGGTATTTATCAAACCAGTGAAAGGCGTGTCGATTCGTGCTTTCGACCCCGAAACGCGCCACTTGGGCGTAGATGTGGCCACCTCGTCCGACGAAGTGGTGCTGACCGCACTCGATGGCACGGTGATGTTTGTCGATTATTCGCTCGACAATGGCTACATCATCGGCATTCAGCACACCGACAACTATCTGACATTTTACAAAAATTGCGGTCAAGTGCTGAAATCGGCAGGCGACAAAGTGCATGCTGGCGAAGCCATCGGTTTTGTGCGCAACGCCCAGCAATCCGAAGTGCCAAAACCGTACCTGCATTTCGAAATTTGGCACCAAGGAATGCCCATCAATCCAACAGATTATGTAGTTTTCTAATTAACTAATTCCCAATTACTTAATTATTCAATTATTTAATTATTTGAAGATTTGAAGATTTGCGGTTCGACAGGCTCACCGCCCCAATTTGAAATAACAACCAAAAACTTAGAAACAAAAATTGCGACAGCAATTTTGAGAAACTAGAAACAGCGCAGAGCGCGAGAAACAACATTGCAATGACAAAACAGCGATTAGCGATACTTGGTGCGACGGGTTCTATCGGCACGCAGACACTCGATGTGGTGGCGGCGAACCCCGAACTATTTGATGTTTACGCCATTACAGGCAACAACAATATCGATGCACTCATTGAGCAAGCACGCCGTTTTCGTCCCGAAGTGGTGGTGGTGGCGAACGAAAATCACTACCAAAAACTGAAAGATGCGCTGGCCGACCTGCCCATCAAAACCTTTGCGGGCAGCGATGCCATCGCCGAAGTGGTGGCGCTGCCGTCGGTCGATACGGTGGTAACCGCCATGGTGGGTTACGCTGGTCTGAAACCGACCATTGCTGCTATCGAAGCAGGCAAAAAAATCGCTTTGGCCAACAAGGAGACGCTCGTTGTGGCGGGCGAACTCATCACACGCCTCACGCTCGAACACCACGCCGCCATTCTGCCTATCGATTCGGAACATGGAGCAATTTTCCAATGTCTTGTGGGCGAGAATCCCGACGAAGTGGAGAAAATCATACTCACGGCATCGGGCGGTCCGTTCCGCACAAAAACTTGCGAAGACCTTGCTCGAGTTACAGCAAGCGAGGCTCTTCGCCACCCAACTTGGCAGATGGGCGCGAAAATCACCATCGACTCGGCGAGCATGATGAACAAAGGGTTCGAAGTGATCGAAGCCAAGTGGCTTTTTGGGCTGAAACCTGCGCAAATCGATGTGGTAATCCACCCGCAAAGCATCATACACTCGATGGTGCAGTTCCGCGACGGCAGCATCAAAGCGCAACTCGGCGTGCCAGATATGCGCCTGCCGATAGAGTATGCGCTCACTTTTCCAATGCGACAAAAGACCGATTTCGAACGCCTCGACTTTACGAAATGCACGCAACTGACCTTTGAAAAGCCCGATTTGGAACGCTTCCGCAACTTGGCGCTGGCATTCGACGCTATGGCAAAAGGCGGCAACATTCCTTGCGTGCTGAACGCTGCCAACGAGGTGGTTGTGGCGGCCTACTTGCACGGCAAAATCGGCTTTTTGCAGATGAGCGACATCATCGAAGAGGCGATGGCAAAGGCGCATTTCGTAGTCCAGCCCACCTACGACGACTATGTGGCGACCGACACAGAAATCAGAAAAATGGCGAGTGAACTCGTCGAAAAAACAGGCAAAAAATTTTAACAAACTCAATAAACACCGAAAATGACATTTCTCATCAAAGCCGCGCAACTCATTCTGGCGTTGTCCATCTTGGTTTTCGTCCACGAACTTGGACATTTTGGTTTCGCTCGCCTGTTCAAAGTGCGCGTGAATAAATTTTACCTCTTTTTCAATCCGAAATTTTCGATTGTACGCTTCAAAAAAATCGGCGGAAAATGGCGTGTGCGCTGGTTTGCACCCAATGTGCCCGAAAGTGCCAAGCCAAAACTCGATGCACAGGGCGATGTGGTAACAAACGCCAAAGGCAAAACTGTGTTTGAACCGCTCACCGAGGCCGAACTCGCAGCACTGCCCGACGACGATTGGCGGCGTTATCCCGAATCGACCGAATGGGGCATCGGCTGGCTACCGCTGGGCGGTTACTGCTCTATCGATGGCATGGTGGACGAAACGACCGACAGCACGCAACTGGCCAGCCAACCCAAACCGTGGGAATATCGCTCGCGCCCAGCGTGGCAACGCCTGTTTATCATCACGGGCGGCGTGCTGATGAATTTTGTGGCTGCCATCGTTATCTACGCCGCCATGCTGGGGCATTGGGGCAAGTCGGAACTGCCCATGCAAAACGCCTATCTCGGCTACGATTATTGCGAAATTGCCCAAGAATACGGCTTTACGAACGGCGACATTATTTTGGCGGTCGATGGCGACAGCGTGAAATTTGCCCGCGATGCTATCGAGAAAATTTTGGTCGAAGGCAAACAAAATGTACTGCTCCGCCACAACGGCAGCGACACGCTCATTGTGCTGCCGACCGATTTTGCGCAGCAACTTTTGGCGGCCGAAGAAACCAACTTTTTAGAATTGCGAATACCCTTTGTTGTACAAGAAGCAGTATCCCATTCGCCAGCCGACTCCATCGGGTTGAGCGATGGCGACAGCATTGTCGGGCTGAACGGCAAATCGCTCTGTACCTACAGCGAAATTTCGCGCGAACTGGCGGCACTTGCGGGGCAGCGCACCGACATCACTTTTGTGCGCAACGGCGAAACCATTACCGATAGCATTGTCGTTGGTGCCGATGGCAAACTGGGTATCTACCTGCGCAGCAATTTAGGCGCGTATTTCAAATTCGAGCGCACCGAATATGGCTTTTTCGCCTCGATACCAGCAGGTTGGGAGATGATGTGCGATGTGCTTGGCTCGTATGTCAAGCAGTTCCGACTCGTTTTCACCAAAGAGGGCGCGAAAAGCCTTGGCGGCTTCGGTGCCATCGGCAATCTGTTCCCAGCCATGTGGGACTGGGCAGCATTTTGGAACATGACAGCGTTCCTGTCGGTCATTTTGGCATTCATGAACATACTGCCAATCCCAGTTTTGGACGGCGGCTATGTGTTGTTCCTGCTCTACGAAATGATTTTTCGCCGCAAACCGAGCGACAAATTTATGGAAATCTCGCTCAATATCGGTTTTGCGCTGCTGCTGGCACTGCTGATCTACGCCAACGGTAACGACATCTACAAACTGCTGCTGAAATAGTCGCAACGAAAAACAGAAAAGCGGCTGCTCTGTAAGGGCGGCCGCTTTGTGTTGTTGGGGTTTATAAAAAAATCAGGCGTATCGGACGCATTTTGCAGCAACACATTTGTCGATTCAAAGAAAAAGTATTATTTTCGCACCCGATAACCACGGCAACGGTCTGTGGTAAAACATACAGAAAAGCGTTTACAGACGGTTTCCTTTGACGAGCCAAAATTCTCGCAAAATTTTGAAATTTACCTGTCAAAGAGAAGGCAATCGTAGATGTTTGCGTTGTACATTTATGCATACCAAAATGCATACAGTACAGGCGTGGGCTTTTGCGTTGCTCGATCTTACAGGTGATGGCAATGCGAGAGCCTTGGTTCGTGGGAGCGAGTAACAAAATTCCCACGTTTTTCTTTTTATAAACAACCGCAGTGGGGAATTGGCGGAGCGTTTATGCAAACTTATGCACAAACAATTTGGCTTATAGGTCAAAATTGACGACCCATTACGGGGCAATTTGATCTATTCGCTCCTCTATTTCTTCCAAAAGCCAGGCGAGAAGAGTATCAGGACGGTGAAAATTTCGAGGCGGCCGACGAGCATGATGAATGCAAGAAAGAGTTTTACAAAGTCGGGAAGGGCGGCGTAATCGCCCATGGGACCGAGCGCACCGATGGCAGGGCCGACATTGCTAATGCAGGCCAATACCGCACCAAACGACTCGGTAACCGACAGTCCCGACAGCGCGACAACGCCCGTGCCGACGATAATCAGTGCCACATAGATGATGATGAATGCATGAATGCTGTTGATGGTTTTTTCTGGCACCACATGGCCGTTGATGCGCACTGGCAAGATGGCTTTCGGGTGTATGAGCCGCTTCATTTCGTAATAGCCGTTTTTGGCGAGCAACAGCAGTCGCACCACTTTCATGCCGCCGCTGGTGGAACCCGCCGTGCCGCCGCTGAACATCAGCAAAATGAGTATAAACTGCAATAGCGGCATCCAACCGACATAATCGCTTGTGGCAAAGCCTGTTGTGGAGAATATGGAGGTAACTTGGAACAGACTTTTGCGAAAAATCGGCTCGAAATTGTCGCTGGGTGAGGCTTGCGTGCAACCCAGTCCAAAAGTGATGACAATGGTTGCTACTGCGGTGATTATCAGATAGGTACGCAACTCTTCATCTTTCCAAAATCGTCCGAATTGGCGTTTGACGATGGCCAAATAGAGCAGCACATAGTTGATGCTGGTAATCAGCATGAAAACGATGATGGTGTAGTGAATGAACGGTGATGTCCAGTGCGCAATGCTTGCCTGTTTGGTGGAGTAGCCGCCCGATCCCATGGTGGTGAAAGCGTGGCACACGGCATCGAAAAAGTTCATACCGCCGATTTTCAGCAAGAGCGTTTCTGCCGCTGTGAGTGCAACATAGAGTGCCCACAGTCGCCGCGCCGTGTTTTTGAGTCGTGGTTGCAGTTTGTCGTAGGTTGGGCCTGGCACTTCGGCCACAAAAAGTTGCATGCCGCCGCCGAAAAATGGCAACAACGCCAGTGACAGCACCACAATGCCCATGCCGCCCAACCACTGCGTAACGCAACGCCAAAGTTGCAACCCATGCGGCAACGCTTCGATGTCGGTGAGTATGGTTGCGCCCGTGGTGGTGAAGCCCGACATGGTTTCGAAAAATGCGTCGATGGGCGATGCAATGCAGCCCGACAGCCAAAATGGCAGCATACCAAACAGCGAAAATACCACCCAAACCACAGCCACCACGCTGTAGCCTTCGCGCGTGCCGATGTGGTGGTCGGCTTTGCGCCCAATCAGCAGTCCGACCATAGCCACCAATGCCGCAATGCCCGAGGCTTCGAGCAGCGACTTGGCGTCTGGTTCGTGGTAGCAGAGCGCAACGCACGCCGCCGCCAGCATAAACGCCGTTTCGATGAGCAACAGCAGCCCCAAAATCCTGAAAAACTGGCGGTGATTGAATGTTTTGGTCATAACTGTTTGGCAATCAGTTGTTGAAGAAAGCCGCTATTTTGCGCACGCTGTCGGCCATGCAGAAAACCACCACATGGTCGTCGGGTTGTATCACGGTTTGACCATTGACAATAGCGCCTTTGCCGTCGCGTATGATGCCGCCAATGTTCACATTCGATGGCAGATTGAGGTCGCCGACGCGTTTGCGTGTGATTTTGTCGCCCGGTTTCACCACAAATTCCACCACTTCGGCATCGGAATAGGTGAGGCAGGTAACATTCAGCACATCTTGGTCGAGCATACGCTGGTAGATATGGCTGGCGGCAATCAGTTTTTTGTTGATGACGGTGCCGATGTCGAGGCTTTCGGCAAAATCGATGTAGTCGATATTTTCCACATCGGCCACGGTTTTGTCCACACCAAAGCGTTTGGCGGTGAGACAGGCGAGCAGGTTCGATTCGGAGTCGCTGGTGAGCGCCAAAAAAGCGTCGGCATCTTCGATTCCCTCTTCGCGTAGCAGTTCCATGTTGCGACAATCGCCGTTGATAACCAGCGCATTACTCAATTTTTCGGAGAGTGCAAGACATTTGTTGCGGTCGGCTTCGATAATTTTCACCGTGGTGTTTTTGGGCAATGCTCTGACGGCGTTGATGGCTATGCGGCTGCCGCCCATGACGATAACATTTTTCACATCGAACGCCTTTTTGCCCGCCTGTTCGCGCACAAATTCGAGGTTGTCGGGCGTGCAGATGAAATAGACGATGTCGTTGGCGAGAATTTCGTCGCTGCCGCACGGAATGATGGTGCATTTATTGCGTTTCACCGCCACAATGCGGTAGTGGTTGTGCGCAAAAAATCCCGAATTGAAAGTTTTGTTGACGAGTGTGGCGTTGGTGCGCACTTTGAGGCAGACCAGCACGAGTTCGCCATCACCGAAGGTGCGAAATTCGCGCAACCAACCGCGTTTCAGCACATTGGCAATCTCTTGAGCGGCGAGCATTTCGGGATAGATGAGCGAATCGACGCCCATGCGTTTGAAAAAATCGGCGTTTTCGGGCAGCAGATATTCGCGGTTGTCGATACGCGAGATGGTCTTTTTTGCACCGAGATTGGTCGCCAGCATGCAGGCGGTCATATTCACGCTTTCGTGCGGCGTAACGGCCACAAACAGGTCGGCTTTTGGCACGCCAGCCTCTTTCAGGTCGTGTATCGATGTTGGCGAGCCAGTGAGCGTAAGCAGGTCGTAGGCGGCAGGAATGTCCTTCAGGCGTTCCTCGTCGCTGTCCATCAAAATGATGTCGTGGTTTTCGCTCGAAAGCATTTTCGCCACATAATGTCCCACCTCGCCAGCACCAGCAATCACGATTTTCATAAAAAAGTGTATAAAGTAATTTCAGATTTCAAATTGCGTTGCGCGCGTTTCTATGTTTCTCGCGCTTTGCGCTGTTTTTATGTTTCAGGTTTCAAGTTTCAGAGTTTCAGGTTGTCTTGGCAGTGGCCTCTTTTCCTGTTTTCCCAAAGGGGAAAAACCACGCGTTTATTTAGAATTATGAATTTAGAATTTAGAATTATTCGCGTTCAAAAACGCCGCAATCTTTAAATAATTTTTCAATTTGAAATTCTGAAATTTGAAATTGCGGCTTCGCCGCATCACTCCTCACTCCTAATTCAAAAAACACTTCTAACTTCTAACTTCTCACTAAATAATTTTTTCTGCAATTTTTCGGGCAATTCCTTCCGCATCGAGGCCGAGCAGGTGGTAGAGTTCGGATTGGGTGCCGTGTTCCACAAATTGGTCGCCGATGCCGAGGCGCGTTACGCGTGGTGTGTAGCCGTTGTCGGCCATAAATTCGAGTACTGCGCTGCCCATGCCGCCTGCAATCACGCCGTCTTCGACCGTGAAAATCTGGCTGAAGCGTTGTCCCACTTCGTGCAGAATGTCGCTGTCGAGCGGTTTGACAAAGCGCATATCGTAGTGCGCAATGCTGATGCCGTGCGTGTGCTCCACCATGTCGATGGCTCGTGCGGCGGCGTTGCCTATCGGACCAATCGAGAGCAGGGCGACCTGTTCGCCGTCTTTCAGTTTTCGCCCTTTGCCAATGTCGATGGCTTGCGGTTCGTTGTGCCAATCGGCCAGCACGCCGCGACCGCGTGGATAGCGAATAACGAAAGATCCTTGGTCGGGCAGTTGCGCCGTGTACATCAGGTTGCGCAGTTCGTGTTCGTTGAGCGGAGAGGCGATGGTCAAGTTCGGAATGCAGCGGAAATAGGCCAAATCGAACTCGCCTTGGTGCGTTGCGCCGTCGCTTCCGACAATACCAGCGCGGTCGAGGCAGAGCACCACATTCAGTTTTTGCAGTGCCACATCGTGAATCACATTGTCGTAGGCGCGCTGCATAAACGACGAGTAGATGTTGCAAAAAGGCAGCAGCCCATCTTTGGCCAAACCCGCCGAGAAAGTTACGGCGTGCCCTTCGGCGATGCCCACATCGAAAGTGCGGTTGGGCATGGCGTCCATCATGTAGGTCATCGAGCAACCGCTTGGCATGGCGGGTGTGATGCCCACGATTTTGTCGTTCGCGCGTGCCAATTCGAGCAGTGTATGCCCAAAAACATCTTGAAACAGAGGCGGTTCGCCGCCGTTGTCGTGTGTGATGCGCTTGCCCGTCTTGGGGTCGAACTCGCCCGGCGCGTGCCAAATGGTGGCGGCGTTTTCGGCGGGTTTGTAGCCTTTGCCTTTTTTGGTGATGATGTGCAGCACCTTGGGACCAGCATAGTTTTTTATCTCTTGCAACACGCTCACGAGCGCAATCACATTATGCCCATCGACGGGACCAAAATATCTGATATTCAGCCCTTCGAACACATTGTTGTCGGCATTCGAGCGGAGCGATTTCAGCGAATTGCTAAAACGGAGAATCTTCTTTTTCTGCTTTTCGTCGATGATGTGCAGCGATTTCAGCAGGCGATAAATCGAAAAACGCCAGCGGTTGTAGGTGGCCGATGTGTGTATTTTTCCGAGAAATTGGCTCAATCCGCCCTTTATCGGGTCGATGGCCATGTGGTTGTCGTTGAGTATGATGAGCAGATTGTTGGGATTGATAGAGGCGTTGTTCAGCCCCTCGAACGCAAGGCCGCCAGTCATGGCACCATCGCCAATCACAGCCACCACTTGGCGGTTGTCGTGGTGCAACTGCGCTGCGATGGACATACCCAACGCCGCCGAAATCGATGTGGACGAATGCCCAGTGCCAAAAGCGTCGTATGCGCTCTCTTTGGGCGATGGAAATCCGCTCAATCCGTGCAACTGGCGGTTGGTGTGAAACTGCTCGCGCCGCCCCGTGAGAATTTTGTGCGCATACGCCTGATGTCCCACATCCCACACCACGCGGTCGTAGGGCGTGTCGAACACATAGTGAATCGCCACCGTCAGTTCGATAACGCCCAAACTCGCACCCAAATGGCCGGGATTGTGCGACAATTCGTCGATGATAAACTGCCGCAGTTCTCGGCAAACGGTGGGCAACTCTTCGCGCGGCAGGCGTTTCAGATCGTCGGGAGTGTCTATTTTTTCCAACAGCATCGTTTCTCTTTTTTTTTACTGAAAACAGGCTGGAACGCCCGTGTCGAAGGTCGTTGGTCTGCCCGACGATGGGTGATAAAATAGCAGCGTTTGTGCGTGCAGGCAGAGGCGACCGATGGGGTTGCTGCGTGCGCCATATTTTTTGTCGCCTGCGATGGGCGTTTCCATGGCTGCCAGTTGCGTGCGCAGTTGATGCCGTTTTTCGTCGTTGGCGGTCAATTCTACCAGCGCAAAACGCCCATTCGATTTCAACATTTTGTAGTTGGTCGTCGCCATCTGACCGCCGTTATCGCTGTCGGAAGCCAGCACTTTTTTCGTCTTCGAATCGTTGGTGAGCCAGTGCGTTAGGCGTCCTTGCTGATTGGCGAGTTCGCCTTCGATTATCGCCACATATTTTGTCTGCAACTGGTCGTTGCGCAGGCGCGCCAGTGCCTCTTCCGATTTTGCCAAAAGCAGCAGCCCCGACACATCGCGGTCGAGATTGTTCACCAACCATGCCTGCCCATTTTTTTTCTGACGATGCACATGTTCGACCATCACCTCTTCCACCGTCTGTTCGCCTTTGCGGTGGGCGTTTTGTGCAGCGGCAGCACCATATTTTTTATCGACTACCAAAATGTCGTCGTCTTCGTACACAATGCGTGCGAGGTGGTTTGGATTTGCCGCCTCTTCGCCCACATTGCGCACTGCCACCACATCGCCAGCGTGCAAAAATGCGTCGAAAGCGGTGGTTACACGCCCATTGATAGCCACCTGCCTGTGCGCCAAATACGATTTTACGGTGCTGCGACTGCGCCCCTTCAGGTTTTCGACCAAAAACGGCAGTAGCGTGCATTTGTCGTGCACTTGCAGCAACTCTTCCCGTTGTTTGCGGCGTGGCGTGGCGGCTGTTTTATTCGTCGATGATAAAGATCTCCTCATTCTCGTTTTTCATCAAATACTCTTCGCGTGCAAACTTTTCTAAATTTTCGAGGCTCGAATTGAGTGCATCGATTTTGGCTTTGTCGCTCTCGATGTGCTGCCGATAGAATTTTATCTCTTTCTCCAAATTGGCAATTTCGGTGCGCGATTTTGCTCTGGAAATCAGACTGTTATCGTCAAAAAAAACGATATAGACCACAAACGCAAGCAGCGTAATGGCATATTTGTTTGTAACGAAAGGCCGTATTCTGTTCCAAATTTTTCGCATGGTTTGCACAGCACGATATTCAATGCAAAGTTACGAAAAAAAATGATTGTGTGCATTGCGTTTCGTCCCGAAAAAAAAAGTTTGTGCAGTTGTTGTCGCATTGTCGGCAATTTTCATTACCTTTGCCGAATAGAATAATTACACCCATTTTATGGAACAGTACATCGTATCGGCGCGCAAATATCGTCCCGCAACATTCAAGTCGGTAGTAGGGCAGGAGGCACTCACCACGACGCTCAAAAATGCCATCGCTACCAACCATTTGGCGCACGCCTACCTCTTTTGCGGTCCGCGTGGCGTGGGCAAAACCACTTGCGCACGCATTTTTGCCAAAACTATCAACTGCGCGCACCCAACCGCCGACGGCGAAGCCTGCAACGAGTGCGAATCGTGCCGCGGATTCAATGAACAACGCTCGTTCAACATACACGAACTCGATGCTGCCTCGAACAATTCGGTGGACGACATTCGCTCGCTGGTCGATCAGGTGCGCATTCCGCCGCAAATCGGGCGTTACAGCGTCTATATCATCGACGAGGTGCACATGCTCTCGGCGGCTGCGTTCAACGCCTTTCTGAAAACGCTCGAAGAGCCGCCAGCACACGCTATTTTCATTCTCGCCACCACCGAAAAGCACAAAATTATTCCAACGATTTTGTCGCGCTGCCAAATCTACGATTTTAGCCGAATTGGCGTACCAGATGTGGTCAGCCATTTGCAGTATGTGGCTCAAAACGAGGGCGTTGCGGCAGAGCCAGAGGCGTTGAATGTGATTGCGCAAAAGGCCGATGGTGCCATGCGCGACGCACTCTCCATTTTCGACCAAGTGGTCAGTTTTTGTGGCGGCAACATCACTTATAAGGGTGTTATCGAAAATCTGAATGTGCTCGACTACGACTACTATTTTCGTTTGGTCGATGATTTTCTGGCGGGGCGCGTGGCCGACACGCTGCTCACTTTCGACGAAATTTTGCGCAAAGGATTCGAGGCACAGCACTTTGTTACGGGTCTGGCGGCGCATTTCCGCGATTTGCTCGTCAGTCGCGACGAGGCCACCAAGTCGCTGCTCGAAGTTGGGGCTTCCATCGCCGACCAATATGTGGAGCAGGCCAAACGCGCGCCCGTGCCGTTTCTCTACAAGGCCATCGACCTTGCCAACGAGTGCGATTTGAACTATCGCCAAAGCCGAAATAAACGCTTGTCGGTGGAATTATTGCTCATCAAACTTTGCCAACTGACTGGCGCACAGCCTGTTGCCGAGTCGCCCAAGGAGGCGGAAATCAAGCCGTTGGCGGTGGCGCAACCGCAACAACCAGCGCAACCGCAGCAACCAGCGCAACCGCAAGCGCAGCCGCAGCCAGTGCAATCTGCACCGCAACCGCAACCTGCGCCACTGCGCAAAATGCCTGCCAGTCTGTCGCTGTCGGGAACACCAAAAACGCAGCCACAAGCCGCTGCCGTGGCGACCGAAACCAAGTCGGAGCAGCCCGCCGCACAGCGCGAACCGTTCGACGAAACGCAGTTCGCCGCCGCATGGCGCAGTTGCGCTGCCGCACTCCACGACGATGCGCACGCCGCCAACACCATAATCAACTTTTTGCCGCGTATGCTGCAACCCGAAAAATACCAAATCGTGGTGTTCAACTCGCTGCAACAGAAGGATTTAGAGAAATATCGCCAGCAGATTTTGGCACACTTGCGTGCGCAACTGCACAACGATTTTGTCGATTTCGAAGTGCGCATCGACGACTCGTCGGCCAAAGAGATGGCTTTCACGCCCGAAGAAAAATTTGCCCAAATGCGCCAAAAAAACGCCGACTTCAACACCCTAACACAACAACTCGGACTGGAACTATGATGCGGCAGAGCCGCAATTTCAGAATTTCAGAATTTCAGAATTTCAAATTTCAAATTTCAAATTGTTGGATTTGCCAAATAAACATAGAATTTTTTCGACAAGCGAGCGCAATGCCAAACGAGTTTGGACAATGCCGAGCGGAGAAAAAAATCTTCGTAGAAAAACATAGAAACAAAAATTGCGGTAGCAATTTTGAGAAACTAGAAACCAGAAACCACTTTACACACTTTACACACTTTACACACTTTTAACTTTATACACTTTCACACTTTCAAACTTTCACACTACTATGGAAGAACCTTTTGATTTCGACGACAGCGAGGCTATTCGCTTCATTTTGAACCGACTTGCGCCCGAAATGCGCGCAAAAATCAGCGACAACGATGTGCAATATGTGCTCGACCTCATTTGCGACTACTACGACAAGAACAATCTGTTCGACGACAGCGACGACAGCGATGCCGCCATCGCCGAGGACGATATGCACAACTACATTTGGAGCATGATGCGCAAAGAGCGTGTGTCGCACCTTACCGAAGAGGAGATGCAGGAAATCCTCGACGGCGAGTTCGAATACGGCAAAAAAATCGGCATTTACACCGAAGAGTGATGGGAAAAATCGGATTTGGCATACTCTACGCCGCCCTTTGGACGCTGGCTTTGCTGCCACTGCGCGTGCTTTATCTCTTTTCGGATATTGCCTATCTGCTTGTCTATCGCGTGTGCCGCTATCGTGTGAAGGTTACGCGCCAAAACCTGCGCCGCGCGCTTCCCGATAAGAGCGAACACGAACGCCGCGCCATCGAACGCCGCTTCTACCGCTACCTGTGCGACAGCCTGTTCGAGGCGTTGCGTATGTTGCACATGTCCGAACGCGAAATCTCGAAGCATATTCGGTTCGAAAATACCGAACTGCTCGAAAATTACGCCCTCCAAGGCCGCAATGTGTATGCTGTTTTCGGCCATTATGGCAACTGGGAATGGGTCTGCTCGCTGCCGCTGCACCTGCGCCTGCTCAATGTGGCGACGCTCTACAAAACGCTCCACAACCGCGCCGTGGACAAATTCTACATCATTCTGCGGTCGCGCTACGGCACACATTGCTACTCGCGCAAACAGGTGCTGCGTGGCATTGTGGAACTGAAACAGATGGGGCGACCGTTTGTCATTGCGTTCATCGCCGACCAAACGCCATCGCTCGCCAACGCCCATTATTGGACCACTTTTCTGAATCAAGATACGCCATTCATCACGGGTTGGGAAAATATCGCACGAAAACACAATGCGCCAGTCGCTTTTCTCGATGTGCGCCGCACGGGGCGTGGCCGCTATGTTTGCCGTCTTGAACCGCTTTGCGACCAGCCCAAAGATACCGCACCAAACACTTTGGTCGAAGCCTATGCACGCCGCATGGAGCAGAACATTTTGGCCGATCCTGCCTACTGGCTTTGGTCGCACAAACGCTGGAAACACCAACGCCCGCCGCAAGCATGAAAACCAGTGTTGTGATATTGAACTACAACGGCGAATCGCTCTTGCGCGAACTGCTGCCGAAGGTGGTCGCCTATTCGCCGCAAGCCGAAGTGGTTGTGGCCGACAACGCCTCGACCGATGGATCGCTGGCGCTGCTCAAACGCGATTTTCCGCAAGTGCGCTTGGTGGAACTGTCCGAAAATTTTGGCTTTGCCGAGGGCTACAACCGCGCCTTGGCACAACTCGATGCCGACTATTTTGTGCTGCTCAATAGCGATGTGGAGGTAACCGAAAATTGGCTGCTGCCGCTCACGCTTTTTCTCGACGAAAATCCCGATGCAGCGGCGTGCCAACCGAAATTGTTGAGTTACATGCACCGCTCGCAGTTCGAATACGCTGGCGCATGTGGCGGCTACATCGACCGCTTGGGCTACCCCTTTTGTCGCGGCCGTATACTGAACTTCGTCGAAACCGACCACGGTCAATACGATGCCATCGCCAACATTTTTTGGGCGACAGGCGCGTGCCTCTGCATTCGTGCCGACAAATTTCGCGAAGTGGGTGGGCTCGATAGCCGATTTTTTGCCCACATGGAGGAGATCGACCTCTGTTGGCGGCTGAATGCGCGCGGCTACCGCATTGCGTGCGTGCCACAAAGCGTGGTCTATCACATCGGCGCAAAGACTTTGGACAAAGAGAGTCCGCTGAAAACCTATCTCAATTTCCGCAACAATGCCCTGATGATCTACAAAAATGCACCCGCTGCCAAACGGATTTTGTGCGCCCGCTTTTGGCTCGACCTTGCCGCTGCGGCTCATCTGTTGTTGCAAGGGAAAACGAAAAACGCCGCCGCTGTGTTGCGTGCCATGCGCCACAGTCGCCGTATGCGCCGCGACTTTGCCGCCGACCGCCAACAAAATCTGCGCCTAACCGTCGTTCCCGAGCCAGAAGGGCTGTTCCACGGCTCCATTTTGTGGCAATACTATGTCAAACGCGTGAAAATGGCACGAAATTTGCCGTTGAAAAAATAAAAGCACAAATTGGAACATCGTAACCGAAAAAAGAGTAATTTTGCAATCGTTAAGAGAGCATAAAAATAGTTCACAATCATAAAAAATCATCATCATGAAAAAAATTGCACTATTCGCAATGCTGTTCGTAGCCATAGCGGCCACGGCGCAAGAGAACAAAATCGTCGAATTTAACGAGCGCACGCACGATTTCGGCACAGTGAAACAAGAAGACGGCGACATATACACCACCTTCACATTTGTAAACCAATACGCTTCGCCCATCACGATAAAGAGCGTAAGAACCTCGTGCGGCTGCACCACACCAAGTTACAGCCACGAGCCTGTTGCACCGAACGCCACTGGCGAAATCAAAGTGAAATATGTCGCTTCGACGCGCCCCGGCTCGTTCACAAAATCGATTACGGTTGTGCTTAGCAATGGCACCGAGGATTACACCGAAATCCTTTACATCAAAGGCCAAGTAACGCCGAAACCAGTAGAGCAACCTGCCGAATAAGGGCGTTGCCACGCTACAAAGAGCGGCTACACATAGCCACACATTCGGGGAAAGGAAGCCGCTTACAACGCTTCTTCTCCCCTTTGCTCGTTGAACGCTGCGGCAGAGCCGCAAATTCAAAATTTCAGATTTCAAATTTCAAATTGTTGGATTAGCCAAATAAACACAGAAACAGCGCGCAGCGCGAGAAACATAGAAACTATACGAAACAGCACGCAGCGCAATCAGAAACAAAACATCAGTTCCGTATGAAAATCCCTTTTGCAAAAATGCACGGCATCGGCAACGACTATATTTATGTCGATTGTTTGGCGCGTACGCTCGAAAATCCTGAACAGTTGGCGCGCCTCTGGAGCGACCGCCACAAGGGCATCGGCTCCGATGGCTTGGTGCTGATTTTGCCTTCTGCAACTTGCGATTTTCGTATGCGTATGTTCAATGCCGACGGTTCCGAAGCCGAAATGTGCGGCAATGCGGCGCGTTGCATCGGCAAGTATGTGTACGATTTTGGTCTGACTGACAAAACGCAGCTCACGCTCGAAACGAAAGCGGGCGTGCGCACGCTCACACTTTTTGTCGAAAACGGCCGAGTAGAGCGCGTTACGGTCGATATGGGCGAACCGATTTTGGAGGCGGCGCGCATTCCTGTCGATTTGCCGCAGCAGCGCATTGTCGATACGCAGGTTTTCATTGCCGACGATGTGTACGACATCACTTGCGTGTCGATGGGCAATCCGCACACGGTCATTTTCAGTGCCGACATTGCCAATCTCGATTTGGCACGGCGCGGCGCAGCCATCGAATACAGCGAACTTTTCCCACAGCGCACCAATGTGGAGTTTGTGCAGGTTATCGACCAGTCGCACCTGCGTATGCGTGTGTGGGAGCGCGGTGCTGGCGAGACAATGGCCTGTGGCACAGGTGCTTGCGCAGCCGTGGTGGCGGCCGTGCAGAACCGCAAAACGGGGCGCGAAGTGGCAGTGTCGTTGCTCGGCGGCGACCTGCAAGTGGCGTGGCACGACGACAATCATGTCTATCTCACTGGCACTGCCACACTCGTTTTCGAAGGAGAAATTGAATTTTTTAGTGAGAAGTGAGTAGTGAGAAGTGAGCAGTTTTTAGAGTATAGAACATAGAATATAGACGATTTGCCAAATAACCAAATCCACAAATCAACAGTTCAACGCTTCAACGCTTCAACAAAAACTTTTAACTTTTCAACTCATCAACTTTTCAACGACCAATCAACCAATCAACCCAACATACGAAACAGCGCGCAGCGCGAAAAACATAGAAACTTAAAAACAATTTTAGATATGAAACCCGACAACGCCATTTTCGACATCATCGAACGCGAACGCGAACGCCAACTGAAGGGCATCGAACTGATTGCGTCAGAAAATTTTGTGAGCGACCAAGTGCTGCGTGCCATGGGCTCCGTTCTTACCAACAAATACGCCGAAGGCTATCCCGGTCGCCGCTACTATGGCGGATGCGAGGTGGTCGATGAGGCGGAACAACTCGCTATCGACCGCCTGAAACAACTTTTTGGCGCAGCGTGGGCCAATGTGCAGCCGCATTCGGGCGCACAGGCCAACATGGCCGTTTTCATGGCGTGCCTCAACCACGGCGACAAGTTCCTCGGGCTGAATCTTGCGCACGGCGGTCATCTGTCGCACGGCTCGCCTGTCAATTTCTCGGGACTGATGTTTCACGCGCTCGAATACAATGTGAAAGAGTCCGACGGTCGTGTCGATTACGACCAGTTGGAGCGCATTGCGCGCGCCGAACGCCCGAAACTGATTATCGCTGGTGCATCGGCCTACAGCCGCGATTGGGACTATGCGCGCATCCGTCGCGTGGCCGACGAAATCGGCGCAATTTTCATGGTCGATATGGCGCACCCTGCTGGACTTATTGCCGCTGGATTGCTCGAAAATCCTGTGAAATATGCGCACATCGTAACTTCCACAACGCACAAAACGCTGCGTGGTCCGCGTGGCGGTGTCGTCATGATGGGCGAAGATTTTCCGAATCCGTGGGGCAAAACCACGCCCAAAGGCGAGGTGAAAATGATGTCGGCACTGCTCGATTCTGCCGTTTTTCCGGGCGTGCAAGGCGGTCCGCTGGAGCATGTCATTGCAGCCAAGGCGGTGGCTTTTGGCGAGGCGTTGCAGCCCGAGTTCAAGATCTACCAACAGCAGGTGCAGCGCAATGCCGCCGCAATGGCGCAGGCGTTTATCGACCGCGGTTACAAAATCATTTCGGGCGGCACCGACAACCACTCGATGTTGGTCGATTTGCGCACAAAATTTCCCGAATTGACGGGCAAAATGGCTGAAAAAGCCTTGGTGGCCGCCGATATTACCACGAACAAAAACATGGTGCCGTTCGACACGCGCTCGCCATTCCAAACATCGGGACTGCGTTTTGGCACGCCAGCCATCACCACGCGCGGTCTGAAAGAGGATGAAATGCCGCTGATAGTCGCCCTCATCGACCGTGTACTCTGCGCCCCCGACGACGAACACACACGCACCGCCGTCCGCACCGAAGTAAACGCCCTCATAGCCAACCGACCACTGTTCGCGTGGTGATTCAGTGAGAGTAGGGACACACCGATTGCGTCCGAAATGATCAACAGAGCCGCCACACTGTGACGGCTCTACATTGTCAATTATCAATTGTCAATTACTTACATACTTGGCGAACGGTGCTTCCGACTCAAGCTACAACAACGGCGATGCCCAAAATGTTGACCTCGAGAAGTGATGTAACAACATGTAGTTTGTAGTGTGTAATTGAAAGGTGGCATGGCGTTTGCCAAGTCGCCTTTTTGTTGAACTATAAATCAAAGGATATTAAGCTCTTGGCGTATGTTTTGAACTATTACTAGTGTTGCCATTACATAGCCCGGTACTGCAGTCATATGTCCATCTAAACATGGAACCACAGTTTTAAACAGATTATAAGACGCAATATCTTGCATACGCGTTTGCATATATTTGGCTTTATCTTCAATAGAATTGAGATAGCCTCTTATTAACATTTTATCAGAATAATCAATTGTGCGAACATTATTCGCATATCTATTGGTTATCCGCATAATTGATCTTTGATAATCGTTGATTGTATTTGCAGCCTTGAACAAGTCCGCCGCAACAACAGTGTCATGAATTGCTCTAAAAAGTCCCATAATACAAATTCTTAATTGAGATGTAAATAACCATATATTTGTAGTTTAGCTGGATTTTCATCTATCTCAACCATATGTCTTAGAATAGATCTTGCATCAGCCTTGTGTTCTGGTGATATATTTAAGTATGCTAATTGCATGGCGGCTTTCCAATTACTATCTTGAAAAACCGATTGTGCTTTTTTCTCTTCTTCGTAGGACACATTAAAAGCATGTGCGACTCTAAAGAAAAATAGACCTTCGCGATTTCCTATTCTACCATCAACTCCAGCGGTTAACCATAACATTGCAAGTATTGCTTGTTTTTCACGAAATGTGAAATTTTTAGGAATATACAACATCATAATAGTTAGGGAATAAAGTGTATTTGCCCTCAATTAGTGCGATTGCCAAAATGATATCGCTTCAGCAATATTCATCGTTGGAAAACCGGCTAAAAGAGAGAAAAAACACCAAAGTTCCTTTTCTTTTTTATCAATGACCCCATCTGCCATCATAACTGCAGCAAGATACCCACAAGCATACTTCTTTTGCTCTTCTGACATTGCAGAAAGAGTTGAAATTACTTCCGCTCCCTCCATTTTATTTGCCGTAGCCTCCAATGCAAGAGATTGAAGTGTGTCAAGTTTGATGCCGAAACTACCAAGATCTGCCTTCATAACCCCTTTTTCATCGTTAGTCATTTTGCCGTCTATCAAAGCCATCATTTTTGCTGCTTTAAGGAGTGCAGCCATCTCCTTTCCTGAAAATTTCATAAAATTGTAATTTAAAAAGTGAATAAATAAAATTGTTTGAGATAGTTTCTGATTTTTTTATAAATTGTTGATTTCCAAAACTTTACGCACAAAAAAAAAACGGAACAACTTTGCTGCTGCTCCGCTAACTGTGGCTCCGGTATTGCCTGCTCCGTGAAACAGCAACACTGAAGTCCCGTCGAAATGTACGCTAAAATGACAAAATCAGATTTTATCACCGAGTACAAATCATGGACATCCAATGCTGCAAAGTCTCGACGGAAACGAAAGAATGTACCGGATTCCAGTTAGCCAAGCCAATGCATCTTAGATGCTTTTTCAATATGTAAGCAAAAACTGCTCCTTTGAGCCAATTTTTACGATGGCAAATGTACAACTTTTTTCTGAAACGAGAAAGCAATCGAAAAACAACACATCAAAGAGCAAAAAAAGCCTGTGGAACGCTCCCACACACCATGTTTTTTCGGGGTTTATCCTCGATTTTGCTGCGAAGATAGTGGCTTTTATTTGCTCTCGGAAGTTTTTTGGCGACGAATGTATGAAATGGCCGTTTGACTGTATGAAATGTGTGCGTACGGCTCATTTGGTACAGCCGAACGCCGCCAGTTTTTATTTAATGAACAATGAATAATGAATAATGAACAATGAATAATAAATTCCCCAATCCGCAAACAACCAAATCTGCAAATCAACAAAACGGACGCGGCATGCCACATCCCTACTTTTCACTTTACACACTTTATAGACTTTCACACTTTCAAACTTTCAAACTTTCAAACTATTTTCGTAACTTTGCAATTCGTTTCGAGCGTTCTCATAAACAATTCAACGATTTACAACTCTATGAATAACAGTTTACTTTCGCGGCTCGATGGGCTTTCGGCGCGTTTCGAGGAGGTGGCGACGCTGATAACCGACCCCTCTGTGATTGCCGATATGAAGCGGTTTGTGCGGCTAAACAAGGAGTATAGCGACCTGCAAAAGATAGTGGCCAAGCGCGACGAATACAAACGCCTGCTCGATGGGCTGGCGGAGGCAAAATCGTTGCTCGACACCGAAAACGACCCCGACTTGCGCGAGATGGCCAAGGTCGAAATCGATACCATCGAACCGAAAATTCCGCAGATAGAGGAGGAGATAAAATTGCTGCTTGTGCCTGCCGACCCCGAGGATTCGAAAAACTGCATTGTGGAGATTCGTGGCGGCACTGGCGGCGACGAAGCGGCCATTTTTGCGGGCGATTTGTTCAGAATGTACTCCAAATTTTGCGAGCAGAAAGGCTGGAAAATGAGTGTGTCGAGTTACAGCGAGGGCGCATCGGGCGGTTACAAAGAGATAATTTTTTCGGTTACAGGCGAGGGCGTTTACGGCATTCTGAAGTACGAAAGCGGTGTGCATCGTGTGCAGCGCGTGCCAGTTACCGAAACGCAAGGGCGCGTGCATACATCGGCGGCATCGGTGGCGGTGCTGCCCGAGGCGCAAGAGTTCGATGTGGTGATAAACGAAGGCGAAATCAAGTGGGACACTTTCCGTTCGAGTGGTGCTGGCGGCCAAAATGTTAATAAGGTGGAGAGCGGCGTGCGACTGCGCTACAACTGGAAAAATCCGAACACGGGCGTGGTCGAGGAGATTTTGATAGAGTGCACCGAAACGCGCGACCAGCCCAAAAACAAGGAGCGTGCGTTGGCGCGGCTGCGCACTTTTATCTACGACAAGGAACACCAAAAATATCTCGACGACATCGCTTCGCGGCGCAAAACGATGGTTTCGACGGGCGACCGCTCGGCCAAAATCCGCACCTACAACTACCCGCAGGGGCGCATCACCGACCACCGCATCAACTACACCATATATAATTTGGCGGCTTTCATGGACGGCGATATTCAGGACTGCATCGACCACCTGATAGTGGCAGAAAACGCCGAACGGCTGAAAGAGAGCAACTTGTAAAAGTCTGCGTTAAGGTTCGTTTTGCCACTCCTCGTCGTCGAGGAAGAAGGCTTCGTCGTCGAGAAAACTGTCTAAATCGCGGCGTTCCTTTTTGGTTGGGCGTCCGAGCCCTTTGGCGCGACGGTTGCTTTGGTCGAGTTTCAGCACTTCGAGCAACTCCAACTGGTCGGGCGCAGTTACATTCTCCATAAATTGCGGCACAAGTTTCGCTCCCACGCGGTTTTGCGTGAGTTCCACCACCTTGAATGCGTATGTAACAGGTGTGCGGCGCACTTGCACGATGTCGCCAATTTTCACTTCGCGCGACGGTTTAACGGCAACGCCTTGCAGCGTTACACGCCCTTTTTTGCAGGCTTCGGCCGCCAAACTGCGCATCTTGAACAGGCGCACCGCCCACAACCATTTGTCGATACGGCACATATTCAGAATTTCTGATTTCTAATTTCTAATTTCTAATTTCTGGTTTCTTAAAATTGCTATCGCAATTTTTGTTTCTAAGTTTCTATGTTTCTGGTTTTTTATTTGAAAATTTGAAAATTTGAAGATTCAGTTTGCTATTTCACTTCTAACTTTTCACTTCTAACTTTTCACTTTTCTTGCTACTTGCTACTCATATCTTGCGACTATCGGATTAAAATCCAAAACTGAAGCCGACGGTGAAAGTCCAGTTTTTGCCTTGGTAGAGTTTTGGGGTGTATTGGTCGAGGTAGCCTTGCGCTGTGAGGCGGTTTTCGTAGGCAATCGGCTTCGACGAGGGCGTGTAGCCGCGTGCATTGTTCCACTCTACATTGATGATGGCGTAGGCGTTGTTCACCACTTCGTACACGGCTTTGAACGCCACAAGGTCGTTTTGCCACACCTTTTCGTTGAACGGCTTTTGGGCGATAACCTTGTCGATTTCGTTGCGAATGTAACTGTAGTCGTTGTACTTGGTGGCGTTGGTGTACGACAGATTCAGGCTCAAGCCGCGCACAGGTTTGTAGTTGAGTGCCACATAGATATCTTGCGAATTGTCGCCCAGATAATGCCCCAAATTGTAACTGTTCGATGCCCAAGTGAGTGTGGGAATAGAGTGTTTGTAGTTGATGATGTTTGTGCGTGTAAATTCGCCTTGTAGCGACAGATTTTTCACAGGCCAGTTGCTCACATTGAAGCCGACTTTGTACGACCACGGATTGCGTTCGGCGTTGCCTTTTTTCAGGCGTTTCGAGTTAAATTCGTCGAGAAAAACAGAACCGTAGAGGTGCAGGTGCTTGATGTTGCGCGAACTGATGTTGAAAAAAATCATCGAGTTTTGGTTTTCGGTGCCGAGCCCTTTGGTCAGCAGGTGGTCGATGCTTTTGTAGTAGGCAATCGGAATGAAATAGGCGGCTTGCACATTGCGTTCGGCGTAGATGATGGCGTTGCCGATGGAGAGATTCAGCCCTTGTATCGGCGTGAAAGTGAGCATGTTGGCAGCAATAAATTTGTTGGCAGGGCGGTAGTGTTTTTTGGTGGTGCTGTCGGTGTATTGCTCCACATAGTAGTTGGTCGAATCGAGCACATTGCTCACCAGCCAGCCGTGTATGTAGTTGAGTTCGAACCACTTACACGGTTTCAGATTGAGCGTAATCATGGGAAAACTCGGCGCGCGTCCCGAAATGATGTTCGAGCCGTTGTAGGCATCGCCCCACTGAATCACATCTTTCACCAAACCGAGGCTGCCCCACCACGCATACGCCTTGATACCGCCGCGCAGGTCGCTGTAGTCGCCGCCGTAAGTGGCCTCTTTGTACTCGCAGCCGGGCAGTTGGTTCAGGTACGACGGCTGCGCAATGCGTGCGCCGTAGCGTTTTGTGGGGAAATACTCCTCTTTCAGAAAATTGCCGTTGTACGACTGGTCGCGGTAACTGGCCCACACCGACACATGGTTCACGATATCCATCTGAATATCAGCACCAAACCAGCGTTTCATCAGCAGTCCTTTTTTTGCGCCAACTATCAGATCCATGCCCAAAATAGGCGTGATGCGCGCTTTGAAATACTTGTTGTTGTAGTGAAACGACGGCTGCAAGAGCGACAGCGCAAATGTGCTTTTGTCGGTCCAACTCACAATGTTGCGCGTTGGTACGGTGTCGCATTCGAGCGCGTAGTCGTTCAAGAAAAACTCCAAATCCTTGCGCTGGCGTTTGGTGAGCAGCGAGTCGGCAGCCTGCGCTTCGCGTAGTTTCTGCGCAATGTAGTCGCGGCTGTAGGGCTTCACCACCGAATTGATGCTGACGATGCGGTCGATGGCCAATTCGTCGATAAAATCGTAAATCTGCGTGTAGGCGATGTTTTCGGGAATATCCTGCGCCGCCAAACAAATTGGCACACACACCGCCGCCAACAGCCATTTTTTTAACTTCATCATGTTCAATTTTGATGTATTCGTGCAATGTATTTTCCGATGATGTCGAACTCCAAATTGACTACCGAACCCACCGCAATGTTATGAAAATTGGTGTGTTCGAAAGTGTAGGGAATTATCGCCACCTCGAAACTGTTGTCCGTGGGCGTGCAGACGGTGAGCGATACGCCATTCACCGTAACCGAGCCTTTGTCCACTGTCAGGTAGCCGCGGCGGCGCATGTCGGGCGTGCTTTGGTATTCGAAGTGGAAATAGTAACTGCCGTCGGCGTTGCGCACTTCGGTGCAGCGTGCGGTTTGGTCCACATGGCCCTGCACAATGTGTCCGTCGAGGCGGCCGTTCATCATCATCGAGCGTTCCACATTCACCTCGTCGCCCACGCGCAGCAGCCCGAGGTTCGAGCAGTCGAGCGTCTCTTTCATGGCGGTAACGGTGTAGCGGTCGCCATCGATTTTCACCACGGTGAGGCACACGCCGTTGTGCGCCACGCTCTGGTCGATTTTTAGTTCGCCGACAAAACTGCAAGTCAGCGTAAAATGCACATTTTCGCGGTCGCGCTCAATGCCAACCACGCGTGCGGTCTCTTCTACAATTCCTGAAAACATTTTTTTATTTCTAATTTCTAGTTTCTAATTTCTAGTTTCTAACTTCTAGTTTCTGATTGAAAAGTTTCTATGTTTCTATGTTTCTCGTGCTTCGCACTGTTTCTATGTTTTTGTTGATTTGGTTATTTGGTTTTTGTGGTTTCTTTTCCCGTTTTCCCCGAAAAAATTATTGAATTATTGATTCATTGAATCATTGAGTTATTTTCCAACCCCTCCGCTGCGCTCGTCCCCTTGCAAAGGGGACAGGTTCTCGCTCAACAATGCCGCAATCTTCAAATCTTCAAATTTTCAAATGATTTAAATAATTGGAAATTAGATAATTGGTTAATTAAATTCACTGCTCGCCATTAAATTTCGTCGTTGTAATTGAAGGTTTTTTTCGTTCTCTTTCGTGTCTTTTTCTGCTGTCGATAGTACGCTGTTGACTTCGTTTATCAATTGTTCTTGGCTTGGAAGATAGAGTTGGTATTGGGCAGCCAAAATGGTTTTATTGTCGGTAGGGAGTGCCATTTTGACAACAGTGTCGTTCTTCTCCGTCCCAAGCAGAATGCCTATGGTCGGGTTTTCATCGGGCGTTTTTTCGCAACGGTCGTAGTAGTTCACATACATCTGCAACTGCCCTAAATCCTGGTGTGTGAGTTTGCCAGTTTTTAATTCGACTATCACAAAGCAGCGAAGCAGACGATTGTAGAATACTAAATCGGCGAAAAATTCATCGTCTTCGAGCAAAATCCTTTTCTGACGAGCCACAAAAGAGAAGCCTTTTCCCATTTCGAGCAGAAAGTCGGCAAGATGGGTGATGATGGCATTCTCCAAATCTTTCTCGTAATATGTGGCTTTGCGTTCCAGTCCCAAAAATTCGAGCACCATAGGGTCTTTTATGATTTCTTGCGGCGTTTGTGGGGCGAGTTCTTTTCGTGCAACGGCCATCACCGATTCTTTGTCGTTGCTCAACAAAAGACGCTCGTAGAGCAGCGAGTTTATTTGGCGTTCGGTTTCTCTCGCTGTCCAGCCGTTATTCACCGATTCAAGTTCGTAATACTCTCGTTTGTCGTGGTCGGATATGGAGATAAGTAATTTGTATTGAGACCAATTCAATTGCGTCCGCAGTGTGGACGCAATTGGGTAAAGTCTATAAAACTGCCGACTTCGTTCTAATTGGCGTATTGTAAAGCCGCTCCCATATTCTGGCTCCAATGTCGAAGCGAGATTTTTTATCAGATAAGTTCCATACTCGGCGCGGTCTTTGCCTTGTTGTTCCTCTTCGACAATGCGTCGACCTATGTTCCAATACATTTGCACACGACAAAAATCAACACTCCGTACCGCTGTTTGGCGGGCGGTGTTGATAATGCTCTTCACATCATCGACAAAAGTTTGCCGCATCGGCTCTTGCTGTTTGTTCATTTCAGAATTTTCTAATTTGCAGTTGATCAGTTGATGAGTTTAACGCATTAGTATTGGCAGTGGCCTCTTTTCCCGTTTTCCCCAAAGGGGAAAAGCCACACACCCAATTAAGAATTTTGAATTTAGAATTATGAATCGTTCGCATTCAACAATGCCGCAATCTTCAAATCTTCAAATAATTGTCAATTGTCAATTATCAATTATCAATTGTTTTTGTCTATGCTCTATCTTCTATGCTCTTAAAATCTTTCTTGCGACTTGCTTCTTGCTACTTGCTACTATACTCCCGCGAATAGCGCAACTGTTGGGCGGCGTAGCTTTCGGTGTAGTCGATATGCAAGCCACGGAAGCGACCGTTTTGGTCGAAATCGGCGGTGTAAATGGGATTGACAAAGCCTTTGTAGGGCGCAATGTCGAGTGTGTCGTAGCGCGCCAAAACCTCTTTGTGCAGGTTCAAATCGACTTTCACGGCGTAGTCCTCGACAATGGCTTGCGCCGCTGCATAGTCGCCTGTCGATTTTATGCGCTGAATCTCGGCCAGCAGTTCGCCAAGGTGCTTCTGCACCAGTCGGTAGTCGTTGATGACGACGAATGTTTTGCCGTCGCGCTGGCGCAGTTCCACAGAGTGGTCGCCGTCGGCTTGCGCTTTCTGATACACCCAGTTGGCAATGAGTTGGCGGTTACGCATGTGCGCCTCTTCGATGTTTTTGCCTGGCTCGATGCGCATCAACTGCGTCATCAGACCGTTCATAAAGTAACTGTAGTACTGCGCTTCGTAGGCCGAATCGTTGGGCAGCAAACCGAGTTCAACCATTTTCGGGTCGGCCATGAAATAGAGCCCAAACAGGTCGGCGCGCGCCTCTTCGATGGTCGAACCGTAGGCTTTGAGCGCGTCGGGATCGACGCCAGGCAGCAGTTTGCCCGAACCGTGCCCCAAACATTCGTGCAGGTCGGTGTGCAGGTTGTCGGTCTGACTTTTGTAGGTGTTCATCATCGCCACCTCGCGCGGACTCCATGCAAACTCCTCCACAAAGCCGTTGCCGTGTGCCGACTCTTCGTAGGCTTCGGTGATGTTTTCTATCGTTACCGATTTCGAACCGTGGGCGGCACGAATCCAGTTGGCGTTGGGCAGGTTGATGCCGATGGGCGTGGTGGGGTAGCAGTCGCCAGCGAGAATGGCGGCCGTAATCACTTTGGCCGAAACGCCTTTCACCTTCTCTTTCTTAAATTCGGGCGCAACAGGCGAGTTGTCTTCGAACCACTGCGCATTGGCGCTGATAGTTTCGGTGCGCTTGGTGGCTTCGATATTTTTGAAATTGACAATGCTCTCCCAACTTGCTTTCATGCCGAGTGGATCGCCGTAAGTCTCGGTAAATCCGTTCACAAAGTCGATTTGCGAGGCGGTGTCTTCGACCCAGAGAATGGCATATTCGTCGAATGTGCGCAGGTTGCCCGTGCGGTAATACTCAATCAGTTTGGCAATGACGGCGCGTTGTTGGTCGTTTTCAGCCACATTTTGGGCTTTTTCCAGCCAAAAGACAATTTTTTCGAGAGCCGCCGAATAGAGTCCGCCCACTTTGTAAACCTCTTCTTGCACCACGCCGTCGCGTTTCACCAGTTTGCTGTTCAGACCATACGAAATGGGTTCGGCATCGTTCGGGTCTTTCATCTTGTTGTAAAAATCTTCGGCTTCGGCTTGCGTTACGCCGTCGTAGTAGTTGCACGCCGAGGTCAGAATCAGATCGACGCCAGCCGCCTGATTGGTGCGCTTGGGCAGCACATTCGGGTCGAAAATCACAGGGTCTATTGTGGCGAGCAGTTCATCGACAGTGCCACCGTTCAACGGCAGTTTTTCGGCGGGCAGACTGCGCACCGCTTGGTCGAAAAATTCCTGCGAAAATTCGGGCGTAAATTTGTCGCCAGCGTAGTGGTGGTGAATGCCGTTCGACACCCAAACGCGCTTCAGATAGGTGGTCAATGCCTTGAAATCGGCACTGGTTGTGTCCTGATTTTCGTCGGTATAAATGGCCTCAAGTATCTGACGCACAGGCAGATTGTATTTGCAGTTCTGGTCGTACATGATGTCGCGCCCCTGCAAGGCGGCCTCGGTCAGGTAGTAGAGCATCTCCTGCTGGCGCAGCGTGAGTTTTTCGATGTCGGGCACACGATAGCGCAAAATTTGCATATCGGCAAAACGATCGACCACATAGTCGAAATCGGCCACGGCAGGCGTTTCGAGTTGCGTTTTCTGTCCGCCACAAGCGGTAAGAGCAAAGATGGTTGTCATCATCAAAAGGGATTTTTTCATAGTTTTTTGTTTATAAATTTACATAATTATTTTGCAACTATTTTGATTGCTTTTTCGCCATCTTTTACGATGTAAATGCCAGAGAACGAGCCATTTAACGCTGTTACATCGCGCCCGATCAGGTCGTAGATACGGCAGTCGTCCGAACAAAATATGCGTCCACTTTTGGCGTAAATCGCCGCCATTTCTACAGTCTCCAATGCGGTTGGAGGGCAGTCGCCGTTCGCTTCGATGGCCGAAAACTGACCGAAAATCTCGTGCGATGCGTATTTTTCGCGCGCTTCGCAAGGCACACGGAGCGTGGCGTTGTAGTTGCCAAACACGCCTGTGCCAACTGCGGGCGGCGTTGTGGCGTAGATGGTGATGTTTTCGAGGCCGTCGCAATCCTCAAACGCCCAGTCGTCGAGCCGCACCACATTGGCAGGAATGGTTATCGATTGCAGGTCGCTGCAGCCGTAGAACGCCAGCAGACCGATGCGCGTGATGGTCGATGGCAATGTTACTGCCCCCAAACGGCTACAGCCCCAGAAAAATCCGTCGTCGATGGCGGCAATGCCTTCGGGCAAGCCTACTGACATTAGGCTGGCGCAATCGGCAAAAGTCGATGCGCCCATGCGCACAACGCTGGCGGGAACGGTTACTGTTTTCAAGCCGCTGCAACCGCCAAAAGCCAGTTCGCCAATGTGCGTAACGCTGGCAGGAATCGTCAGTGCCGACAGGCCGCTGCACCCCGAAAATGCGCCGTCGCCGATGCTCACCACGCTATTGGGAATGGTGATGGCCGACAAGCCGCTACAGCCGTAAAAACTGCGTTCGCCGATGGCTGTGATGTTGGCCGCAATCGTCGTGTTTTCGCAACCAACCACAATGGTGTTTGTGGCCGTTTCGACGATGGCGTTGCAGCCGTTGCGACTGTCGTACACGCTGTTGCCGCGCTCCACCGCAATGGATTTCAGACCGCTGCACGCCCAAAAAGCCCCTTCGCCAATGTGCTTAACGCCAGCAGGAATCGTTATCGACTCCAAACCGCGACACCCCCAAAATGCGCCCCAGCCAATGGCCGTAATGTCGGACGGAACGACCGTCTTTTGGCAACCAGCAATCAGTGTGTTTGTGGCGGTTTCGATGATGGCGTTGCAGCCGTTGCGACTGTCGTACACGCCGTTGCCGTTCTCTACCACAATCGACAGCAGCGCATCGCAATTCCAAAAAGCACTCTCGCCGATGTGCGTAACGCTGGCGGCGACGGTTACCGATTTCAGGTCGCTGCACGCCAAAAACGCCCCCCAACCGATGCGTGTAACGCTGTATGTGTTGCCCTCGTAAACCACCGAGGCAGGAATGTTGGCCGCCGTCAAACCAGCGTAATTTGCGCCCCACTGCTCCTTTTGCGTTACCTCCACCGTGTAGGGCGGCACGCGGCTCGTAATGTTGTAGCACAAACCATCGCTCACAAAGTCGTAGGCCTGCGCACCCACCACGCCCAGCAAAGCCACTGCCAACACAAAAATTTTTCTACACATCATGCGGTGTCCTATTTTTCGCTACCCATTTGTTCATCTACCAAAACAGACAAAATCAGCGCATCGTACAAAAAAACAAAGTTACGGCTTTTTTATTCTTCAATTTTAATGTTGTGTTTTTTGAGAGTTGTGAGAATACTCATTGCAACATGGTATGCAAGATTAACTGGCACAGCATTTCCTATCATCTTATAACCATAATTTACATCATCGTAGATGAACTTGTAATCGTCAGGAAAACTTTGAATGCGTGCGACTTCGCGTACTGTCATTCGGCGGTAAAGGTGTTCTTTCCCCTCTACAAATTTTTGTAAATTTCCGTTTACCTTTATCATTTTTGGTGCTTGTGGGTGTAATTGACATTGCCGTCCACTGGCCTGTACGGTAAATCCAGGCTCGTCCCACGAACGAACACGATTTCGCGACATAAAAATTGGAGAATATTGCCCTATAAAGTATTCATTATTTGGTATTTCGCATTTGTCCCCATTAGTACGATTTTTTTCTTTTGCTGGAATTGCAGTTTTTTGCAAATCCCATATTGCTTCTCTTAGTGTGGGTCGATGTGATAAGGGGTGTGGATACTCATAGTCGTTGATGTGTAAATCCTTGCGAAATCCTACATAAAAAACTCGGTCTCTATCTTCTGGAACATCAAAATCGTTTGCATTAAGCATTTTCAAATTCACATCGTAACCTGCATCTTCGAAAAGTTTTAGAAAACCATTAACAGCATCAGAGTGACGCCTTGCTAGCATTCCAGATACATTTTCGGCAACAAAAAAAAGAGGTTGGGTCGTTTTGAGTATGCGAATATATTCATAGAAAAGTTGCCCACGAGCATCGTTAATGCCCTTGAGCGACCCTGCTTCACTCCACGATTGGCATGGAGGCCCACCAATTATTCCTGCTACATTTTTAGGAAAATCGTCGGCCGAAACATTACGAATATCGCCTTCAATTAACTTTGTTTCAGGAAAATTTGCCTTAAATGTTGGACAAATTTTTGGATCAAATTCATTGGCTATTACTGTGCGAAATCCTGCATTGTGAAAACCTTTATCAAGTCCTCCTGCACCACTGAACAAACTTATTAATTTCATTTCTGTCAAAATTACCATATACAATTAAAAACCATATTTATTTTTGCTGGCATACCCACTATTCTGATATCAAATTTCAAAGAGGGTTCAACACTCTCTTTTGCGTTGTGCAGTCTAAATGAGAATTGCCAACCATTATCAAAAATCATGATAGCAGTGGTTGTGCTTCTTGGCTTAATGCCAATGTGTACAAGTGAGTTCGGTAATTCAATTTTGGGGACTACAATTTTTGGTCTTGATTTTTTGCTTGGTCGATTTAGTGTACCATGTATATTAAACGATTGAATTGTGGTTATGCGTTTATCATCAAGACTTATTACTTTGTAGAAATCGTACTTGCTAAGGAGATACTCAACTATAGTTCGTGAAATGGTTTTGTCTTTCTTTATTTGTTTCTTAATCTCCCTTATAAAGGCATTTAGAACTTGTCGGTAAATTTCTTGTTTTGACCTCAAATTTCGAAACAGAGTTCCTTTGATGTGCTCTTTTTCAAGAAAATCAAAAATAGGTTTTATGTCGTCCCAATATGTTTTAGAACATTTTACACCGTACCATTTTTCTCCGAAATCCAAAGATTTTGACAATCGGCTATGCTTTACTGCTAGGTGATTGTGTTTAATACTCAAACCTATTTCCCAAGCGATGTCTGGACGCTCAATTATGATGTCGCGAACATCAGCATCTTGCCCCTTTTGATCGGTTTGAATATACAATTTGAGCGTGTTTTTATTCGATTCGAGAATGTTAGGCTCTAAAGCAAAAATCGTTTCAATGATTGATTTTGCGCTCAATGTGTATATGGATTTGTCAGCCTTGGTTAGTGTTGCCCATGCTTTTTCTGCAGCAAAATAACTGCTATTTTTTATAATGCTAGCAGGAGTTTTTTTGCTTATTGCTTTGTGTAATGAAAGCATACAAATGTATTCGTATGCACGCCCATTGTTATTACTTTTCTTGCCCATAAGATTGTCTTTTTTCGAACTACAAAGGTAAAAAAAAAATGCAAGTAAAAAAATCGATGAAATCACTCTAAAAATCGAAAAAATTTCTTACTTTTGCAATATAAATTAAACTGAAAAATGCAACCTTTAGCCGAACGCCTGCGTCCAAAAACGCTTGACGATTACATAGGTCAGAAACATTTGGTGGGCAGCGGTGCCGTGCTGCGCAAGATGATAGAGTCGGGCAATGTGTCGTCGTTCATCTTGTGGGGGCCGCCGGGCGTGGGCAAAACCACGCTTGCCAAAATCATTGCCAATCGGCTCGACCGACCGTTCTACACGCTCAGTGCCGTTACATCGGGCGTGAAAGATGTGCGCGAAGTCATCGAAAAGGCCAAGCAGGCGCGCTTTTTCAACCAAGCAACCCCAATTCTCTTCATTGACGAGATACACCGTTTCAGCAAATCGCAACAAGATTCGCTGTTGGGCGCGGTCGAAAATGGCACTTTCACGCTCATCGGCGCAACGACCGAAAATCCGTCGTTCGAGGTCATCACGCCGCTGCTGTCGCGTTGCCAAGTGTATGTGCTGCAACCGCTCGACGAGGACGACCTGCTGCAACTGGCGCAGCGCGCTATCGACACCGACACGGAACTGAAACAGCGCGACATCGAACTGAAAGAGACCGATGCGCTGTTGCGCTACGCTGGCGGCGATGCACGCAAACTGCTCAACATTTTGGAACTGGTGGCAAATGCGCAAGCCGAGGGCAAAATTGTGATTGACAATGCTACGGTAACCGACCGCCTGCAACAAAATCCGATGGCCTACGACAAGGACGGCGAACTGCACTACGACATCATTTCGGCGTTCATCAAGAGCATACGCGGCAGCGACCCCGATGCCGCCATCTACTGGCTGGCACGCATGATTGCAGGCGGCGAAGACCCGAAATTCATCGCGCGACGACTGGTCATTTCGGCTGCCGAAGATATTGGACTGGCCAATCCCAATGCCCTGCTGCTGGCCAACGCCTGTTTCGATACCATTCAGAAAATTGGCTGGCCCGAAGGGCGCATTCCGCTAGCCGAAACGACCATCTATCTGGCGGCAAGTCCCAAAAGCAATTCGGCCTATCTAGCTATCGACAACGCGCTGCAAATTGTGAACGAAACTGGCAACTTGCCCGTGCCGCTGCACCTGCGCAATGCCCCGACAAAATTGATGAAATCGCTCAACTACGGCACAGAATACAAGTACCCGCACGATTTTCCGAACCACTTTGTGCAGCAGCAATATGCGCCCGACAAACTGAACGGCCGACAAATTTGGCAACCGCAACCCAATGCCGCCGAACAAAAGTTGGCAGAACACTTGAAGAAAGTGAGGAGTGAGGAGTGAGGAGTGATGCGGCAAAGCCGCAATTTCAGAATTTCAAATTTCAAATTTCAAATTTCAAATTTCAAATTTCAAATTGATAGGTTTATCAACTCTCCAAATAACCAAATCCACAAAAATACAGAAACAGTGCGCAGCACGAGAAACATAGAAACATAGAAACATAGAAACATAGAAAACATAGAAAATTATGAAACCCATTGCTTTTTTAATCGCCTTTTGTGCCGTGTGTGGCGCAGCTTTTGCGCAAGAAAACGACAGCATTTCTACCGTGCAGCAGGCGCAAGACACGCTTGCGGCTGCTCAAGTCGAGCCGCAGCCCTATTGCAAGTACAAAACCGCCACTTATGGGCAGGCCAGAGCCATGGCATTTTTGCTGAAACGCGAAGCCAACGACAACAAACGCCTCAAACTCGGCAAAAAGTACATCAGCAACTATCTGCTCACCGCCGAGCAACTCGGTTGGCTGGTCGACGCCTTTGCCGACGATGACAAACGCGCTAAATTTCTGAAAAAAGCGCAAAAACACTGCTCCGAACAGCAGCCAAATGGCGATATTGTTCCAGAGGCAAAATCCGAAGAGGTGCAATAGTCCGATTTGTGGCGAGAATAATGAACTGCGGAAACGCTACGAACATATCGATTGGAAGCGTTTGCCGATTCAGAAACATACCGATGAGCCGATAAATGAGCCGATAAAAAGAGTGCTGGAATATATCCGCACACACGAAGGTTGTAAACGACAACAGATTGCAGATGCATTAGGAATGACGCTGATTACGGTGCGTAGAGCTTTGGCGAAACTTTCGGATAAGATTGAATAAAAAGGGAGCAATAAGACAGGAGGGTATTATCTCAAATGAAAAACATCGCCGTCATATTAGCCGGAGGCATCGGCGCACGCATAGGCGGAAACAGGCCCAAGCAACTGTTGCCGTTAGCCGATGGACGGAGCGTGTTGGAACACGCGGTGGAGGCGTTTGAGCAGGCAGCGTGTATCGACGAAATCGGCATTGTGATGCACAAGGATTACATTGCGCAAGCGGAGGAAATTGTGCGTTGCAATGGTTGGCAGAAAGTAGTGTTTGTCATTGCAGGCGGCAGCGAACGCTGGGAGTCGAGCGTGAACGCCCTGCGGGAGATAGAGCGGCGAAATACACAACAAAATTCCATCAATGTTTTGCTCCACGATGCTGCGCGCCCCTTTGTGAGCGAGCGGATTATCACAGATGTCTGCACCGCCCTACAGCAGCACGAAGCCGTTACGGTCGCCATCCACGCCACAGATACGATGTATAGGGTAGGGGAGCAAGTGCAAAACACAGCGACCGAGCCAGTGGTGCAAGACATTCCGCCTCGCTCAACGCTGATGTGTGCCCAGACTCCGCAAGCCTTCAGCTTAACCACCATTGCCGAAGCCTACCGCCTTGCCCTGCAAGACCCGCACCTGCAAGCCACCGACGATTGCGGCATAATTCACCGCTACCTGCCCAAAGTCCCAATCTACATAGTCCTCGGCGACTCCACCAACCGCAAAATAACCTACAAAGAAGATTTATGAACACGATGCCCAGTCAAAACTACAATGAGGGTAAGAAATGAGGGTGCAAAACCGCAAATTCAGATAGTGTGATTATTGAACAATAGAAACTTAGAAACTTAGAAACAAAAATTTCGATAGCAATTTTGAGAAACAATTAGAAACCAGAAATTTAGAAATTAGAAATCACTTTCACACTTTCATACATTCACACTAACCAATGAACCGCCTGACCGATTTTTTGCCGACAACGAAGAAGGAGATTGAACTCCGTGGCTGGAGCGAGGTCGATGTTGTGCTATTTTCGGGCGATGCCTATGTCGATCACCCATCGTTCAGTGCGGCGGTTGTCGGGCGAGTGCTCGAAGCCGAAGGGTTGCGCGTGGCCATTGTGCCGCAGCCCGACTGGCACGGCGATTTTCGCGATTTCACAAAATTCGGTCGCCCACGCCTCTTTTTCGCCATATCGGCAGGCAACATGGATTCGATGGTGAACCACTACACCGCCAACCGCCGCATGCGCTCCAACGATGCCTATTCGCCCGACGGACGCGCCGCCATGCGCCCCGACAACTGCACCATCGTCTATGCCAACATCGTGAAACGACTCTATCCCGATGTGCCGCTCGTCATCGGCGGCATCGAGGCGAGTCTGCGCCGATTTTCGCACTACGACTACTGGACCGACAGCGTGCATCGCAGCATTTTGGTCGATTCGAAAGCCGATTTGTTGGTCTATGGCATGGGCGAACAGCCGATGCGTGCGATTGCCGATGTGTTACGCAATGGCGGCTCGGTAAACGATTGCCACGATATTCCACAAACGGCCCATCTTGCCTGCGAAGAGCCTGCTCTACCTAAACAGGTAATACTCCATTCGCACGAAGAAGTCGCACGCGATCGCCGCAAATCGGCCGAGGCATTCCGCATTATCGAAACTGAATCGAACAAACTGACTCAAGTGCATTTGGTGCAGCCTGTCGGCAAACAATTTGTGGTGGTCAATCCGTCGTTTGCCCCGATGACTACCGCCGAACTTGATGCCATCTACGAATTGCCGTTCACGCGGCAGCCGCACCCGAAATACAAGGGCAAAACCATTCCTGCCTTCGAAATGATAAAATTTTCGGTCAATACGCACCGTGGCTGTTGGGGCGGCTGCGCTTTCTGCACCATCTCGATGCATCAAGGCAAATTTGTGGTGTCGCGCAGCCAAGAATCAATCATTCGCGAGGTAAAAAAAATCGCCGAAATGCCCGATTTCAAAGGCTATCTCAGCGATTTAGGCGGTCCGTCGGCCAATATGTATATGATGCGCGGCAAAAATGCCGATGTGTGTGCCAAATGCCGCCGTCCATCGTGCGCTTTTCCCACGATTTGCCGCAATATGAACACCGACCACACGCCGCTTTTGGCGCTCTATCGGGCTGTCGATGCGCTGCCGTGCGTCAAAAAAAGTTTCATCGGCAGTGGCGTGCGCTACGATGTGGCGCTGTACCGCACCGACGACGAGCGCGTGAACGCTGCCAACCGCAACTATCTGCGCGAACTCATCGAACACCATGTGTCGGGACGGCTAAAAGTGGCTCCCGAACACACCTCCGATGCCGTGTTGCAAGTTATGCGCAAACCGAGTTTTGCACTCTTCAAGGAGTTCAAACGCCTATTCGACCGCATCGATGCCGAAGGGCGGCTGCACCAGCAAATCGTTCCCTATTTCATCTCGAGCCACCCCGGCTGCCGTCCGCAGGAGATGGCCGAATTGGCCGTCGAGACCAAACGCCTCAATTTTCAGTTGGAGCAGGTGCAGGATTTTACGCCCACGCCCATGACTTTGGCCACCGAGATGTACCACACAGGGCTCGACCCTTACACGCTGAAGCCCGTTTTCGTGGCACGCTCGCCACACGACAAACTCGCACAACGCCAATTTTTCTTCTGGTACAAACCCGAAGCACGCACCCAAATCAAAGACGCCCTCAAACGCATGGGACGCAACGACCTGATTGACAAACTTTTCAAAAGTTAGCAGTGAGAAGTTAGTAGTGAGAAGTGAGGAGTGAGGAGTGGTGCGGCAAGCCGCAATGATAGAATTTCAGAATTTCAAATTTCAGAATTTCAAATTTCAGAATTTCAAATTTCAGAATTTCAAATTTCAGATTGGGTTGATAAGTTGACGAGTTGAAAAGTTGATGAGTTTAACGCATCAATAAGAATCCGCAAGGCAAAAAACAATTTTCAAATTTTCAAATAATTTTGTCTATGCTCTATATTCTATGTTCTTAAAATCTCTTCTTGCGACTTGCTACTTGCTACTCACATCTTGCGACTAATTATCGCTACTCCATTATTCGGCCAAGTATCTCTTGGATTTTCTCTTCGATGGAGCGGTGGCGCGGTTTGACGGCGTTTTCGTCGATGGCCATTTGGAACATTTTTTCGATGGCACACACACTCTGTTCGATGCCGAACTGGCGGCCGTGTTCGCTGTATTTGTGTTCCATGCGTTCGCGCTCGTCGGGGTTGTCGAGCCAGTAGTCGATGGTTTGCGCCAAATCGGTGGCATTGCCAGGCACAAACAGGCTGCGTTTGTCGAGCGCAAACTGCGGCGTGGCCGAGCGGCTGCTGTTGGCGATAATCGGCACAAGACCGTTCGAAAAGGCTTCGATGCACGAGATGGCCTCGATTTCGATGTCGGCAGCGTGCACATAAAGGTCGGTCATGGCCAGCATATCGAGCAGTTCGGGTTTGGAGAAGAAGCGGAAAATGGGCGGATTTTTGAGCGTTCGCCCCATCTGTTCGAGTTCTTCGCGTTTGGGACCTTGCCCCGCAAAAACCAGTTGTATGCGGTCGGCGTATTTCGACTTTTTGACGGCTTTGATGATGACATCTTGGCGTTTTTCGGCCGACAGACGCCCAATCATCATTATCAAAATTTTACCTGCAAATTCGGGCATTTTCTCCTTTTTTCGATAGACAAAATCGGGTTCTACGCCGTTCGAAATCACATGCAGTTGCGCCGTGTAACCGTTCTTTTTCAGTTGATTAGCAATGAATTGGCTGGGGCAATGTATGTGCGTGAATTTGTTGTAGAAGATGTCGCGCGCCATCATGTAGAGCGATTTGTTCACCAGTTTCCAGTTTTTCATGCCTGCCGACGAAGTGATATTTTCGGGCTGCACATGAAAGGCCGCCGTGTGTGGCACATTTAGCGTTTCTGCCACTTTCAAGCCGACAATCGAGAGCGCAAAAGGCATCATAAAATGCACCACATCAGCCCATTCAATGGCTTCGGTCAGTTTGGCTTTGTTGGGTTCGGCAAACGCCATACCTTGCGATTTGACGAGGCTATCGAACAGCGGCAGGTGAAATTCGCGCACAATGTATTTGTCGTCGCTCTCGGAACCAGTGGTTATCACGCGCACCTCGTGGCCGTGGTTGCGCAACACATTCGCAAAACGCTTTGCCGATATGGTAGTGCCGTTGTTGTCGGCATCGAACTGGTCGATAACTAATAGGATTTTCATAAAAAGTTTGTAAAGTTGAAAGTGTATAAAGTCTATAAAGTTGAAAGTGTATAAAGTCTATAAAGTTGAAAGTGTATAAAGTGGTTTCTCAAAATTGCTGGCGCAATTTTTGTTTCTAAGTTTTTAAGTTTCTATGTTTATTTGTCTAATCCGACAATTTGAAATTTGAAATTAGAAAGTCTCCCGACTTTCTAATGCACTACTGCAAAAAATTCCAGTGTGTCGCTGGCGTCGTTTATCAGGCTGTGTGTGTGGCCTTGTGGGCAGTAGTGGCAGTCGCCAGCGGTCAACGGCAAACGCTCGCCGTCGTCGATGACATGCCCGCTGCCGCGCGTTACGAAAATGATTTCGCAGTTGGTATCGTGCGTGTGCAGTCCGATTGATGCGCCGCGTGTGAGCCGTCCGCGCATGATGCGGTTCTGCGGGTCGTCGAATATGCGCAGACCGACCTCTTTGTCGCCGCCCTTGAAATTGGGCATAATCTGCTCCTCGATTTTGTCGAAATTGATGATCATTTTTCTCGATTTTTGATGTTTGCGGTTATGCGTTGCAGTTCTGCAAGGCGCGCTTGAATTCTGCTTCTGCGTTTGTGCCGATGGCGCGCGCGTGTTTGCCTGAATCGCATCTGGTAGCAGAGCACAGCGGTAACAAAGTAAAACCCAACTTGCAACCAAAGAGCGCGGTATTCGAACTGAATCTGTTGCAGTGTTGCGCCCATGCTGTTCATCTTCACAAAGCCCTGCACACCGTGTGTCGATGGAATGAGGTACGAAAAATAGCGCCAGAAATCGGGCATGGCAACGGTTGGCCACGACACGCCCGAAAGAAATACGAATATGACCGATGTGAAAACGAGAAGTATCATCGGGCTTTCGCGGTCTTTGACAAAGCACGACAGCGTGATGGCAAAAAATATGCACGCCAAAATGTAGGGCAAACCAAACAGCAGCAGGTCTATCGGGTCGGAAAGGCGCGGCAGTGAAAAGAGTTTTGGCATGACCAACAACAGCCAGAACGATGCCAGTGTGTAGAGCATGAAATAGAGCAGCGATTTACCGAACACAATGCGGAGAACGCCGTTGTAGTGCTGCGCCACAGGAATCAGCGTGTCGAACTGGTTGCGCTCGCGCGCCGTGCCTGCCAACATACAGATGCCGATGAGCAGTGTTTGTTGTATGAGCAACATCAGCACCGCAGGAATAAGAAAACTGGCAAATCCCGACTGCGGATTGTAGAGCGCAATGGCCTCCGACTCGACAGGCGCAACCGCCACATCGTCTTGCTGGCGCGTGGCGTGTTTTTCGTGTTCCATCTGCAACTCTGCGCCCATATCGAGCGACACATCGGTGGCAGTCAGCACAAACGCTTTGTAGAAAAGCAGGCTGCTCATATCGCAATAGAGACTCACATGCGCCTGTTTGTTCCTGTGTATTGCCTCGCTAAAATCGCGCGGAATGTAGAGAATGCCGTAAGCGTACTGCTTGTCGAGCCACTCTTGTGCGTGCGGCATATCGGGACAGTGCGCCACCACTTTCACTTCGGGACTTGCATCGACACGGCGTATAAATTCGCGGCTCAATGCGCTGTGCGAATCGTCGATAACTACCAATGGCGCGTCGCTGGCACGCTCGGTGTTGTAGATGAGCGTGTAGATGACAGGATAGGCCAATGGCACGACAAAGAAAAACAGCACCACCACCGAATCTTTGCAAATGAAATTCAGTTCCTGCCGCCAGACATAAAAAGTGCCTTTGAAGCCCTCGCGTATGCGCTGTTTCAGACTGTATGGATTGTTCATGGCGTTACGGAATATATTTGAAGTGCAGCAGTTCGCGTTTCAGATTGCGTGCGTTCAGTATGGGCAGCAGCAGAAAACAGAGCAGCGCCACATAGTTCCACCAACAATAGAACAGCGGGCGGCCGTTCAACGCTTGCGACACATAAATTTCGAAATAATGCCGCATCGGGAATAGGTAAGCCAAGGCGTGTATAGCGCCGTACATGGCTTGCACTGGGAACGAAAATCCGCACACCGAAAACGACAGCATACCAAACAGACTCGCAAAACTCAATCCCATGCGCAGCGTCGGCAGAATGCTAATCATGAACACACCCACGGCTTGCGAGGCGATGATAAGGCAAAACATCGCTCCGAGCATCGGCCCCCAGCCCGAAAGCAGCGGAAAATGGCCGTAACCATAGAGCAGCGACAACATCAGCAAACCAGTGATGCACCACAAAAATGTTTGCGGCAAAAGTTTTCCTAATAGACTTACTGTCAGTGAGTTACCGCCACGGCTCAACCATTGGCGCGAAGTGCCTTCTTTTATCTCGATGCCGATGGAATAGACCGTTATCATAAAGATGAGCAGTTGCATCATGCCGGGCAGAAAACAGTTGTTCAGATAGACCGAATAGTTGAGCCACGGATTGCCGAGCGCATGCGTGTGTACGGCTATCGGCTGTATGCGTGCCATGATGGCATCTTCGGTTTGTCCGTAGGCCAGCCCTGTTTGCAGCGACACGGCTTTGCCTGCCAGCACCGAAATCGTTTCCATATCCTTGAACAGCAGCGAGCCGCCAATCATGAACGAACTCGTGGTGTAGAACGATATTTTCGGTTGGCGACCAGCGGTGGCATCGGCGGTGAAGCCTTCGGGAATGTAGAAAAATCCGAAAATTTTGCCCTCTTGCATGGCGCGCCGTGCCTCGGTGAAACTTTTGGTCTGCATCACAATGCCTGTCTGCTGAAAACTGTTGAGTTGGCGTATCAGCGTGCGCGATGTGGCGGTGTTGTCCAAATCGACAACGCCAGCGGGCAGGTCGGTGGGCAGGCCGCAGCGCATCAGCGACAGCATGACAAGCGCAGTGATTATCGGCGCGAAAAATATGCCAAAAGCATAAATCGGTCGCGTAGCAATGCGCTGCCACTCACGCTTATTGATGGCAAGCAGGCGTTTGGCTGTAACTTTCAGCGACATTCTACCCTTAATATCAATTTTCGAGTTTGAGAATGACGCTCATGCCCGGGCGCAATCCCTCCACTTTTTCCACAGGATGCGTGCGCACCTCGAATGTTTTGATGTCGTATTGGCCAGTGGCTTTTGTCGCTTTCCAAACGGCGTAAGTGCCCATATCTTTTAGGTGCGTGATGCGCAGGGCGATGGTGTCGTTGGCGAGCGCAGGCACAAATGCGCTGATGGTGTCGCCCATTTTGAATTGCGGCAACAAATCTTCGCGCACATTGAAAATCACGCTCATATTGTCCAAATTGACGATGTTCATGATGGGTGCGCCCTGCCCTACCAGTTCGCCGACTTTGGGGAAAATCTCCGAAACTTCGCCGTTGGTGGGCGAAATCAGTGCGCCCTCTTTTTCGTACGAATGCACTTCGGCCAACGTACCGAGCGAATAGTTCACAAAGGCATCGAAAATGGCTTGATTTTCGTCGGAAATGGTCTCTTTGCTGCGCTTATACTGCGTGTAGGCGGTCTGCTCCGAGGCTTTCATCGAGCGCAATGTGGCTTCGGCTTCGTCGCGGCGTTGCGCCGACACCACGCCCTCTTTGTAGAGTTTTTGTATGCGCGCGCAAGTTTTTTCGGCCAATTCGCGGTTGGCTTTGGCCTTTTGCCAAAGTTCGTAAGTGGTCTGCACTGTGTTGTTCGACGCACCTTTTTCGGCACGCTCGCGCTGCGCCGAGGCGGCTTGGCGCAAGGCTTCGGCCTGCTCCAGTTTGGCGGCCACTTCGGGACTTGGAATCAGCACCAAGGTGTCGCCCACATGCACTTGGTCGCCCACTTCGACATTGTATTTGACGATGCGCCCCGGCACTTTGCCCGATATGCGCAACTCTTCGGCTTCGGCTTGCCCCATGATGATTTCGTCTTCGGGCTGCAAAATGAAAAATCCCGCCACAGCCACCAGCACAATGATGCCCACCATCGCACAAAAAGCGATGATGATGTTGTTCAGCGCGATCTTCTTTTTCGATGCCAAAACATCTTTCTCTTTTCTGTTGTTTACCTCTTCGCTCATATTCTTGTTTCTATTTTATTCCGTTAAAAATCAGTTTATTTCACCTGTCCGCTCACTTTTTGCAAGGTGAGTTCGGCCATGCGCACGCCTATCTGTGCGTCGATGTATTCGGTTTGCGCTTTGAGCCATGCAGTTTGCGCCTCCATCAGTGCCAGCGGATTGCTGAAACCTTCGTCGAACCGCAGTTCGGCCGAGCGCAAGTTCACTTCGGCGGTCGATTTGCTTGTGGTGGCGGCAGCAAGCGTGCTATTAGCCTGCGTGTATTGGAGCGTGGCTTGCTTCAGTTCCAACTGCGCCTTGTCTTTGGCGGCCTCTATCTCCAAATCTTTGATGTGTGTGCTGGCTTTGGCCGAGTTCAAACGGTAACTGCCTCCTATCCAGCCAGTGATTGGCACGGTAACCGAAACGCCCACATTGAACATTCCGCCAAACGAATTGTCGAAACCTTTGTACAGATTCGGGTTCGATACAAGGTAATTGGCGTTGAACAACACATTCGGCAGCAGCGACGAGCGCACCACCGTTTCCTGCTTTTTGGTGATTTTCTTTGCTAATTCGAGGTTGGCAATGTCGGTGCGATTGCTGTAGATGTTAGCAGTGTCGAGCGTCGAAAACAGGTTGTCGGCTATCTGCAACGACAGCGTGTCGGTGGCCTCGTCGGCCAGTATGATGGTGTCGTTCAGGTCGATGCCGCAGAGTTGCATCAGGTTGAATTTTGCCATTGTCAGCCCTTGGTCTATCTTCGATTCGGCCAGTTGCACTTCGTTCAAACGCACCTCCACATTCAGCAGATCCGACGGTGTGGCAATGCCTTCGTCTATCATGTGGCTCACATTTTTTTGCGTCTGTGCGAGCAGTTCCACCATGCTGTGCGCCAGCGCGCGTTTTTGCGCCAGCGACACCACCAACCAGTAGTTTTCTTGCGTCAGCAGGCTCACATTGTCGCGCATGGCTTTCACATTGTTTTCGGCCACCGTCTGTCCGTAGTTGGCCATCTGGTTTAGCGCAATCAGTTTTCCACCGAGAAACACGGGCTGCACCAACGCCACATCGGCCACCATCACATTCTGAATATCGATGCGTGTCAGGTGGCGAATTTCGGCAGGAATGAGCATACCATACATCATGCTGCCGTAATCGATAAGTTCAAGGTTCTTTTGGTTCCATTGGTACGAACCCACCACGCCGATATGCGGAAAATAGTTGCTGATGGTTTGGCTGCGTGTGTTTTGCGCTATCCGCACCGTTTCGTCGGCCACCTTGAGCGATGTGCTGTGTTCGGTAGCCAGCGCAATGCAGTCGTCCACCGTCTTTGGTTGCGCAGCCAGCGCGACGGCACAGTAGCCGCAAATTAAGAGTATTCCGATTCGTTTCATCGTTCTGCCCGATTAGTTGCGGTTGGCTACTGTGGCTATGTGGCTTCCGTATATTTTTATGGTGGTTGTGTCGCTCGTCAGTTCGCCGTCGTACACCTCGTCGAGCATGATGATGTCGTCGTAACGCACACCGCGTCCGCTCACTTTTATTTCGCCGCTAACCGATTGCAGCAAGCCCGTTTGCAGCGATATAGTTTTGGTGTATGGCACAAGTCGCAGCGAGTCGCCATCGACTTTGGCACGCACAGAGGTGATGTTGCCGCCCAACTCGTTGAAAACCAGCAATATGCTATCTTTTTTGCTCGATTTTAGGTCGATCACATTCAACTGTCCAACCTGTTTCAGTGTGTATGGCACGGCTGTGGTGTCGGTGCTGCTGATGGTGAGCGTTCCCGAAGTTTTGTAGGCGTAGTCGCCAGTAAAAATTTTCGCTTTGTTGCAGGAGCAGAGCCCAAGCAGTGCAACCGCAAAAATCACTGTTTTTTTCATTTTGTGATGTCTTTTCTGATGTTTTCCTCTTAAAGTTGTTTTTGCTTGTTCTGCTCGATAAGGCTTCCGACCACGCAGCCCACAAATGTGCTGAATGTGGCAGCGTATTTCGCATAATTTTTCTGCACGAAGAACGAAATTTCGAGGCCTTTCAGCACCATCAGCAGCATATCGGCAAATGCGTCGATGTTGAAATCGGGTGCAAAACGGCGGGAAGCCCCATCGGCGGCAATGCGTTTGAACTGTGTGCGTTCCCACTCGTCGAAATCGCGGCACAACTGGCGTATGTTGTCGAACCGCTGGTCGAAAGCGTGCCCAATTTCGTTGCGCATCATCTGTTGGTAGTTTTCGGCGTGGCTAATCAGTTCCATACGCCGAATCATGTACTCTTTCAGGCGGTCGACAGCGGGGCGTTCGGTGTCGTCGAGTATGGGTTGCAGCGAGGTGCGCACCTCTGCAATTTCGTTGCCAATGATGATGGCAAACAACTCCTCTTTGCTCGCAAAATGGTTGTAAATCGACCGTTTGGCTTTGTGTGCTTCGCGTGCGATGTCGTCGATCGAGGTCTTGTCGAAGCCGAAGTTTTTGAACAACTCGCTTGCCACAGCGAGAATCTGGTTGCGTGTTTTAGTTACTTTTTTCATCGTTTTTGTTTTTTTTTGCAAAATGAGATACAAATTTCGTGCCAAACTTTGCGCAAATTAAATTTTTTTGAACAAAAATTGTGATTTTTTAGTCGCAAGATGTAAGTAGCAAGTCGCAAGAGAGTGCGAAAATTCATAAAGTTTGAAAGTTGAAAGTCTATAAAGTGAAAAGTGTATAAAGTTGAAGAGCAGAACATCTCAAACAATTGATGATTCGATGATTCGATGATTCGATAATCATTGCTCGTAGGGACGCACTGATATTATCTTGCGTGTCGGGGCGTATTTGGTCGTAGCGCACGCTGGCGGCA